>JAEYAR010000176.1 GCA_023404715.1 Bacillota bacterium | reverse complement strand
GGGCCGCATCAATGTTTATAGAGAATGACGAACGAGGCTTACAGCCTGCGCAGTTCGGGCGACTTGAGCACGCCCTGCGGATAGAGACAATATTCATACGCCCACTCCGCCCCCGTGCTACGCCAGGACCCTGGCCCCCACCATTCGTGCGCCTTGTCCGTCTGATGCAGCTGGCCAAACGTATTGATCCGACAGCCGTAAACCGTCAGGTCGATGCGATGCATTCCGCCCTGTGACACATCAAACGTCAGGGCATACGGCGAAAATGCGATGATCCCCGCGTCTTTGCCGTCCACCGCGGCGCGCAGCAGGTGGCCGCGGTACAGGCTTGCCGTCAGCTCGTAGCGCCCGGGCGCCAAATCAGCCTCCAGGTGATACGTCAGGTTGCCTCCGTAGAAGGGGTAGCCCTGGCGCGTGACGTCGCCGAACGCGATGCGCTGCGGCGCCGGGCAAAGCGAAGCGCGGCTGCCCTGCACATTGACGCCGAAGGCGCCCAGCAGATAGCAAGCCTCTACGTTGCGGGTTTTTCCGTACGGCATGCGGACCGTCAGCGTGTTGCAGCCCGGCACGATCTGAGGCAGGCGCCGGCAGCCGATGCACTTGTCGACATAAAAGCCGTCTACATCCGCTGCCGCCTCGCCGTTTAGCGTCACCTGCGCGTCGCCGGCGTCCTCCAAGGCCAGCCGTGCGCCCTGCAGCGCGGTCTTGCTGTCGAACGTGAAACGAAGCGTCAGCGTGCGCGGCATGCTCTTGTCCTGCTCGACCCAAGGCTGTGCCCAAGCTTCGCCGCGCAGGGGCCAACCAAGCTCCGCGCGCAGGGCGTCGTCCAGGCGCAGCACCTCCTCGCGCGGGCGGAAGGGGCCGTCGTCCAGCGCATATTCGGCCATATCCAGCAGCAGCACGTTCGGCTCGTCCGGCGTGAAGGGAACGGTCTGTAGGAAGCGAAGCGGCACGGCCTGAGGAGTCTGCACGGCCTGCGCTTCAGTCGCCGCGCACGCGCCGGAAGCCATGTGCAGCAGCAGCGAGTCATGATCGTAAAAGTCCGTTTCATTATCGTCCAGCCGTGCTCCTCGCGCGCACGGACGGCCTGGATATCCCCGGACAGTGTGTCATAGCGGTCCAGCGCCCATTCGCCCCGCAGCCGGATGCGCAGCGACTGCCGATTCGGTAGATCCTTGTTTTGCGGGTTGTCCGCGTGACTGACGAACAGCCAGCGTTCGCCGCTTTCTTCCTCGCGCATTTGATACAGGAGGCCTGACGTCCTCGCCCCGTGCGCATCGCGAATCTCTACATCGCGCAGATCCTCCAGCGCTTGCAGCACGGCGACGCGGGCGAAGGCGCAATGCTCGCAGCGCGCGTACAGCGCCCCTGGCTCGCCGCTGGCCACGGCGTCCATCAGCGCCGGCGCGCCGCCCAAGAAGATCACGCGGCCGCCCGCCGCGCGGAAACGGGCGAGGCGCTCGACCGTCGTCCGCCGCAACGTCTCCACCGGCGGCACGAGCACAGCTTCGTAGCGCATCGCGCCCACGCTCAACGCCTCCCCGGCGATGGCCTGCAATTCGCACTGCTCGGACAGCAGCGACTCGCAGATGAAGTCAAAGTCGATCATCCCGCGCAGCAACCATTGCGTCAACGCCTCGAATTGCTCGTCCATCTGTTCGCGAATGGCCTGCGTGTTCTCCCGCGCGCCCCAATGTAGCCAATAGCTTTCCACAGGGTGCACGACGCCCACCCGGCAGCGCGCTCTGCCGCGCGTCAGGGCGGTATTAACGCGCGCGAAGTGATCCTCGACGTACGGGTACTCGCGGTACCACGGCGCCTGATAGTTGAACGTGCCCGGGTAGTCGCGCTTGGCCTCGCCGTTCATCGACACCCAGGACAGGTGCGGTACGCGCACCGTAACGCCCAGAGCGGCCTGCCAGTCGCCCTGCAGCTTGTGTCCGCGCAGGTCGAAGTCCCAGTTCGTCACGCCGTATAGCTCCGAGAGCACGCCCTCGCGCCCGTACTGGCGAGAGGCAGACTGCGCTTGCTTGGCCGTGTTGTATTCGCGCCGGTCGCAAAGCATGTCGATGCCCGGCAGCTGAAAGGCACGGTAGGAGCGCATCGCCTCGCCCAGCGCGCAGGTTTGGCTCTCCAGCGTGGGTTCCTCCATCATGTGGCCGGTAAGCATCAGGCCGTGCCCCGCGCACCAAGCGCCCAGCTGGTCGGCGAAAGCCTGCGCAAACCGTTCGGCGATGTGGTCGTGGTAGTGATAGCGCAGCGTGGAGACGCGCCCGTCTGGCAGATCCCACAGCAGCTCTGGCAGGCCTGCGACCAGGTTTTCGCCATAGGCTGCATGGAACGTTTGGGGCAGATCGTCCGTCCAAGGGAGCGTGACGGGCCGCTCGTCCTGCGCGTAAGAAAGAGCCTGCTTGCGCGAAAACTGCGGCTCGTCCGTGAAAATGGCGGGCACGTCCTGGCCGAACGCATCCCCTACGGCTTCGTAGAAGCGCTCGTGCGTCGTGCGGATGAACGCGCGCACGCTCTTGGGGTCGAGCGTGTTCAGGTATGCCTGGTTGTTGAACCACGGGTTGTCGCCGGCGATTTGCACGCGCGCGTACAGCGCGAAGCCCCGGGGCGCATCGCCCTGTGACAGGGGACGATAGGCGCGCAGCGTGCCGTCGGGGTTCAGCTCTACGTCGTACGCGGCCAGGGGCTCGCCCTCGCCCGCAGCCTCGCGCGAGAAGATCAGGAAGCGTTGCCTTTTGCCCGGGTCGCGCGTGACGAGCCCGCCCGCCGCGCCGGAGGGCCAGCGGTCCTCGTCGTACAGCCAGGCGAGCATGTCCTCCTCGCCGGCCTTGCGCACGCAGGCGCGGACGGCATTAAGGTACGCGTCGCCCAGATATTCGGTGGCCATGCCCGTTCGAACATGGATATGAAAGCCGCCGAAGCCCATTTGCTTTAGCTGCTCGATCTGCCAGAGCAGCTCCTGCTTGTCCAGCCTGTTGTTCCACGCCCAAAAGGGCGTTGCGCGGTACTCTCTGCCGGGCGCGCGGAAGCGCTCCGGCGTCAGCGGTTCGCGGCTTTGTGGGTAAAGCATCATTGTTCCTCCCTGACGGTGATAGTTCACTCCTTGACGGAGCCGATCGTGATGCCTGTGATAAAGAAGCGCTGCATGAAGGGATATACGCACATGATGGGTACGGTGGCGATGACGATCTGCGCCGAGCGGAACGAGCGGTCCGACAGCTTCGTCAGCATCGTAATGTCGCTGGAGCTGAAGCCCGTCACGTCCAGCGTCTTCATCATCTGCTGCAGCAGCGTCTGCAGGGGCCACATGCTGCGCTCGCTCATGAAGATCAGGCCGCCGAACCACTCGTTCCAGTACCGAATCATCGTGAAAAGCGCGATCGTGGCGATGCTTGCTGTCGAGAGCGGCAGCACGATGCGCAGCAGCGTGGTCCATTCGCTCGCGCCGTCGATGGCCGCGGAGTCCAGGATGCCACGGTTGATGCCGCGAAAGAAGTTCATCATCATCACGATGTACATGCCCGGCACGCAGCCCGGCAGGATCAGCGCCCAGATGGAATTGATCAGCTTCAGGTTGCGGATTAGGATGAAGCCCGGCACTACGCCGCCGCTGATCAGCATTGGAACGACGAAGATCCATCGGATGATGTTGCGGCCCCACAGCTCGTGTTTTTCCTTGGATAGAGGATAGGCCACGAGCACGGTGCATGCCAGACTGATGAACGTGCCCGCCGCCGTGCGCACGGTCGAGATGAAGAACGAGCGACCGAAGACCGCGTTTCGCAGCACGAGCTCATAAGCTGCGGTATTGAAGCCGATCGGCCAAAATGTCACCTTGTTCGCGCCCGCAGAGGCCGCGTCGCTGAAGGAGACCGCCACGACGTGCAGCATGGGCAAAAGACAGATCAGCGTCAGCAACGCCATCAGGAAATAATTGAAGACGGTGAAGACGGCATATCCTCTCGTCCTATAAATTCGTGGATTCACGTCCGTCTCCCTCCTTAAAAGATTCTGTAATTGGCAAATTTCGACGCCAATGCGTTGGCCAGCAACATCATGAACAGTCCGATGACGGATTTGAACAGTCCGATGGCGGTCGACAGAGAGTACTGCGCGTCCAGCAGGCCCTGACGGTAGATAAACGTATCCAAAATGTCGCCCGTCTGGTAGACTGCGGCGTTGTACATGACCAGAATTTGCTCAAAGCCCGCGTTCATGATGCCGCCGAGGCTGAGCACCGCCAGCATTACGATCGTCACGCTGATGCCCGGAAGCGTCACATGCCAGGTCTGCTGCAGGCGACCGGCGCCGTCGATGGTCGCGGCCTCGTACAGCTCGGGATTGATGTTCGTCATCGCGGCAAGGTACAGGATTGCGCTGTAGCCGAACTCCTTCCAGGTCTCCAGGGCGATCATCGTGCCCTGAAAATGGTCGTTGCTGCCCAGAAAAAAGGTAGGGCGGCCGCCCAGAAACGTGATGAGCTGATTGACGATGCCGCGCATGCTCAAAATATCGATGAACACGCCGCCGATGATGACCCAGGAGAGGAAGTGCGGAAAATAAGAAATCGTCTGCACTACGCGCTTGCAGGTCCTGTTTTGCACCTCGCCCAGCAGCAAAGCGAATACGATCGCGCAGACTTGTCCGCAGACGATCTTGCCGATGGAAATCGTCAGCGTGTTGCGCACGATGTAGGAAAAGTCGGGCATGTTCATCGCCGTTCGAAACCATTTGAGCCCGACGAACGGGCTGCCCGCAAAGCCCAGCGCGGGGTTATAATCCTGAAATGCCATGATCAGGCCGTATAAGGGCGTATAGTCGAAGATGACGGCCAGGATCAGCGGGGGCACGAGCATCAGGTAGAGCTGCCAGGTACGCGCCAGGCGAATTCGGCCCGACAGGGTTTTTCTGCACGCCGTCGTCGTGATGTTCACTGGACGATCCCCTTTCCTCAAAAACGGCGGGCCTGCGAACCGGTTGTCGCAGGCCCGCCTCATATAGCTTGGCGTTACTGGTTATTGGCGGCGTACCACTCGTTAACCTCGGTCGTGATTTCGCTGCCGCCGTTGTTCATCCAGTTTTCCGCGAATGTGTCGAAGGCATCCAGGGGCTCGGTGCCCATGATGATGCGGGTGTATGCTTCTAGCTCCAACTTGTCCAGATACGCTTTCTTCTCGATCATCAGATCGGTGGAGGCGCCGGCGAAGGCGTCGGCCACGTATTGGCCGCTCTTCTCGAACGCGCTCCAGTAAGCCTCGGTATTGCCCCAGTTGGTCAGCATATTGGGGTTGGAGTTTGTCCACTCATCCCACATGCTCTTGCCGTTGACGGTCAGCAGGCTCATGTCTCCGGTGCGTACGGCCTCGGCCATGCTCTTGAGGTCGCGGTTGAGCACCGTCACCGGTTCGCCCGTGAAGCCGAACAGCTTGGCGTAATGCGTGTAAAAGTTGTTCAGATAGCCCATGCCTTCGAGTTCGGCCGGGTAATCGTACTTCCATAGCTCGCGCGGTTGGGCGGCGTTGGGATAGTCCCGGGCAACCTCCTCCAGGTTGATGGGGGTGCGCTCCTCTGTCACCGGGTATTTGAACGTGTAGCCGTAATCCTTTTCCATCCTCTCGCGGATCTCCAGGTCGCTGCGGAAGCGGGAATCCCAGTTTTCGTTGAGCAGGTAGATCAGGGCTTCGGGGTTTTGGCAGCCGGTGGTGATCGCCTTCATGCTTGTAAACCAGCTGTTGACGTAGACGCGGGTTTCGCCGTCCTCGCCCAGCAGGAAGGGCAGAATCTGCGGGTCGGCCTCGGGCGCGTTTGCCCACATCGGGGTGAAGGGGGTGGCGATGCTGGCCCAGGAACCATAATAGACCAGAAAATTGCCCGCGACGACGCTCTCGTTCATCTTGGCGCCGTCCTTGACGACGAATTCAGGATCGATGTAACCTTTTTGGTACCAGTCGGCCATCACGGCGAGGGCCTCTTTGGCCTCGGGTTGCACGCTGCCATAGCCTACGGCGCCGTCGTCTTTGACGATCCAGTGCCCTTTGCCCACCTTAAACGGCGCGTTCACGATCTGCATGGCGGCCAGCGTGTTATCCATGGCCAGCGGGTAGTTGCCCGGGTACTTTTCCTTGTAGGCGGCCATGACAGCCTCCAGCTCGGGCAGCGTGGCGGGCATCTCCATGCCCAACTCCTCAAGGATGTCCATGCGGATAAAGCCGTTGTTCCACCAGACGATGGTGTCGCTCATCACCGGGATGGCATAGATCTTTCCATCCACGGTTGCAGGCTTGAAGAAAGCGCCCTGCGTCTGTTCGACAGCGTCCTGCAGGCCCCATTTCACCAACGGAGAGGCGTACTTTTCGATGAGCTCATCGAGCGGTTGCAGCAGGCCCGCCTTGGCGTACTTGGCGATCTGCGCGGGGGTGGCGCTGATAAAGTCGGGCATATCGGCGCTGGCAAAGGCCAGGTCCAGCTTCTGCGCGTCTGTCGTAGAATCGGGAGCGCTCCAGTCGAGCTTCCACTCGATGCCCAGCTGTTCCTTTTGCCAGCGCGTCCAGCCGTTGTTCTCCGCCGTGTCGTCGTCCTGGAACAGGTTCGTGGGCGTGACCACGGTATGGGTAGTGAGGGTGATGGGCGGGTCGTACTTCGTAAAATATTGGGGATCATAGCCGGTCTCTCCTTCGGCGAACGCGCCCCAGGCGGACAGCAACATGCCCCCGGCGACCAGTGCGCTCAACGCGCGCTTAAATAAATTCATTCTGAAACCTCCTCGTGATTTTTTATGTTTTGGCGCCGCACACAAAATATTTTGTAGAAATAGGATAAATCACTACAATGAAAAAGTACATTATGTGATCTAAGCTTTTTTTGTCCTTTTTCTCTTTTTTCAGCGGCAGAGGCCCGGAGGCATCAAAAAACCCCGGCCGAAGCCGGGGATAGCTTAGCGCGCGCCGCGCTGCTGGTATTGCTTGGGCGACAGGCCCTCGTTCTTTTTGAAGATACGGCTGAAATGGGTGACGTTTCCGTAGCCGACCCGCAGCGCTACGTCGCCGACCGGCATCCCCTTTGAGAGCAAACGTTTGGACAGGTCCATGCGCTCGTGGATGATGTATTCCTGCAAGGAGCGACCGGTCTCCTGCTTGAACATCTGCGAGAGGTAGTTGGGATGGTAGGCGAAGCGCTCCGCCAGGGCGGCGACGGAAAGCTCTTCACCAAGGCCCTCGCGAACGGCGTCTTTGACGGCCATGACTACGCTCTGCGTCTGTGTGACGGTGCTGCTGTATACATAATCGATGTAGTGCGCGACCAACTGCCGTGCGGTGTCGTGAAAGCGGTCGATCGACCGGGCTACAGCGATGTTCTCGAAAAAATCGATCCGCTCCCCGGCCCACTCCTGCAGCGTAAACCCGCGAGAGAGCGAGTCGTTGACCAGCGAACCCGTGATCTCGTGGTAGACCTGCAAGCAGGCCAGGTTATTATCCCCCGGGCATCGGCTTAGCTCGTGAAAAATCAAATCCAACCGCTCGAGCGCGCGTTCCTTTTGCAACTGTTCGACGAGCGTGGAAAAGAGCGGACGCAGGCCCAGGCTTTCGATCCTGGCGACGGCGTGCGCACCGGGCTGCTTCGGCCCGATGATGCCGTACGGCAGCAGAACGATGCTTCGCGCAATGCGCTGCTTTAGCTCGTCGTAGACCGTCTGCATGCAGCCTACCCAGGCGGTTTTCGTCCAAAAGATCGTGCAGTGACGCCCGAGCGCGCTGTAGATGGCGTTTTGAAAGGTCTCAAGGCAGGCGACCACGCGCCCCTGCATTGGCCCCGCGCGTGCTTCTTCATGAACAAAGGCCAAAATGGTGATTCTGTCCGAATTGAGATAATCCAGCATACGACAGTCCGAGGCCAGGATGCTTCGGGCGCTATCCCGTACAGCCAGATGGGCGCGCAGCGCCTCCTCCGGTCCCTCCTTGCCGCCGTCGAGCCGCACCGCGACCAGGAAGCCCCAGTCCGTCGCCGACAGAGGGATGTCGTATTCCCGCAAGCTATGCTCGTCGGGGAGGGGGGAGGGACCTGCACCGTTGAGCCAGCCGGCGATGAGGCGCTCTCGCATTACGGGCCTCGCGCTCGCGAGCGCCTGCTCCATATCCCGGATGCGGACCGCCTGCTCCAGCTCGACGGCGAGCTCCTGAATCGCTTCGCCCGCAGCAGACAGAATGTCCTCGTAGAGCACAGGCTTGAGGATATATCGAAAGACGCCCAGCTGCACAGCTGTGTGCGCGTAGGCAAACTCCTGATAACCGGTCAGAAAGATGATCTTCGTGTACGGCCAGCTTCGGCGCACGATGGACGCCAGCTCCATGCCGTCCATCTCGGGCATGCGGATGTCGGTGATCAGCAGGTCGATGTGCTTTTCGGCGATGATCGAAAGGGCCTGCGCTGCCAGCGACGCCTTGTACACGCGGTCGACGCCGAGCTCTTCCCAAGCGACGTTTTGATATAGTCCGTTGAGAATGTGGATCTCGTCGTCTACCAGCAAGAGGCTATACATGGTCCTCCTCCTCTCCGAGCGGAACGCGCACGCTCACGCGGGCGCCGCGGGGCTCGCGGTTTTCCACGATCATGCGCACGCCGTTGCCGTACATCAGTCGAAAACGCATGTAGACGTTTTCTAGCCCGTGCCGATCCTCGGCGTCTGCCGAGCGTTTCAGCCGCTCGCGGATGCGCTCTAGCCGCTCGGGATCGATGCCGTTCCCCGTATCCTCGACGCACAGGACGAGCACGTCTTCCTGCACACGGATGCGGATGGATACGACGCACGCCTGGCTGGCGCCCTCCATGCCGTGTAATACGGCGTTTTCTACCAGGGTCTGCAACGAGAGCACGGGGATCCGAATGCTCCTCGCCTCGGCTTGAACGTCCGTTTCGAGCTGGAGACGGTCCGGGAAGCGCAGGGCCATGATGTGCAGGTAGACGTCGATGTTTTGCAGCTCCTCGGCGACGGTCAGGTCGTTTTCCTCCAGGTGCGCGCTGCGTTGGTAGTTCTTTCCCAGGTAAATCGCCAGATGCGCTGCGCTGTCCAAATCGCCCGCCTGTATCATGTTATAAAGGCTGAAGAGGCTGTTATAAAGAAAGTGTGGGTTGATCTGCTAGCGCAGATAGCGTAGCTGTGCGTTTTTGAGCTTGAGCTGGTTGACGTAGGCCTCGCGGATCATGCAGTTGAGCTGCTCGACCGTCCGGTTAAACTGCCCGGCCATCAGGGCAAATTCGGAGTTGACCTTCGTGTCGACGCGCACGTTCAGGTCGCCCTTCTCCAGCGCCTGCATGGCGTCGGTCAGCGTGCGCACGGGCGCAAACAGCTGACGGGTGGCCACTGCGATGAAAAGGGCGCTCGCGATGGCCGCAAAGATCATAAACGCGACGAGAATCGTCTGCATACGCATGAGCGGGCTGTACAGATCGGATTCGTCCAGCAGTAAACCGATTCTGCACGGATAGCTGCCGACATCCTGAATCAGCAGGAGCAGGCGGCTGCCGTCCCCGGAGAGGAGGGGTCCGCTCCCGCTGGCATCGGCGCGCTGTACAATCTGGTCGTGCAGCGCGTCGTCCGCACCGCCGGTGAAGATGATCTGTCCAGATGAATCCAGGAAAAACACGCTGCGCACGTGCGTGTTGGCGGCCATGGTCGTGAGCACGTCCTCCATCTCCTCCCAGGGAACCTCGAGCAGCGTGAAGGGGCTCGTCTGATTGTCGTAAACAAAGCCACGGTACACGGCCAGGCATTTTTTCCCCGGTCGCAGAAGGGAGTCGCGAACCAGCCATGTGGTCTTTTGAAGGGTCTCCTGTATCGCCTGTGTTTCTTGCTGTTCGATCCTGCGTATGCCCGACTGGGCGGAGATCATCCAACCCTGGCGCGGCAGGAAGACCGCCATGTCGTTATCCAGAAAGTTAGGTGTCCGGTACAGGTTCATTTTATTGCGGAAGAGCACGTAGTCATATAGGTCGATGCGAGCGCCCTGCATACCGGCGATCTGCATCAGATCGTCGTCAAGGAGCAGCGCGCTGGCCAACATGTCCATATTATACAGCCGGTCGGCCAGCTGATCGCTGAGAAGGGACAAGGCATTTTCATGGGAGTTGGCAATCTCCTTGCTGGCGACGCGCAGGCCCTCGCGACTTGCGAACCATCCCAGCAGCACGGTAGGGACGATTACGAGCAGGAATCCCATCATCATTTTTCGGGCGACCGACGTCTTTAAAACCCGTAAAATCCCTTTCACGCCTCACATCTCCTCTTATACAATGATGATTCTTTCATTATAAAGGCGCCTCAAGCGACTGTCAAACGCTGTATGCGCAAAGGAGATTTCTGAGAACATTTGCCGGTTTGTGCCAAAGCTTGCATATACGTATGAAAATGTGTATAATAAGGTGCTAGGCTATCACAACTCTGCCGCACTCAGCGGCGCATATGGGAGAGACGGCATGTCCATGATGGAAAAAATGCTCATCACCGGCGGGCGAAGGCTGGAGGGCGTCGTCAGCGTCAGCGGGGGCAAGAACACCGCGGTGGCGATTATTCCGGCTGCCCTTTTGGCCGATGAGCCCTGCGTGATCGAAAATCTGCCGGACATTAACGACGTGCACGTGCTCATCCAGATGCTCACGCAGCTGGGGGCCAAGGTCGAGTTTGCGCAGGGCGTCATGCGTGTGGATCCGCGCGGGGTCGGCAGCTGGGTCGTCCCCCAGCGCCTTTCGCACCGCATGCGCGCCTCTTCCTATCTGCTCGGCGCCCTGCTGGGGCGCTTTGGCAAGGCGGAGGTGCCGCTGCCGGGCGGGTGCGACATCGGCCCCAGGCCGGTGGACCAGCACATCAAGGCCATGCGTGCCCTGGGCGCCGAGGTGGAGGAGCGCTTCGGCATCATCCATGCAAATGCCAGGGAGGGCATGACCGGCGGCGACGTCTTTTTGGACATCGTGACCGTCGGCGGCACGATCAACGCCATGCTCGCGGCCTGCCGCGCGAAGGGCAACACGATCATCTACAACGCGGCCAAGGAGCCGCACGTCGTAGACCTGGCGAATTTTCTCAACAGCATGGGCGCGCGCATCAAAGGCGCGGGCACGGATATCATCCGCGTGCGCGGGCAAGAGCGGCTGCACGGATCGACCTACGCGGTCATCCCGGATCAGATCGAGACGGGGACGCTCATGATCGCAGCGGCGGCCAGCCATGGGGATGTGACGATCACCGGCTGTATACCTACGCATATGGAGGCGCTCTCGGCTAAGCTGCTCGAAATGGGCGCGAAGGTAGACGAGAAGGACGACGCCATCCGTGTGCGCTCCATCGGCGCGCACCGCGCGGTCAACATCAAGACGCAGGTCTATCCGGGGTTCCCGACGGATCTGCAGCAGCCAATGACGGCCCTGCTTACCACGGCAAAGGGCACCAGCCTGGTCACGGAGAACATCTACGAGCAGCGCTACAAGCATCTGGCGGAGATGCGGCGCATGGGCGCGCATGTACGCGTGATGGATCGCGTGGCGATCTTGGAAGGGGTTCCGGGTCTGTCCGCCGCGCCGGTGTACGCCAGCGACCTGCGGGCGGGCGCCGCGCTCGTCATCGCCGGGCTCATGGCGGAGGGGATTACCGAAATCGGCAACACGCACTTCATCGACCGGGGATACGAGCATTTGGAGACGAAGCTCTCTTACCTGGGCGCGCAGATCACCCGCGCGCAAATGGAAATTTGACAAAAGAACGCCGCGTTTGCACGTGCGGTCCGTCGGGCCGACATCCAGCGGCGTTTTATATTATGAAGATGAAAGACAGATGAGAATTGCATGAGGATTTGCAAGGCGCGCAGGAACCGCCGCAGGCGAAGGTGAATACTGCGCGTACAATCTATTCAATATAGAAAATAAAGGGGGATTCGGCCATGATTCGACCGATCATCTATACCCTCGTAGGGATTCCGCTTCTTGTTTACGCCTGCTATTTCGTGGCGCTGGGCATGTTTTCGTTCCGAAAAAAAGAGCGCATCCCCTATGCGCCCGCGCAAAAACGTCTGGCCGTTGTGCTGCCCGCCCGCAATGAGGAGGCGGTCATCGGGCAGCTCGTGGAGACGCTGCGCGAGCAAAACTATCCCCGGGAGCTTTTCGACGTGTTCGTCGCGCCCAACCACTGCACCGACCGGACAGCCGAGGTCGCGGCGGCGTGCGGCGCTAAGGTGCTCTCCATCAGCGACGATGTGAAAAGCAAGGGCGACGTGCTCAAGGAGGTCTTTGCGCAGCTCACGCAGGACGATGCATACGACGCCTTTGTGGTCTTCGATTCGGATAACCTCGCGTGCCCCGACTTTCTGCAGCGCATGAACGACGCGATGTGCGCGGGCTACGACGTCGTGCAGGGCAACCGCGATAGCAAAAACCCGGGCGATACGTGGATCAGCGGCGATACGTCGATTTACTACTGGCTGCTCAACACGTTCGTCCACCGCGCCCGTATGAACATCGAAGCGTCCGCCGTGCTCAACGGCACGGGCCTGCTCATCAGCCGAAAGGCCCTTGAGATCGTGGGCTACGACGTAAAATCCCTGACCGAGGACATTGAATTTTCGACGATGTGCGCGATCAAAGGCGTTCGCATCGCCTATGCGGAGGAAGCTGTCTTTTATGACGAGCAGCCGCTGGGCCTGTGGGATTCGCTCAAGCAGCGCAAGCGTTGGTCCGTGGGCTGCTATGAATGTCTGCGTTATTATTGGAAGGACCTTGTGAGCGGTGTTTTAAAGCGGCGCAGCCTCGCTTGCTCGGATATGCTGATGATGATCAGCGCGCCCTTCATGCAGGTGCTGCTGATGGCGGTTTCGGTGCTGATGAGCGTCGATATGGCGATCGGTCTGTATCCCGACATGGTATCCGGCGTCTTCCTGATCGCCTTTGGCCTCATCTCCGGCTTGCTTTCGTATCTGATGCAGGTCTGTATGGCGATCTGGGGCATCGCCCTCAGCAAGAAAAACGTGCGCATGTATCTGCTGGCAGCGGTGACGTTCCCGATTTTTATCATGACGTGGATTCCCGTGAACCTGATGACGCTGCTGCACCCCAAGGCCAAGTGGGACCCGATCAAGCATAGCCGCGTGGTTAACGTGCAGAGCGTTGTGGGAGGCGCGAAGGATGAAATCTAAGGTGATGCGCCGCGTATTGATCTGGGTAGCGGCGATCGCTCTGGTGGTCGCCGCAGGGGTGGGCGTTTACCGCTCCGGTGTGCTTACGCGCTTGGGCTCCGTAGAGGAGCTGCGCGCATGGATCGCGGGCTATGGCGCCATGGCGGGCGTGGTTTACTTCCTGCTACAGGTACTCACCGTCATCGTCGCGCCCATTCCCAGCAACATTTCCACGGCCGCTGGCGCGCTGGCGCTGGGCTTCTGGCCCGGCTTTCTCTTGGGCGCCTCGGCAGTGGTCGTCGGCTCGTTGATCGTCTTTACGCTGGCAAAGCGACTGGGCGAACCCTTTGTGCGCCGCTTTGTGGATCAAAAGACGCTGAATAAGTACATGCCCATCATCGAAAAAAAGCGGGACGCCTTTATGTTTCTGGCCCTGCTGTTGCCCTTCTTTCCGGACGACCTGCTGTGCATCCTCGCCGGCCTTTCCGGCATGGGGA
This sequence comes from Bacillota bacterium, assembly GCA_023404715.1. Taxonomy (GTDB): domain Bacteria; phylum Bacillota; class Clostridia; order Christensenellales; family Aristaeellaceae; genus Beduinella. The sequence continues at coordinate 32,059 of JAEYAR010000176.1, read as the reverse complement.
CGATGCGCTTTCTCGTCATCGCGCTCATCACGAGGCCCTGGGGCCTTGTGGTCGCCTCGGCGGTGGGCAGCGGGGCGATCACCATGCCGGTCTGGGGCTGGGCGCTCATCATCGCGGGCGCCCTCGCGCTGATGTTCTTCGGAATGAAGTATGGGGACGTATTGGAAGAGAAGCTGTTGCATAAACTGATGCGAGACAATAAGTGAGATTTTTTTCCGTGGGAATACGGCTGATGTGCGAATGAGACCGGCAGATGCCTCGGGCAGGTGAGCGGATGGCGGTAAAAGCAGAGATAAAAGACGGCGAACCTGGGTGTTGCATAAAATTGGGGGTCATGGTATAATGATAAAACCCCATTTGATGATGACTGCCGCATCACGCTTTCCGCAGGGAAAGCCGATTTGTAGGAGGCAATATGCAGAACCCCTTTATCACGCTGGGCGTGCCGGAGACGGCGACCGAGCAGCAGGTACACATCGCGTACCGCCGCCTGGTCAAGGAATGCCACCCCGACATCCAGTCCGGCGAGGCGGAGAAGGAGAGCGCGCAGGCGCGCCTGATCGCGCTGAACCTCGCTTATGAAGAGGCGCTTCGCCGCACGAGCGTGAAATGTGCCGCCCATACGCCCTCGCCGCGGCTTTATTCGCTGGCGGATACGAACAAATTGGCCGCGCGCCTGCTCGCGCAAAAGATGTACGATTCCGCGTTGCGCGTGCTGGAGCGCTGCAGCGAGTCGGACGAGACGTGGCATTTCCTGCACGGCCAGGCGCTGGCCGGCATAGGCAGGCCCGAGGAAGCGCACGCTTCCTTCCGGCAGGCGGTTCGCCTGAGCCCGGAGAACAACGAGTATCGCCGCGCCGCGCTGAGCGCGTTCACGGCGGCCAAGAAGCAGCAGCGCCCGCTTGGACGGATGGGCGCCTGGGCGAAGAACGTATTGCATAAATGAGAAAGAGGCCGAAAGGCCTCTTTTAGACTGTCGACAAACCTATCGAAGTCAGACAAACCAAAAGCCGTCTGCAAGACTGTAATCGTATCCGCCGGCTTTGCCGACACGCAGAAAGAGGCCGAAAGGCCTCTTTATTGTCGTCTGTCCGGCATAAGAAATAGTCGATTGACTTTTGGTGGCACATTAAGTATAATAAATTTATGCGGCACGGAAAGTGAGGTGAGGAAATGCCGCTCAAAAAAATGGGACGGCCACCATCCGAAAATCCGAAAAGCGAAACGCTCCGCGTGCGGGTTGATCGAGAGACGGTAAAAAAGCTAGACGACTGTGCTGGAGAATTCAATACCTCTCGTTCAGAGATTGTCCGCAAAGGAATTGACTTGGTGTTCGATGCCCTAAAAAAATGAGACAATGCGCACCGTATGCAGAGAAAACATGGCCCGTAAAAGGCGGTTCAACAGGACCGCCTTTTACGCTTTTTTTGAATTTTTTTGTTTTTCATGAACCAATTCGTACCCAATTGTCTCTATATATGTGCGATCGGATGAGAAGGAGGGATACGATGGACGAGGGCCAATTCACCCTGGCGGTCAGGCAATATCAGGCGCTGCTTTGGCACATCGCTTACGCTATGCTTCGTAGCGAACAGGACGCCGCTGACGCCGTGCAGGAGGCTCTTTTGTTGGCCTGGCGAGGACGGAACTGCCTGCATAGTGAGACGGCGGTGAGAGCGTGGCTGACTCGCATTTTAATTAACGCGTGCAAAAAGACGCTGCGAAAACGCAATCGGACCGTGCTGACCGAACTTCACGATCTGGCGGCTCCGCCGGAGGTGGATAACCAGCCTTTGCATGACGCGCTTGCACGGCTTAAGCCGGAATGGCGGATGCCTATTGTGCTCTATTATCTGGAAGGCTTTTCGGTCGCAGAGGTCGCTTCGGCGCTGCGTATCCCGGCGGGCACGGTAAAGAGCCGTTTGTCCAAGGGAAGAGAGCTGCTTAAGGGCATGCTGCGAAGGGAGGATTTTGAATGAACGTTGAACCAAGCCGGGAAAAGTTGCTTGATGCTTTTCCGATGCGTTCCATACTTTTTGATGAGGCTGTGGACAGAGCACTTGAGCGCGTTCATAACGAAGCGGTGCTAGCAACACGACGCGGGCGTCAGATGCATTTCCGTCGCATGCTTAGCTGGGGGCTGGCGCTATTGTTGCTGTTAGCCGGCGCGCTGGGTGTGGCGGAGGGCGTTCGCCGTGGGGTGTTTGACTTTATACCATACGGAGAGGACGCATTACCTGAGGTAACGGAGCTGATCCGACAGAATATAGCGTCCATGCACGTCGGTCAGACGGAGCTTACAGTGACCGAAGCGATCTTCGACGGTTCAACGCTACGCTTTGTCATGAGCGTCCGGTGTCCGGCGATCGAGCGGCCGCTATCTCGTGCCGAACTGTGGGAAGCGGACGGTGAATTTTCGAATAAGCTTTCGCAAGACGGTGTTACCGCAATGGGCGGCTTTGATTGGTTTTTGCTCAATGGATGCGAGCTGACCATGACCAGTGGAAGCGGTGGCGAATACGCGCCCGGTGAGGAAAACGGCGAGGCATTGATCTACTTTGAATTGAATCTTTCAGAGGTGGTAATCCCGGAAAAAGACCTTACCATCAGTCTGCCCGTGGGCAGGGATATGCATGCCGGAGAAGAACGCATCTTAATGGACATCCCCGTAGAGCGCGTGCCGCTGGAAAGCATCCGTGATCTAACGCCTATGACCACCTTTCCAATGCGAGGAGGGGAGTTAACCGTGCTCTCGGCGAAGCTATCGCCCATTAGAGTTTACCTGTCCATTCGACTGGATTTCTCCGATGAGGTGCCCGAAGATGATGTATATCATTCTATCGCCGCGTGGCAGAGCTTTGCCCTCGTAGATGCGGATGGACGTGAGGTGTGCCCGAGGACAAGCACAGAGGGTTCAGGCCTTCCGGTGGGCGAGACAGATAGCGAGCGGCATTTATGGGCATCCTGCCAGGCTACGCCCGCTGAGAGCTACCCGGAGCGGTTGTTCCTGGCGCCGGTGGGCTTCTACGCGCCGGATGGCGAGTGGGGAGCGGACATGAGCATGGCGGTAGAACTAACGTCGGGGATGGAGCGCTGAGCCGACTTGAACGTATGGGGCTAGTGTTGTTTTGCCAAACCAATAACGTTTTCTTGGAGGCGAATAAGTAATGAAAAGATGGTATTTTTCAACGATGTATCTATTTGGCGCGCTCATATTGTCGCTCGCTATGGCGTTCATGCGGGGCGTCGTACCGGTGATAAGTGCTAGTGCTGATGGCGCTGCGGGCGCATCAACCGTTCCCCTTTCGCAGCTAAAGATGCAGGTTCCCGAGCGTCTGCGCATGACCTTCGTTACCGACGCGGGAGAAACCGTCGCGATAGACGCGCCGGTCATTTTGCCGGAGGCGGACGTAATGCCCGCTCTGCTAGTCCGTCCCCTGGAAGCGCCGGAAACTTTTCTGGATGTGTTAAACAATCAATTTAACATGACCTCAAGCTTCAAGGAAAGCCTGAAGTATAACAAGGAATTCAGGGCGTTCAACTACGAATGCGCTCCGACGGGGAGGACGCGCATTTGTGACGGGGCGGGAATGGCGCGTCTTTATTACCGAGGCTGTCAGCCGGACAATAACGAGATGCCCGTGGAGCGCCCGGCAGAAAAGGCTGCTGAGCTGATGGCGCTTTGTGGCGTGGAACAGGACATTCGGGTGACCTGGCAGGCGGCTACATCTATGGCCTATCACTGCGAAACCTCCGACGAAGTGAAGCAGACGGACAGAGGAGACTTGTACGTGGAGAGCGCCATTCTGACCGATCGGCCGGGAAAAGGCTATGAAAAAGGGTTCTATGAGCTTATGCTAACGCAGTACGTAGACGGCATTCCCATTTTGGAGAGAGCAGGCGGGCCGAACTATATGAAGATCATAGAAGAGGACGATTTTTGGTTTTACCTCATGTTATATGAGACAGAGCGGATTCTTGAACCGAATTATGCATTGGCTGAGTGGAAGACGGTCGAAAAGGCCATTGGTGAAAGAATTCGGGCAGGTGTCCTTCACAGCGTGACCAAGGTACAGATGGGCTACGCGTTGCGCGATGAAAACGATGCCACATGTGATACGATCGGTGATAGGCGCTATCGCCTAATCCCAATTTGGCGTGTGTACGGCTACGACGATTCGGTGCAGCAGCTACGTGCCCATGCCAATTACACAAACCCGACAGAGGAGGAAATGTGGTCACACGAAACAGCCTATTCCGTCGATATGGATGCACAAAACGGCGAATGGAGCGGCGAAGCGCTTTACGCGGCTCATTATGGGGACTTTTTACAGGACGGGTAAGCGGCGTTTGGTTCCCAAGGCGGTCCCGCCGGACCGCCTTTTATCCTTTTGGCATGCGTCGCAGTAGCATTTGCCGCGCCCGGCGATCACGGTAAGGCGTGTAGACAAATCTACAAAACATCGACATTTCTATCCTCCTTTGCGGGTCCCCTTGCCATCGGGTACGGGGGCCCATTATAATTACGATACCGAAATAGAAGCAATAGGAGGCGGCGTCATGGCATTTTCAGATCTTACCCCCGTCCCTTTTTCAAACGTCGTGGTCACCGGAGGCCTGTGGAAGGAGCGCGCCGATACGGTGCGCAGGGTGACCACGCGCGATTGTATCCGCAAGTGCGCGCACAACATCGACAACTTCCGCCGCGCGGCAGGCCTGCAGACGGGCGGGTTTGAGGGCGTGTTCTTCGACGACGCGGACATTTACAAGGTGCTCGAGGGCGTAGCTTACGTGCTGATGGGCGGCGCGGACGCCGATCTGGAGAAAGAGGCGGACGAGATCATCGACGTCGTCTGCGCCGCGCAGCAGGAGGACGGGTACCTGTTTAATTTCTTCGTGCTCGGCAACCTGTCCGACCGCTGGACGGACATGGACCATCATGAGGACTTTTGCATCAGCCAGCTCGTGGAGGCGGGCATCGCCTATAGACAGGCGACGGGGAAGGATAAGCTGTACCGCGCCGCGCTGCGCGCGGTCGACCAGATGATGGATGCCGTCGGGCCGGGGAGACAGACCTGGATCAGCGGACACGAGGGCATCGAAATGGCGCTCGTCCGTCTGTACCGTTATACGGGCGAGGAACGTTACCTGGAATACGCCGAATGGTTCGTCGGGCAGCGCGGCCATACGAAGTTGAGGCTCCCGATTTCCTATGACAAAAAGTTTTTTACCGACGAATACTGCCAGAACGACGTGCCGGCGCGGGCGCTGGAGCGGGTCACGGGTCACGCCGTACGCGCGATGTACTACTATTCCGGCCTGGCCGACATCGCGGCGATCCGCAAGGACGAGGCCCTGCAGCAGGCGCTGCGGCGGCTATACGCAAACGTCGTGCCCGCCAACCTGTATCTCACCGGCGGCATCGGCCAGTCGGCCTATAACGAGGGCTTTACGCGCGATTGGAGCCTGCCGAACCTGACCGCCTACTGCGAGACGTGCGCCTCCATCGGCATGGCATTTTGGAACCACCGAATGGAGCTGGCCCATGGCGAGGCAAAATACGCCGACCTGGTCGAGCTGGAGCTGTACAACGGCATCCTTTGCGGCCTGTCGCTGCAGGGCGACCGTTACTTTTATGAAAACCCGCTGGCTTCGGTGGGAACCCTGCACCGCCGGGCGTGGTTTCACGTGCCCTGCTGCCCGACAAACCTGGTGCGCTTCGTGCCCTCCGTCGGCGGCTATGTCTACGCGACCGCGCCGGGCACGGTCTTTGTGCGCCAGTACATCGAATCGGATGCCCGGATCGCTTTAGACGGCGGCGAGATCGCCCTGCAGATGCGGACGGACTATCCTTGGGATGGACGCGTGGAGATCGTCGTAGAATCGTGCGAGGGCGTAAAGACGTTGATGCTCAGAAAGCCCGGCTGGTGTGAGCGATACACCCTTAAAAAGAACGGCGCGCCCTGCGCGGCTATGGCGCAGGACGGCTATTTGGGGGTGCCGGTAGCGAGCGGGGATCGCGTCGTGCTATCCCTGGACATGCCGGTCCGGCGCGTATACGCGGATGCGCGCGTGCTGGAGGACGCGGGGCGCGTGGCCGTCATGCGCGGGCCCGTTGTATACTGCGCGGAAGAGGCCGACAATCCCGGCATTCCGACCGAATACTTCCACGCCGATTTCAGCCTGGGCAAGGACGTGCCGCTCGAAGCGCGCTTCGAACAGGGGCTGCTGGGCGGCGTCACCGCGATCCGGGGGCAGGGGATCTGCCTGGTCCCCTATTATGCCTGGGATAACCGCGAGGGCGGCGGCATGGCCGTCTGGCTGCGGGAAAAGGGCGCAGGCCGCTAAGGGGACGGAGGCGCTTCGCCGGAGAGGAGGAGGCTTATGCTGCGCATTCTGGTGGCTGACGACATGCCCTTGCAGGTGCACATGCTGGAGGACGGCATTCGCCGGATGCGTCCGCAGGACCAGGTCGTGACAGCACAGAACGGGGAAGAGGTTTTGGATATCGTGGCGCGAGAGACGGTCGACCTCGTCCTCTCCGACATTCGCATGCCCTGCATGGACGGGCTGGAGATGTTGAAAAGAATCGGCTGCGTATCGCCTCGCACGAAGGTGCTCTTCATCACGGGCTACGCGCTCTTCGAATACGCGCAGCAAGCGCTGCGCCAGGGCGCGGTGGACTTTTTGGTCAAGCCCGTGGAGGCGGCGGAGCTCAAGAAAAAGCTGGATTACTGGGACGAGCGCCTGTCGGCGGAGCGGGAAAAGGACCGGGCCATCGAGACGGAGAAGCTGACGCTTTTGGTGCAGCAATGGCTGCTGACGCCGGCGGAGCAGCTGCCGCCGCCTGCCGTACGGACGCTGAACGGGCATATAACCGAGGGGTGGATTGCGGCTGTGTACATGCCCAAAGCCTCCGGGGAAGAGCCGCTGCGCCAGGGCATCGCGGCCATGCTCGAATGCGGCATGACGCTTCCGCATAAGCCCATCTTTTTGTCGCTTCCGGCGGAGCGGCATCTGCTGTTTATCGTCGCCGTCGCGCCTGCCTCAAAGCATGCGCAATTCGCGGAGGTCATGGCGCATGCGGCGAAGCGCTACGGGATCCGCGTCGGACTGAGCGCTCACCAGCACGGGCTCGTTCAGGCGGGGTTTAGCGCCGGTTGCGCCGCGCGGCGGGGCCTGGACGAGGCGTTCTACGCATGCGAGCCCGTAGCGCAGGGCGGCCCCCAGTGCGCGCAAGGAAATCCCGAGGTGGCGCGGCCGGATGAAATCTACCGCTGGCTGCTGTGCGACGCGCAGGACCGAGCGCGGAGCCTTCAATCGATGCTGCAGGGGATCCGTCAGGCGCGGCCCAATGTTTCGCGCCTGATGGAGGCGACGGTCTACAACGTCGCCCGCTGCGCGGAGAAACTCGGGCCGGAGGCGGCGTATCGCAAGACGCTCGCCGACTTCGCCGCAGGCATGCGCGCGGCGCTCCATTGGGATGCGTACTGCCGGCTGCTGGGCGAATGCCTGGACGCCTTGGCCGTCCAGGCGGAGCGGACGATCGAACGCGCAGGCGATCCCGTCAACCAATGTATCTTGTATTTACAGCGGCATTACGCCCAGCAAATCTCCCTCGAGGATATGGCGCGCCGCTACTACCTGACGCCGAATTATTTTTCCGCATTGTTTAAAAAGAGGACGAACCGGCGCTTTGTCGAATATCTCACGCAGCTGCGCCTAGAGAAGGCGGCAGAGCAGCTGCGCAGCACCGACGATTACGTCTATACGATCACGGCCCGATGCGGTTATCTGGATGAGCGGTACTTCATCCGCCAGTTTCAAAAGCATTATCACATGTCGCCCATGGCCTACCGGCGGATGTACAGGAGGGAGTAGCGCGTGAAAAAGGCGCTTTGGCCGATGAGCTTTTCTTCCAGAATCCTGCGCAATATGCTGGCGGTGAGCCTGCTGACCATCCTGCTGCTCAGCGGCATCTACTTCTATCAACAGGTAGAGATGGCGCTCTCCTATACGCGCACCGACATCCGGCAGACCATGGCCCGCGCGAGCGAGAAGCTGAACCAGGCGTTTCAAGAGGTGAAGGATCTCTACGGCGACCTCATGCGGGATGGGGATCTGTTCCGCTTTTTTACGACCTATGACGCGTCGAAGATAAGCCCGGCGGCGGCCAATCGCGCGCTCTCCGACGTGCTCAATACCTATCTGCTGCACGCCGACGGGGTGTTCCAGGTGCAGTTCCTGCGCTCGGACGTGGTCGTCTACAACCGCAACGCGACGTACACGTCGATCTATAACCTGGAGAACGCGCCGTTCTATCGTAGGGCGAGGGAGGGCGGCGAATACCCCTTCTGGGTTTCCACCTACGACTTTACGGAGGCTTTCGGCCATACGTCGCTCAGCGACGCGCCGGTCGCTAACCGCTACCTCATCTCCCTCGTCGGGGAACTGAACCTGTATCAGCTGCGGGACGGCAGGCTGACCTATCTGCCCGAGGCGGTCGAAAAGCCGGTGCTCGTCATCAGCATGCTGGAAACCTACCTGCGCGAAACGCTCAGCGATTCCACGCCGTACGAGGGCGCGCAGTATTTGATCGTGGATGCGGCGGGCGCGGTGGTCTCGCACATAGACGAGAATCGCAGGATGACGCAGCTGGACGCGGCGCAGACCGACTTGCTGCAAGGGTCGGAAGGCGAGGTGCAGGGCGCCTACGAGGGGGAACGCTGCCTCGTATGCTACCAGAGTTTGCTGACCGGGTGGAAGATCGTCTCCGTCGTGCCGGAGAGCAGCATCATGTCCGCGGCGCTGAGCAATATCGCCGCGACGTTCGTAGCGGTTTCCCTGCTAGCGCTGCTGCTGTGCCTTTTGCTCAGCGTATCCCTCTCTCGCGCCATGGCCCGACCCATTCACCGGCTGATGCTGGCGATCGACCAGACGAGCCACGGCGACTTCAACGTGCAGCTGCCAGCCACGCGCGACGAGTTCAACGTGCTGATGGGCGCGTTCAACGACATGGCGGTCAAGATCGACAGCCTGATCGAGGAGAATTACAACGTGCGCCTGCGCGAGAAGGAAAACGAGCTGCTGGCCCTGCGCTATCAGACGAACCCGCATTTCCTGTACAACGCGCTCAATATCCTGCATATGAGCGCGCTGCGCGGAGAGGATGAAAAGACGGCGGGGCTGATCATTCTGCTCTCAAAGATGATGCGCTATGTGCTGCGCGACGGGCGCGACGTGGTTCCCCTGCGGGAGGAGCTGGAGAACGTGCGCCAGTACTTCAGCCTGATGCAGGTGGCGTACGAGGACAATATCCGACTGGAGATCGAGGCGCCGGAGGAGACGCAGCAGGCGCAGCTGCCCAAGCTCAGCCTGCAGCCGCTGGTCGAAAACGCGGTGCAGCACGGCCTGGCGGGCCGCAGCGGCGGCGTGGTGCGCATTAAGGCGCAAAAGGCCGGCGGGCTGATCTGCATCACGATCTTCGACAACGGACGGGGCGTTCCGGAGGACTACACGATCCCCCGCAAGGAAAGCGAGAACGGGTCCATCGGCGTGGCCAACGTGCACAAACGGCTGACGCTCATCTTTGGAGAGAAGAGCGAACTGCGCATTACGCGCTGTGAGGAGGCGGAAGGGGGCACGGACGTGCTGATCGTCCTGCCCTTCCGCAGGTACGTCTCGGACGACGAACAGATCCGGCTGTGACGGGCGGAAGGACGTGGAAAGAGGGCGAACCATGAAAAAGACGATCGTAGAGGATTGGACGTTTGACATTTCGGTGACCGCGGTGCGGGAATGCCGGATGGGGTTTGAGGCAGGCGACGCTTTTACCTGTGGCTATGCATGCCCGGCAGGGTTTTGTCCCAAGACCATGGCGGCCCTGCATACGCTATGCGAGGTCGCGCGTTGCGGCGGGGATTACCGGCTGCGCGGGGGGCACGCCAAGCACGAGATCGACTTCGTCTGCGCGGATGGCTGCGTGCGGTTCCATCTCGTCGCGCGCCATCTGGACGTTTGACAAAACCGGAGGGAAGCACATGTATTACCATGCGTCGAGGACGCCGGGCCTTAGCGTGCTGAGGCCGCACGTATCGAACCACGGACGGGCGCTCGTCTACCTATCGGCGCGGCGGGAGAACACGCTCGTGTATCTCAGCAACGCGGTCGAGCTTCACTGCCAGCGCATCGGCTTCGCGCATGCAGGGGCGTATCATACGTGGGCGAGCTACGGCTTTGGGCCGGACGGTCGGCTTCGATTACAGGAGTATTACCCCGGCGCCCTGCCGGAAACGTACGAAGGCGTGGACGGTTATATCTATGCCGCGCACAGCGCGCCGGGGTGTGCAGAGCAGCCCGATATCCCCTACGCATTTTGGACTCGGCGGGAGGTGCCGGTCGACGCGTGCGAGTACGTCCCGGATGCATATGAGGCGATTCTGCGTGCGGCCGCCGAGAAAAAGATCGTCGTAGAGCGGTATGAAGAGCTGACCGAGACGATGCGAGGCTGGATCGCGCGCACGGTACGTCAGGAATATGAAAGCGCGGCCGGTCAACCGGAGTATCAGGTGTTTTTAAGGGATAAGTTTCATTTGGAATCAATTGAAACAGAGGGCAAGAAAAAGTAAAAAAGCTGCCTTGCGGTGGGCGGCGATCCGTTTCGCCCTCGCAAGGCCTTTTTGCCGTATTTTTCATGTCATCTCATGGACGCCGTGTAAAAGCCGAGCTTGTAGAAATTGTACCAGCCCATAATTTCGCTCTCCGGCGCCGCGTCCAGGGCCAGCAGCGCCTCCCGGGCGAACTCGAGCGGGGCTGTGCCGTTCGCCGTGACGACGCGCTGATCCCGCACCGCCTGGCGAGGCAGGAAGAGCGCTTCGCCGCGATAGGCATCGCCCGCCCGCGCCTTCAACTCGCTCAGGTCGTTAGCCGTGTGGCGCACGTCGTTAAGCGCGCCGGCTGTGCCGAGAAAGCACACCGCGTCGCAGATGCCGCCGAGCATCTTGCCGCGCGTGCGCGCATCGTGAACGAGGGGAATTACACGACGGGCTTCTTCGGACCGCCAGGACATGCCGCCGATCAACATCAAGCCCTCGTAATCGGGGATATCGCCGATGGCGTAGTCCGGCAGGGCGCGGAAGCCGCCGATGGAGGAGACGGGCTCCTTCGTCAGCGATACGGTCCGCACACAAAAGCGTTCTTGGCCCAGCAGGTTCAGGGCGGAGGAGAGGTAGGCGGCCTCCCAATCGGCGTACTGGTTCAGGAGAACGAACAGTACGGTGCGGCATGCGTCACTCATCGTGCGCCTTCCTTTCAAGCCATCCACGCGGCTCGCTTGATATGATATACATGAATTATACAGCGCATTGCGAGCGCAACGCAAGGCCAAGCGCCGCGGCCTAAAACATCTGCGCCGTTGTTTTTTTTGCTTTGCAGGCAGGAAGATGAAAAGGGGATGCAGAATACTCTCCAGAACAACCCGAAGGTCTGCCTGTTTGGGGCATGAAAACAAATCGTGGAGAGGCTATGGAAAGTTTAAGACGCTCGAATAAGTGGGGCTGGACGGCGTTCTTTACGCTGCTGTGGATTGTCCTATGGCTGTTTGGCGGCCTGCTCTTCATGCTGCCTGCGCTGGCGCTCGTGATGCCGGCCGTGCTGGGCTATATGGGCGTCAAGGCAGGTCCGGTGTGCTACCTGGGCTGCGGCGCGATCGCGGTAGGGTTTATGGGTTGGCTCCTGGGCGCGCCGATGGCCCTGGTGGTGGCGCTCGTGCTGCTGCCGCCCAGCGTCTATGCGCTGATCGCCATGGATCGAGGCGTTCCCTTCTCAAAGGCTGCGGGCATAACAGGCCTGCTGCTGCTCGGCTGCGGGGGCGCGGCCCTGGGCGTGGGCACATGGCTGGCGGGGGGCGACCTCGTCGGCGGGCTGGTCGGCGCGCTGGAGTCGATGCTCTCGCGCATGCCGCAGACGGATACGCTATTGTACTCGATGTACGCGAACGGCCTGTTCAAACTGCCGCCGGACATGGACGTGCTCGTGCCGATGGGCGAATACTTTCAGCTTACGGCGCAGGCGCGCGCGGAGCTTACGCGCTCCCTCATGCTCTATCTGGATCAGAGCCTGCGCCTGGCGATGCCGAGCCAGTGGGTGACCGGATCGATCCTCGGCGGCGCGCTGGCGACGCTGCTGCCGCGCTTTGCCGCGAGGCAGCGGGGGGAGGCGGTGGATTTTCTGCCGCTGCGCGCATGGAAGCTGCCCAAGGGCTCGGTGCGGGCGCTGGGGGCTACGCTGCTCGCGCTTTTCCTGCTCAGCTGGATGGGCCTGAGCGCGCTTTCGCGGACCGTCTACGTCGTGTGGGAGGCGGCGAGCCTCATCATCAGCCTGCAGGGGCTGGCGGTGATCGACTATCAGGCGCACGCGCACGGCGTGCGGCGCATGGGGCGCGCGGCGATCGCTCTGCTGGGCTTTGTGTTGCTGCGCTTCGTGCTGCTGATTCTGGGCTTGATGGACGAGATGATCGGACTTCGGGGACAAAGGAAAATACCGTTTCCGCCGGACGGCATGAATGGCGGCGACGATGGAGAGGATGATTTTTAAATGAAGGTTATTTTGCTGCAAGACGTCAAGGGAACAGGCAAGAAGGATCAAATCATCGAAGCCTCGGACGGCTTCGCGCGCAACTTTTTATTCCCCAAGAAGCTGGCGGTCGAGGCGACCCCCTCGGCGCTCAACGCCGTACAAAAGGCGAAGTCCGCCGAGCAGCATCGGGAGGACGTGCGCCGAGCGGAGGCGCAGGCGTTGGCGGGCAAGCTCGCGGGCCGCGTGATCCGCGTGAGCGCGCGCTGCGGCGAAGGCGGCAGGCTGTACGGCTCCGTCACCGCGCAGGAGATCGCAGACGCGCTGGCGAAGCAGCACGGCGTAAAGATCGAAAAACGCAAGATCGAGCTGCCTGAGCCCATCCGTACGGCGACGGATACCGAGGTCTCCGTCTGGCTGTACGCGGGCATCACCGCCAAGATGACGGTGAAGATCGAGGCGACCAAGTAATCCCAAAGGGGCTTTGCTGGGGGGGAATGGGGCATGGAAGACGAACGCTTGGGCCGCGTGCCGCCGAATAACCTGGATGCGGAACGCTCGGTTCTGGGCGCGATGCTGCAGGACCATGAGGCCCTCTCTCAGGCGATGGAGTCGCTCACGGAAGAAGACTTTTACCACCCGGCCAACCGGGAGCTGTTCGACGCCATGCACAAGCTGCACACCGCCGGGCAGCCGGTGGACATCGTGACCTTGGACGAGGAGCTCAACCGGCGCGGCACGCTCGAGGGCGTGGGCGGCATCGGGTATGTGCTCGAGATTTCGCAGTATGTGCCCACGACCGCCAATGTCAAGGCCTATATCCAAATCGTCGACGAAAAGGCGACGCTGCGCAAGCTCATCAAGGCCTCTAACGAGATCTCGCAGGACTCTTATACGCAGCAGGATCCTGTGCCTGAGATCCTGGGGCGTGCGGAAAAGTCCATCTTCGACATCGTCATGCGCAGGTCGGAGGGCTCGACGCTCGTGCACATCGCCGACATCTTGCCCGATACCTATCAGCGTATCGAGACGCTATCGCGCCTCAAGGGCGGCATCGACGGCGTGCCGACGGGCTTCGTCGACCTGGACAACCTGCTCACGGGTCTGCACGGCGGCGAGCTCGTGCTCGTCGGCGCGCGCCCTTCGATGGGCAAGACGTCGTTTGGCATGAACGTGCTCTCGCACGCGGCGGTCATCGCCGGGCGGACCGTGGCGGCGTTCTCTTTGGAAATGCCGCGCGATCAGCTTGCGATGCGCCTCCTGTGCGCGGACGCGCGCGTGGATATGCAGAGCGTCCGGCACGGCACGCTGCGGGACGAGGACTGGCTCGCCCTTTCCAAGGCGCTGGGGCCGATGGCTGCGGCGAACCTGTACATCGACGATACGTCCGGCATTACGCCCTCGCAGCTGCGCTCGCGCTGCCGCCGCCTGAAAATGGAGCGCGGGCTCGACCTGATCATGGTCGATTACCTGCAGCTCATGAGCGCGGACGGGCGCGTAGAAAACCGCCAAAACGAGGTCAGCGAGATTTCCCGCGCGCTCAAGGGCATCGCCAAGGAGCTGAACGTGCCCATGCTCGCGCTCGCGCAGCTTTCGCGCGCGGGCGCACAGCGCAGCGACAAGCGGCCGATCCTCTCGGACCTGCGCGATTCCGGCTCGATCGAGCAGGACGCGGATATCGTCATGTTCTTGCACCGCGAGGAGTACTACGACCCCAACACGGAGGACAAGAACATCGCGGAGGTCATCGTCGCCAAGCAGAGAAACGGCCCGCTGGGCACCGTGAAGCTTGCATGGCTGGGGCAATACACGCGTTTCGCCTCGCTGCAGCAGCAGTGAAGGATGGTAGAAGGCCGCTTGCCCACGCCCCGCATATCATCCCTCAGCGCGTAACCCCGAACGCGGGGGGCGCGCTTTTTGAAACCCTGCATGAAGGAGGGCATCCTGATGTCCACACTCGTCGTCGCCGAGAAGCCCTCGGTCGCGCGCGACATCGCGCGCGTGCTCGGGGCAACAAGACGGGGGGAGGGATTCCTCTCCGGGGGCGACTGGGTCGTCACCTGGGCCGTCGGGCATCTCGTCACGCTCAAGGAGCCGGAGGAGATCGACGAGCGCTACAAGCGCTGGCGAAAGGACGACCTGCCCATCCTGCCGGACGAAATTCCGCTCAAGGTTATTCCCAAGACGAGGCCGCAATATAAAGTGGTGAAGGCGCTGATGAACGACGCGGCGACGGAGCGCATCGTCTGCGCTACGGACTCCGGACGCGAGGGCGAGCTGATCTTCCGTTACATCTACGAGGTCGCTTCATGTAAGCGGCCTGTGGACCGGCTGTGGATCTCGTCGATGACCGACGAGGCGATCAAGGAAGGCTTCGCCGCCCTGCGGCCGGACAGCGATTACGACGCGCTCTACGAGAGCGCGCGATGCCGGGCCAAGGCGGACTGGCTCGTGGGCATGAACCTCTCTCGCGCGTTTACGCTGCGCTACGACGTGCTGCTCAGCGTCGGGCGCGTACAGACGCCTACGCTGCAAATGCTCGTCGCCAGACGGCTGGAGATCGACGCCTTCGTCCCGGAGGCCTATTGGACGGTACAGGCGGACTTCGGGGACTACAAGGGCGTCTGGTTTGACCCCGCGAAGGACGCGGAAGCCAAGCGCATCGAGAGCGCCGAGCGCGCCCAGCAGATCGCCGACGCGGTCAAGGGTCGGGTCGGGACGGTTTTATCCTGCGAGAAGGAGCGCAAGCGCGAGTTGCCGCCGCAGCTTTACGACCTGACCAGCCTGCAGCGCGACGCGAACAACGCGCTGGGCTTCACCGCGAGCCGAACGCTCAAGGCGGCGCAGAGCCTGTACGAGCGTTACAAGCTCGTCACCTACCCGCGTACGGACAGCCGCTACTTGCCCCACGATATGATCGGCAAGGCGGCCTCGGCGATGCGGGCGCTGCCGGAGGCCTATGCGCCGCTGACGCAGCGCCTGCCGCAGAAGCTTCCCGTCACGCGCCGCGTATTCGACGACGCGAAGATCAGCGATCACCACGCCATCGTGCCGACGGGGCGGAGGGCGGACCTGGCTACGCTGCCTGCGGACGAACAAAAGCTCTTCGACCTCGTGGCGCGCAGGCTCATCGCCGCGTTTTATCCCGCGTATGAATACGATGCGCTGCGCGCCGTGACGCAGGTTGAATCGCACGCCTTTCTCAGCACCGGCCGCGTAGTGATCCAAAGCGGTTGGAAGGATGTCTACAAGGACCAGCAGCAAAAACGCAAGAAGGGCGAAGAGGAGGAAGCGCCGCTTCCGCCGCTCGCGCCCGGAGACACCCGGCAGGTCAAGAAGGTAAACGTCCGGGAAGAGAGAACGAAGCCCCCGCGGGAGCACACCGACGCTTCCATTTTGCGGGAGATGGAAAACGCGGGCCGGCGTATCGAGGATGAAGCGCTGCGCGAGAGCATGAAGGACGGCGGTCTGGGGACGCCCGCCACGCGCGCCGCGATCATCGAACGGCTGATCGCCGTAGGCTATGCCGCGCGCAAAGGGCGTTCGCTGATGGCCACCCCAAAGGGCGTGCGCCTCATCGAGGCGGTGCCGGGATCCATCGCTTCGCCCGAGACGACGGGCCGCTGGGAACGCGAGCTCTCGCGCATCGCGCGCGGCGAGACGGACTGCGCGCGCTTTATGGACGGCATCGTCCGCCTGACGCGAAGCATGACCGAATATGCCGCGTCGAGCGCGCCCGACGTCGCCTTTGACCCGGAGGAGCGCAAGGGGCGCAAAAAGAGCGGCATGAAGGACCTGAAGATCCCCTGCCCGGCCTGTGGCCAGGGGACGATTACAGAGAACACCCGCGCGTTTGGCTGTTCGCGCTGGCGGGACGGGTGCAAATTCACGGTCTGGAAGAACTGCGTCGCGCGCGCCGGCGGGCCGGAGCTGAACGAGAAGCTGCTGCGCGCCGTGATGGAGCGGCGCACGCTCGCGGGCAGCACGGGCACGCTCACCTGGGACGGCGCCCGTGTCGGCTTTGTGAAGCGCACTGACCCCAACGCGAAGATTCCATGAGGATGGGAAAAAGGCACTTTACAAACGGGCGTAAACGCGTCATAATTTGTGTAGGAATACGCACCCGCGCAGCGGCGTGCGCGGTAAAGGATGGAAACGATGGAAAAGCGGATATACGGGACGGATGACTTTGAATCAAACGCAAAGCAGCTGAAGCGCGAGTGGACGCTATGCGCGGTCCTCTCCATACCCCTGCTCGCCCTGCTCGTCTTTTCGCTGGTTCGGCGGATGGAAATGGTGACGATTATCGTTACGATTGTATGGGGGGCGCTGCTCATCTTCCTAGGCAGCATGAAGCTAGGGCCGGTCTATGCGTACCGGCGCTATCTGCGCGAGGTGACGAGCGGCCTTTCGCGAAAGACGCAGGGCGTCGTCGTCTCGTATGCGGAGGACTTGACGTTCAAGGAGGGCGTTCAGTTCCATGTACTCGTCGTCAACGTAGGGACGAAAGAGGACCCGGAGGACGAGCGAATGTTTTATTACGACCATTATAAGCCGCAGCCCGGCCTGCAGCCGGGCGAGCGCGTGAGCGTCACGAGCCACAGCAACTTCGTGATCGGCCTTTCGCGCGCCTGACGGCAGGAAGGACAAAACCGATGGCTAAGGTTGCGGAAAAGCAAAGGGACGGGGACCGGGAGGCGCAAAAGAGGCTGCGCGTCATGGTCTGCGTGACGGGCCAAAAGACATGCGAACGCCTCATCCGCGAAGGCGCGCGCATCTCCGCTGAAATCGAAGGCGAGGTGCACGTCGTGCACGTGGCGACGGGCGGCGCGCCCTTCATGGGCGTCAGCCCCGAGCAGGAGGCGGAGGCGCTCGAATATTTGTTTCGTCGGGCGCAGGAGTACGGGGCGGATATGGAGGTCGTGCGCGCGGACAGCGCGGTCGACGCGCTGGTGCGCCTGGCTCAGGAACACGACGTGGATTGCGTGGTGCTGGGCGCCGCGCGCGGACGCGGCGCCCAGGACTTCGCCGTGCAGCTGCGCAGCCGCCTGCCGCACGCCGACGTACGCGTGGTCTATGACGAAGCGTCCTGATTGCAGCCGAACGGATCTCGCCCCGATGCGGGGCGATCCGCGTGTCGACAAAGTGGCGTACGCCACTTTGTCGAGTTTACGGGTTAATTTTTTCCTCTACAGTCTTGCAGACGGCTTTTGGTTTGTCTGGCTTTGATAGTTTGCCGACAGTCTGCTCGCCCCGATGCGGAGCGATTTTTTTGCGCCCGGCGCACTTCTTTGCGGACTGCACAAGGAAATTGTCCGAAATTTTCCTGCCCCTCGGGGCCAAAATAGGCTAGCCAAACCCTCCTTTTTGCGATAGAATGATGCGAATAAATTGAAAAGCAAAGAGGCAAGCAAAGCTTATATGGTAAGAGACATGACCGAGGGAAGGCCGCTGCGGCTGATCCTCTCCTTTTTCTTCCCGCTGCTGATCGGTAATCTGTTTCAGCAGATGTACAACATGGCCGACAGCATCATCGTCGGCCAGTTCGTGGGCAAGGAGGCGCTGGCGGCCGTCGGCGCGACGGGCTCCTTCAACTTCCTGGTGCTCGGGTTTGCCCTGGGACTGTGCAGCGGCTTATGCATCCCGATTTCGCAGTGCTTCGGCGCAGGGGATATGTACGGGATGCGCCGTGCGCTGGTCAGCGCGATCTATATCACCCTGGGCATCACCGTAGCGACCACGGCGGCGATGATGGCCTTTACGCGGCCGATGCTGCGTCTAATGCACACGCCGGAGAATATCTTTCAGCAGAGCTACGATTACATCATCGTCATCTTTGGCGGTACGTTCGCGACATTGCTCTACAACCTGCCTGCGGGCCTGCTGCGCGCGCTGGGCGACAGCAAGACGCCGCTGCTGTTCCTGATCATCGCGTCGCTGCTCAACATCGTGCTGGATCTTGTGTTTATCCTCGTGTTCCATATGGGCGTGGCCGGGGCCGCGTGGGCCACGGTGATCGCACAGGCGATATCCGGCGCGCTGTGCGTGCGTTACATCATGCGCCACTTCCCGGTGCTGCGGATCGGCAAAGAAGAGTGGAAATTTGATGTGGCGAGCGCTAAGAGAGGCCTGGCCATCGGCGTGCCGATGGGCCTGCAGTTTTCGCTGACGGCCGTAGGCTCGGTGGTGCTGCAGGGCGCGGTGAACACGCTGGGCTCGGATGCAGTCGCTTCCATAACCGCCGGGGCCAAGGTGCAGATGATCATGACCCAGCCGATGGAGGCGTTGGGGGCGACGATGGCGACCTACTGCGGGCAAAACCTGGGCGCGAAGCGCGTAGATCGCATCCGCTGGGGCCTGCGGACGAGCCTGCTGCTCGGCGCTACGTATACGGCGTTGGCGATGTGGATTTCCTGGCGGTTTGGCGGCATGATCTCGCTGCTCTTCATCAAGGCGGAGGAGACGCAGATCCTGCAAAACATCCACCAGTTCCTCACCTACAACGCCCTGGGCTTTATCCTGCTCATGACCCTGCTGGTGCTTCGCAATGCCCTGCAGGGCCTGGGCTACAGCATGTCGGCCATGCTCGCGGGCATCTTTGAGATGGCGGCGCGCGCGCTCGTGGCGTTCGTGTTTGTGGGCCCGTTCGGCTATAGCGCCGTATGCTTTGCGAATCCCTTGGCGTGGTTGTTCGCTTGTTTCCTGCTGGTGCCGATGATGATCGTGCGCGTGAGGCAGCTGGGGCGAAGATTTCCGGTTAGAGAGGCCGAGGAGACCCGGTGAACCTTTGAACCGACGGTAAATGCCGCCGGTTTTGTTTTTCGTCAGTAAATCGTTAAATGACCTGATAAATGAGGGCTTATAGATGGGTTAACATTCAAGTTTTTTTAAAATTTTTCTCGCATTGAGTAGAATACGCCGCTCTTCCTCTGTAAACAGCTGATGCGAGGTGACGTAGGAATGCAAGGATTCGAATAATAAATCCTCTGGCGACATATTCAATACATTACATAGATTGATCAAAGTATTCATGCTTGCCTTTCTGCTGCCTCGTTCGATATACCCCAGAAAGGAAACAGATAGACCGACTGCGGCGGCGAGCTGTGCCTGCGACCAACGCAAGACTTAACGGCGCCTTTTTATTCTCCGACCCAATGATACATAATCCATATGTGTCACCTTCCAAATGTTTCTGGTCATATTTCTTAAATATTATATCTGATTACAAGATAAAAATCAATATCTTAAATTCAGATAGGGCATAATATCCTCGGTGATGGGCTATGAAGTTCAAAAACATCAGGGCGTTGCGGGAAGATCATGACCTCGGGCAGGCGGAGCTGGGCAAGCTGCTGCATATGAAGCAAAACACGTATTCACAACATGAGAACGGGGTGAATGCCTGGAAGGACGAGGAGCTGATCAAGCTGGCTGACTTTTATGGCGTCAGCGTCGATTATCTGTTGGACCGCACCGACCGAAAGGAACCCTATCCGCCTGCGAAATGACCGCTGTGCCGGGCAAAGACGAACGGCACAGCGGTTTTCTTTTTGGAATTATACGCGAATGTTCGGGTTTTTTGGCGTTCATGATCAAATGTGTCCTTTTCTTTTTTAAACTATGTTGAAATACCGAACGTTGAATGCTATAATGGACGTGTTGTTTGGTTTTTTTGTGACGGCCAAGGAGGTTGTTTGCCGGATGAACGGTGTAAGAAGAATTTATGTGGAAAAGCGCCCGGGCTTTGACGTGCAGGCGCAGGGCAAGTGCCGCGAGCTTTGCGAGGTGCTGGGCACACAGAAGCTGACAAAGCTTCGCGTATTCCAGCGCTACGACGTGGAAAACCTGCCGGACGACGCGTTTGACAAAGCGCGCGGCGTCATCTTTTCGGAACCCAATGCGGATATCGTCTACGACGAGGAGCTGCCAAAGATGTCCGGCGCGCGTCTGATCGCGGTAGAGTTCCTGCCCGGGCAGTACGACCAACGGGCCGATTCCGCGGCCCAGTGCCTGCAGCTGCTTACCCGGCAGGAGCGCCCCCGCGTCGCCTGCGCGCGGGTGTATGCGCTCTTTGGCGAGGTGGACGATGCGCTCCGCGGCCGCATCCTGGGCCAGCTCATCAACCCGGTCGAGGCGCGCGAGGCCTCTATGGAAAAGCCCGCGACGCTCGCGATGCATGCAGAGCGCGCGCTGGACGTGCAAGCGGTCGAGGGCTTTATCTCCATGGAGCCGGACGCGCTGGCGCAGATGGTCCGTTCCCTCGGCATGGCGATGACGGCGGAGGATCTGGCCTTTTGCCAAGCGTATTTCCGCGACGAAGAGCGCCGCGACCCGACCATCACAGAGTTGCGCGCGATCGATACCTATTGGTCCGATCACTGCCGGCACACGACCTTCCTGACCGCCATCGACGGCATCGTCTTCCCGGAGACGAAGCTGGGCGCGCCCATCCGGGCGGCGTATGACGCGTATCTGGATGCGCGAAGGAACGTATATGGGTCGCGCGAGAAGGACGTCTCGCTCATGGACATGGCGGTTTTGGGCATGAAGGAGCTGCGGCGCCAAGGCAAACTCGAGGATCTGGACGCATCCGATGAGATCAACGCCTGCTCGATCGTCGTCCATGCGCATGTGGACGGCGAGGACCAGGAATGGCTCGTCATGTTCAAGAACGAGACGCACAACCACCCCACCGAGATCGAGGGCTTCGGCGGCGCTGCCACCTGCCTGGGCGGCGCGATCCGCGATCCGCTCTCCGGCCGCAGCTACGTCTATCAGGCGATGCGCATCACCGGCAGCGGCGATCCGCGCACGCCGTTTGATCAGACCCGCCCTGGCAAGCTGCCCCAGCGGCGCATCACGACCACCGCGGCGGCGGGCTTCTCCAGTTACGGCAACCAGATCGGCCTGGCGGCGGGCAAGGTGCAGGAGATCTACCATCCCGGCTTTGTCGCCAAGCGCATGGAGCTGGGCGCGGTCATCGGCGCGACCCCCCGCGATCACGTGCGCCGCGAGGCGCCCGAGGCGGGCGACGTGGTGATCCTGCTCGGCGGGCGCACGGGCCGCGACGGCTGCGGCGGCGCGACGGGCTCCTCCAAGGCGCACAACCTGGAATCGCTCACGACCTGCGGCGCGGAGGTGCAAAAGGGCAATCCGCCGACCGAGCGCTGCATTCAGCGTTTGTTTCGAAACGCCGAGTTCGCGCGGCTGGTCAAGCGCTGCAACGATTTTGGCGCGGGCGGCGTATGCGTCGCGGTGGGCGAGCTCGCCCCGGGCCTGGAGATAAACCTGGACGCGGTCCCCAAGAAGTACGAGGGCCTGGACGGTACGGAGCTGGCGATCTCCGAATCCCAGGAGCGCATGGCTTGCGTCATCGCGCCCGCAGACGTCGCGCGGTTTATGGAGCTGGCGGCCGGCGAAAACCTCGAGGCCACGCAGGTGGCCGTGGTCACGCAGCGCCCTCGCCTGCGCATGGCGTGGCGCGGCAAGACGATCGTGGATCTCTCTCGCGCGTTCCTCGATACCAACGGCGTCACGCAGCACGCCAGCGCCGAGATTTCCGCGCCCGACGAGGACGCGCCCTACCTTACCACCTTGCCGGATTTTGCGGCGGGGAAGGACGTGAAGACGGCCTGGCTCGGCGCGCTGTCCGATTTGAACGTGTGCAGCCAGAAAGGGCTGGTCGAGTGCTTCGACGGCACCATCGGCGCGGGCACGGTGCTCGCCCCCTACGGCGGGCTGCACCGCGAGACGCCGGTGGAGGCGATGGCCGCGCTTCTCCCCGTGGACGGCGAGACTTCGACCGCGACGCTCATGGCCCACGGCTACGATCCCTACCTCTCGTCGTGGAGCCCGTTCCACGGCGCGGTGTACGCGGTGACGCATTCGCTCGCGAAGATCGTCGCCGCGGGCGGCGACGCGCGCACATGCCGCCTCACCTTTCAGGAGTATTTTGAACGGCTGAACAAGGACCCCGAAAAGTGGGGCAACCCCGTCGCCGCGATGCTCGGCGGCCTTGCCGCACAGCTGGCCTATGGCACGGCCTCGATCGGCGGCAAGGACTCGATGTCCGGCACGTTTGAGGATATCCACGTCCCCCCGACCCTCGTGTCCTTCGCGGTGAACGTGGCGGACGTACGGGACGTGGTCTCCGGCGAGTTCAAGAGCGCCGGTCATCAGCTGGGCCTGCTACGCGCGCCGCGCACGGACGCGCTGTTGCCGGATACGGACGCGATGCTCGCCCTCTATGACCGTCTGGGCGAGCTCATGCGGGCAGGCAAGGTCGTCGCGGCGCATACGGTCGAAAGGGGCGGCATCGCGGCGGCGGTGACGATGATGGCCCTGGGCAACCGCATCGGCGCGAAGCTGCGGACGGATCTTACGGCGGAGGACCTGTTCTTACCCCTATACGGCAGCATCGTCGTGGAGATGGCGGCGGGTGAGCGCGTGCCGGCCGAGTTTGAGCCGCTGGGCGAGACGGTTGCGCAGCCCGCGCTGTCGGCGGGCGAGGCGGCGATCTCGCTGTGCGAGGCGCGTAAGGCCTGGTGCCGGCCGCTGGAGAGCGTCTTCCCGACGAAGGCAGAGGCGCCGATGACCGCCGCCCCCTACGTGCCCTTTGGCACGCGCGAGGCGAAGCGCCCGGCGGTGCGTGTCGCAAAGCCGCGCGTGTTCATCCCCGCCTTCCCCGGCACGAACTGCGAGATGGACAGCGCGCGGGCGTTCAGGCGCGCGGGCGCAGAGGTCGAGACGTTTATCTTTAAAAACTTGACGCCGCAGGGCGTCGAGGAATCGGCGCAAGCGCTCGAGCGCGGCATCCGCAACGCGCAGATCGTCATGCTGCCGGGCGGATTTTCCGCGGGCGACGAGCCGGACGGCTCGGGCAAGTTCATCGCCACCGCGCTGCGCAACGCGCGCGTAGCGGACGCCATTGACGAGCTGCTGGGCGCGCGCGACGGCCTGATGCTGGGCATCTGCAACGGCTTCCAGGCGTTGGTCAAGCTGGGGCTTCTGCCTTATGGCGACATGCGCATACTCTCTGAAAGCGACCCGACGCTGACCTTTAACACCGTCGGACGCCATGCGGCGACGCACGTGAACACGGTCGTGTCCTCCGTGAAGTCCCCTTGGATGGCGGGCGTGAACCCGGGAGACGTACACGCCGTGGCGATTTCGCACGGCGAAGGGCGCTTTGTCTGCACCGAAAGCCTGCTTAAATCGCTGCTGGCCGGCGGTCAGATCGTCACCCAATACTGCGGGCCGGACGGAATCCCGGCCGCGGATATGCCGCACAATCCGAACGGCTCGTGCTGGGCGGTGGAGGGCATCTGTTCTCCCGACGGGCGCATACTGGGCAAGATGGGTCATTCCGAGCGCATCGGGGCGGGCGTATGCAAGAATATCCCCGGCGAGCACGACCAGAAGCTCTTCGTTTCCGGCGTGCGGTACTTCCAATAATATGGGTATGACCGCCCTGCGGACGGGGCGCATTTCAAAAGGAGGCCCCCGCTTGACAGCGAAGGCCTCTTTTTGATACCATGGTTTGGACGGCGCGAGACGCTTGTGAGGAGGACGGAAAAATGTACGAATGGGTTCAGGCGGGGGCGCGAAGCTATTATATCGATTGCCCGGCGAAAATCGGCGTATTTATCGCGGGGGAGTCGGACGTTTTTCTGATCGACAGCGGAAGCGATAAGGATGCGGGCAAGAAGGTCAAGCGGATCCTGGACGGGCGGGGCTTGCGCCTTTCGGGCATCCTCAATACCCATTCCCATGCCGATCATATCGGCGGAAACGCCTATCTGCAAGGCCGGACGAATTGCCCGGTGTTTGCCGGCGCCATAGAGGGGGATTTCGTACGGCATCCGATCCTGGAGCCGGCGCTGCTGTACGGCGGCTTCCCCTGTAAGCCGCTGCGCCATAAATTCTTGCTCGCACAGGAAAGCGTGGTTCGGGATTTCTCCGATCCGGGGTTCCCGCAAGAGGTGGAGGTCATCCCCCTCCCGGGGCATTCCTTCGACATGGCGGGCTTTCGTACGCCGGACGGCACGGCGTTTGTCGGAGATTGCCTTTCCAGCCGAGAGACGCTGGACAAGTACGGCGTCCCGTTTATCTACGACGTTGGGGCCTATCTCGCGACGCTGGACCGGGTAGAGGCGATGGAGGCGGCGCTGTTCGTGCCGTCTCATGCCGAAGCTACGGCCGATATCACCCCATTGGCGCGCTATAATCGCAGCCGGGTGCTGGAGATCGCGGACCGGCTGCTCGATATTTGCAAAGAACCGATTGGTACGGAAGAGGTATTGCGGCAGATCTTCCTCTGCTATCATCTGACGATGAACTTTCAGCAATACGCCCTGGTGGGCAGCACGGTCCGATCGTATTTATCGTGGCTGAGCGACAGCGGCAGAATCACTGCCGCATTTGAGGATCAGCGCCTGCTTTGGCGGGCGGCGTCCTGAGGAACCCGACGGCGTTCGGGCTGCCATGGCGAGAAGAGCATGCGATGTTAGGTGGCTTGATCGTTCGATGAGAAGGATGTGAATGCATGATTAAGCTGAACAAGGGATGGGTAGCCGCGTTTATCTGTCTGTGGAGCGCCATGTATTTTGGCGGAGCCATTGCCTTGGACAGTACGCCGCAGGAAGCGCTTGCGACCAATGTGCGGGGGGAAGGGTGGGTATCTGAAACCGAACGTCCGCCTGCGGAAACGATCATGCCGGAGGAGACGATGGCGCCCACGCCGGAACAGTCGAGCGCCGACCCAAATGCGACAGCGTACGCTCCGTGCACCCATTCGCCGAACCCCGAAACTTATTCGCCGTCCCCTCCTGCGGGAAGGAACGATTCGGGTAGCGCTGAGCCGACCTTTCTCGTCACCATACCGAGCAGCGTGACGGCGCAGGAGGGCGCGTTCGCCATCGCCTGCGAGATGAACGGCGAGGCCACGGTCAAGGTGACGGTATCATCGCGCAATGGATTCAAGCTGATCAACGGCGCGGCGGAGCTGCCTTATGCGCTGAGCAGGCAAGGCGAGAGCGCCGCGCTCGGGGACGGCGACGTCGCCGCCATCTTTAACGGGACGGACGTTCAGCAGCTCGACATCACGCTGCTCGGCCGGCCCACGGCCGCGGGGACGTACGCAGATACGCTTACGATTGCTGTGGGTGCGGCGTGAGAGAATAGAAAACCAATAAAGATCTTATCAGGGATTGACGGTATATACTGCGAATGTCAATTTGTCCGTGTATTTTCCGACGATAGATGGGTTGCCCTGCATTTTAAATGTAAGCGTAAGGCTCGCCTCTGTCTGTGCGCCTGCCAGCTGCGTTAATAGCGGCGTGTTATTGTCCGGCGCGGAGAGATCCCGATCTTCCGCGGTTATCGTGTAAGAAACGTATGGTTGAGTGGGGTCGAAGACTCCGTTTAGAAACAAGGCAAACTGATTTAGCTTGTTGTAACTTTCGGATTTTTGCATGGATACCGCAACACTCATCCCATTTTCCGTCACCGGCTCGGCAGCGATTTTAAGCTGGGCTGTGCCATTGCCTTCTGCATCAATGCTAACGCTGGCGGGTATTGTCACGGCATAGGAGGGTCCTACTGTGTAGATGATCTCCATTTCAGCCGGCTCACTTGTCGGGCCCAGAACGATATCGCCAGCGGATGCTGGTACGAACTGAAGCGCAGAGAGTATAAATGGTAGCATTATGATCAGGGAGAATAGCTTATTCATAAATCATTCCTCCAAGTGATAATGGATGTGACTAATGCTGCGAAAAGCGTCATTCAACGATCAGCGTGGTATCAAAATTCGCGTTGTTGGTCTCCGACTGCGAGGCATCCATCCTGTAGGGCTGTACGTGAAGGATCGCCCCATACCTTCCCGCTTTCATCGATCGAGAGAGCGTGATTCCCAGCACGGATTGCCCGGGCGGGATGAATCCGGTAGCGGCGAGCAATTCATCGGTTTCCTTGAGGCGTATTTCGTAGGTCAGGTAATAGCGATCGGCATTCTCCTCGGGATTCTCAAGGCGGACGGCGGCTTCCGTCTTCCCGGCAGGCAGGCGCAGCGTCTCATAGCCGGGGATGACGATGCCCGGCTCCGGCGTGCGCGGCGCCGGAGAGACGTATACAGCCGCGCGGGGGTCGATCGAAAGCGGCTGCGTAGGCGTGGCGGCATCTCCTTCGTTTGGCAGGTCCTTTTGTCGCGGGGCGGTGAGCACTAACGCCGCGGCGACGATGACCGCCGCCAAAACGATGGCGCCGGCGATAAGCCAGGCGGTGCGCTTCAACATGGGATGCTTCCTCCTTTGTGGCCGATGGGGTTTGAAGGGGCCTTGCGTCATAAGCTGCATATAAGCAGCGATACGCTATAAGAAAAGGAGTATCTATCAATATTTTTGTGACAAAAAGGGTGCATAAGCCTGTGGGGACAAGGAATATAAACCATTTTTGATGGATTCGTATAGGACGATTGTACCATATATGCGATAGAAAGTATAGAGCATGCGGTGAAAAAAAGGATATTTTATCAAGCGCGCTTTTATCGTCTACCTCAGACGCCTTCGCGTGCGGCGCTTGCAATGAACCTATGCGCATGATTTAATCAGTGCAGCGTTAAGGGGGAATGCATGATAGCCCACGATGAAATACTCATGACGATTCTGGATCGATTGAAGGCTGCGTATAAAGAGCCGGATGTCGAAAAGAGACGAAGCTGTGATCTTTTTTTCACAAGAGGTGCAGGGAAATCGTCTTTTGCTGCGTCTAAATGGCAGGGGGGATGGGAGATGCACCCAAATGAGGAAAAAGACGCCTATTTCGAAGCATTATACCGGCGCTTTTATGAAACACTCCGATTTCTGTGCATGCGTTACGTGGGCTACGATCCCCGTTATATGGATGCCGTGGACGATTGTGTGCAAGAGACGTTTTTAGCGGGATATCAGCACTATGAAGAGCTTTTAAAGCATCCAAACGTGGGCGGTTGGCTGACGCGCACGTGTATGTTTCGTATGGGCACGGTGATCCGCGCGCGCAAGCGCGACGCGCACCGCACCTGTAATCTAGAGGATGTCGCCTGCGCGGATATAAGGAATGGCGTGCAGGAATGGGTCGATCAGGAGGGCGCCGCCAGCGCGGCAAAGGACCTGCTAAGCGCCCTCTCACAAACGGACCGGAAACTGGCATATGAGCGCTATGTGTGTGAAGACTCCATGTCCAAGATCGCGAAAAAGCGCGGGATCACTGAATCGGGCGCAAAGGTAGCGCTATACCGCGTGCGGCAGCGCGCGCGTGATTACGCGCGCAAACATCCTGAAATGTTTTAGATTTTTGTAACTTTATTGCTTTTTATAGCTCTTATAAGGTAGATGAAATGCGCGGTGGCACGGCGGAACGGAGGTGAGTCCTATGCAGGAAGATTCGAAGGAACAGGAGAAAAAAATGCTTCAAGCGCTGCTCTCGCCGCCCGATCCAGCCGAGGTGCCGACGCAGGCGGAGCTGGAAGAGACGCTTGACGCAGAGCTGGCGAAAGACGCGGCCGACATGGACGTGGAGCTTATCGCCTTTTGTGCGCAGTGCCTGTGCGAGCTGCATGGATGCGTTGCGGCGGATGGTGAGAAAAACGCTTATAAACGCGCTCCAAAGCGCGACGCCGCACGCGCCGCGCGGCGATCATGCGTTGGGTTCGCCGTACAGGCGCGGCGGTCGCCGTGCTCATGCTTTCGCTCGTAGCGGGAGAATGGGCTACGCACAAGCCCGCCTCCGTCGTCACCTATCACTCGGACGATGGGGAGCAATACGTCGTAGAGGACGTGGGGAGCGAAAAAGGCATTCTGCCCGGCGCGGACGCGGAAGAAAAATGGGATGACGAAATCGACGAGACCGGCCCGCACACGGAGGGAGAATGGTTTGAAGTAGAGGAGGACGTGCGGGAGCTGGAGACGGACGATCCGCAGGAGGCGATCGCCTTTTTAGGGTATCCGGTGCGCTATCCAACCTGGCTCCCGCCGAATCCGGGGGTTGCATCCTGTGAAGTACATATGTATGCGATGTCCGACGTCCTGAACGTGCAGTACGCCCCCGCAAAGGAAGCGCTTTCTCAAGGCGTAAAAGAGGGCGAAAAGCGGATCAGAATCAATATCCGGCGCGATTATCTGGATGAAGGCAGAAAGACCATGTATGAAGAAAACGGGCCGGGCCGCACGCTGCGCCTGAGCAGCGGATCGGAGGCCTATCTATCGTCCAATATGGACTGGCTGTGGGGCGTGATCATCGAGCCGCCGTCGCGCTATTACATCTCTGTGCACGGGTATGACGAGGAGACGCTGATCCGGGTACTGGAATCCATATAAACGGGAGACGGAGGGACGTTCGCAGCGATAGAAATGGATGTCTCTGGCGGCCTTTGACAGCGGAGAGGGGGATGCGCCGTGAAGGAAAAAGCGGGAAGATTCGGCGCGGCCACGCTGTGCGCGGCGGCGCTCGCGTTTCTCGTGTTCATAGCGCCCAAGGAGCCTACACAAGCGGCGGCGGTGCGGGCGGATGCGCGCGCTACGCTTCATATCACCGAGGTTATGACGGCGAATGCTTCAGCCGTGGCCGATGGGCGAGGGGAGTATCCGGATTGGATCGAATTGACCCATGAAGGGGAGGCGGCTGTCAACATAGGCGGTTGCGGATTGTCCGACCGTGCGACACACATCGCCTTCGTCTTCCCGGACCTCGTGCTGGCGCCCGGCGAGCGCGTTGTGGTGTTTGCATCGGGGAAGGAGGGCGTTCAAGGCGAGCTGCACGCGAATTTCAAGCTATCGTCTTCAGGCGAGGCGGTCGTCCTCTTCGGGCCGGACGGCGCCGTGATCGAGGCGGTGGAGACGCCCGCGCTCGCCTCGGATACCGTTTATGCGCGCACTTTGGATGGGTGGCAGACTACGAGCTTGTATTCGCCCGGATATGAAAACTCGCTCGCCGGGCATGAAGCGTATCTCGCCGGGCGCCGCCAGGCTCTGGGCAATGTGGTCATCAATGAAATCGCCGCCAGCGTCTCGGATGGGCACGATTGGATCGAGCTGTATAATGTATCCGATGCGCCGCAGGATTTGTCGGGTTTCGGGCTCTCCGACGACGGGGCGTCGCCGGGCAAATGGCGCATTCCGCAGGGGACGGTGCTTGCGCCGCAAGGGCATCTGCTCGTCTACGCCTCCGGCCTGGCGACGCCGCAAGACGGCGATTTACACGCCGGTTTTAAACTCTCATCGCAGGGGGAGACGATTTTGTTGACCGACGCGGCGGGACGAATGCAGGATTACGTGACGTTCGGGCCCTTAGAGCGTGATACATCCTACGGGCGCGCGCCGGATGGGGCGAGTGATTTTTGCACGCTGTTCCCCTCTACGCCTGGGACGAGCTACGCGGATACCGGCGCGCTCGACGCGGCGCGTCTCTCGAATAACAGCGCGGGGCTCTACATTACCGAGGTGCTGACAGCCAATCAAAGCACTGCGCTCCCCGGCGTCGCCGGGCGGTATGATTATGTGGAGATCGCCAATCTCAGCGGAGCGCCCGTAAGCCTGGCGGGTTATTACCTTTCCGACAACCCGAAAAAGCCGCGCAAGTGGCCGATGCCGGACGTGCTCATCGCCGATGGCGAATGCACGCTGATCTATTGCGAGAAGGAAAACGTCGGCCTGGCGACGGATACCGTTCATTACGCGAATTTCAACCTTTCCGTCGCGGGTGAGAGCGTGCTGCTGTGTGACGCAGACGGGCGGGAGGTCGACCGTATCGACGTACCGCCCCTTTACGACGACATATCCTATGGGCGCACGCGGGGGGAGGTCGGGCTTTTCTATTACGACCGGCCGACGCCCGGCGAATGGAATACGGGCGGTTATGCGGGCTTCGCGCCGGCGCCGTCGATTGAGACGGCCGGCGGCCTCCACGAACGACCGCTCGAGGTCACCATTCGCGTGCCGCCAGGGTGCACGGTGACCTACACGCTGGACGCATCGGAGCCGACGGAGCAAAGCGAGCCATACGAAGGGCCGGTCGAAATAGCGCAGACAACGGTGCTGCGCGCGCGGGCGTTTCAGGATGGGTTCCTGCCGTCTGAAATCGCGACCCAGACCTATTTTGTTTCGGTTTATCACACGCTGCCCATCGTCGCGCTGACGACCGATCCGGAGAACCTGTGGAACGACGAGACGGGCATGCTGGCCGACGGAGAAGGCTGGAGCCGCGACGAGATCGACCCCGAATGGTTCAGCAAGGATTTCGTGACGTACGGCAAGAAGCTGCGCTATAACGGCTACGTGGAGATGTACGATGAGGCGGGCAATCCCTGCCTTTCACAGGGCATGAGCTTTCGGCTCATGGGCCAATACTCGCTCGACATGCCACAAAAATCGTTCCTCGTAAACGCGCAGGCGCAGTTTGGCAGCGAGCTTTTCCATTACCCGCTTTTTTCGGATCGGCCCTATGCGGCGTATGATGCGTTTGTCCTGAGAAACGGCGGGCAGGACGGCAAGTATACCCGTGTGCTGGACGGATTGCAGGCACGGCTGGCGGAGGAGACGGGCACGAGCGTGGTTACGCAGGCCTGGAGGCCCGTGATCGTCTATCTCAACGGGCAATACTGGGGGCATTATAACCTGCGCGAGCGCATGGACGCGCAGACGATGGCCCGCCATGAGGGATGGGAGGACCCGGAAGAGCTCGACGTGCTCGAATCGGACGGGCTGAGAAGCAGCCAGGTCAACCAGGGGACGAACGCGGATTATGTCCAACTCGTCGAATACGCCCAAACGCACGACCTCTCGCGGGATGAAGAGGCGCGCTGCTATGTGCTGGACCGGGTGGACCTGGACAACATGCTGGATTATTTCTTTCTGGAGATGTTCTTTGGGAATACCGACCCGGGCAACATCCGCTTTTACAAGAGCGACGCGCACGACGGCAGGTGGCGCTACGCCCTATATGACCTGGATTGGGGCCTGTTTAAGTCGACCTACGGCGGACCGGCCTACGTATTGAGCGAAAAAGGCATGGGCGGCATGGGAATCCAATCCAACGCGCTGCTGCGCGCGTTGATCGCCGCGCCCGAGATCCAGGATCGTTTCCTGAAGCGCGGCGGCCAGATGTTTCAGACGGTGCTGACGACGGAACACATGACGGAGCTGCTGGAAGAGATGGTGGAAGAGATCCGCCCGGAGATGGACATGCACTTTGAACGATGGGCCGGCCAGATGCATCCTAAAATCAGCGCGGATCAGCCGCGAAACGGCCCCGGCGCCAAACAGTATTGGCTGGAGCGCGTCGCGCGCGCGAAGGATACGCTACGCCGGCGTCCGTCTATCTTTTGGGAAATGGTACGGGCGCACTTTGATCTGTCCGAGGTACAGATGGAGAGTTACTTTGGCCCGCAGCCTCCGGCGGACGAGACCGCGGAATAGAGGCGACAAATGAACCGCGCCGCGCAGGCGGGATC
>JAEYAR010000081.1 GCA_023404715.1 Bacillota bacterium | reverse complement strand
CTCCATAGGGGATCAACTCTCATTTCAATATGATCATATTTATTCTAGCCGAAAAACATCTGAAAGTCAAGGCTTTCAGATGAAAAACTTCTAAAGGAGATATGCAAATGCCCTTTTCAGAGAAGATCAAATCGCTTCGTATGGACTATCCGGGAAAGCTCTCACAGGAAGACCTCGCAAGAGCATTAAACATCAAACAAAGAAAGGTATCCTATTGGGAAACCGGCGAAAACGAACCCTCATTGGAGGATATACGCAACATTTGCCGTTTCTTCAATGTCTCCGCTGACTACCTTCTGGATTTACCTAAAGGCCTTCCCTATCCTTAACAACCCAGCAAAAACGATAGCTAAACTCCTCTATGTCAAAAACAGCGATTTCTCTTGATGAAATCGCTATTTTGCATATAATAGAGTTAGCTAAAGGAGGTTGTTTCTATGCAGGATTCGACAAAAATGGCGACTGTCACGGATGTGCAGAACAATTTTGGCAAGTATCTACAGTACGCCATTGAGACTGGCGAGGTGATCATTCTACGCAACGGAAAGCGTATCGCGCGTATCATCTCAGAAGAAGCCGCCGTTGGCCATCTTACAGATTCTCTCAGAGGTGTTCTCAAACAGCAATACGACGACAAGGATGTGAGGGCTGCCCTAAAATGACCTATCCACCAGTGCAGCCGAAAGGCTGCGCAATCCTTTTTACCGCCTGACAAACCGCCTTGCTAGGGCTTGCATGCGCCCCAGGCACTCGCCAAAGAACATGCGATAGGCCTCGCATAGCGCGGGACGCCGCGGCTTGCCGTCGACAAACGGCTCCCTGTAGCGGCGGCAGCCGCCGCCCCGGCAGACCGGCGCGTAGGGACAGATGCGGCAGGCCGGATCGACCGGCTTGCTCTCCTCGATGAAGCGCGTCGCCGTATCCGACAGGACCATCGCTTCCAGTCCCGATTCCTGCACGCTGCCCAGACGGTAGGCGTCCGTCACATAAAAATCGCAGGGGTAAACGCCCCCGTCCGCCTCCACCACCAGATGGCAGGCGCAGCAACCGGACATGCCGCAGCTCTCCGGCGGGTATCCCGCGAGCATGCCGATCAGGTTATCAAAAAAACGAACGCTGATGCGCTTCCCCTCCAGCAGCTCCCGTTCATAGAGCGCGAACGTGTCGATCAAAAAGCGGCCATAGCTCGCCTCGTCGAGCGAAAAGGCGGCTTTCAGCGCGCCCGGCTCGTCCATGCAAGGGATGAATTGCAGATAGTCAAAGCCGTTCTTGCGCAAAAAACTGTATACCTTGGCGCCGTGCAGCGCCACCTCGCGCGTGACGACGGTGAGGATGTTGAACTCTACATTCGCCTGGCGCAGCCGCCGAATGCCCGCCATCACGCCCGAAAAGCTGCCCTTGCCCTCCGCCGTAGGCCGCATGTCGTTGTGCAGCGCGGCGGGCCCGTCGAGCGATACGCCTACGAGGTAGCGATGCCGGGCAAAGAACGCGGCCCAGGCCTCGTCGACCAGGGTGCCGTTCGTCTGAACGCTGCGCATCACGCGCAGGCCCCGGGGCGAGAGCCGGGCCACCAGGGCCTCAAAACGCTCGAAAAAGGGCAGGCCCGCCACCAGCGGCTCGCCGCCCTGGAATACGAAGTGTACGTCCTGCGTCACCTCGCCCATCA
Organism: Bacillota bacterium; assembly: GCA_023404715.1. Classification (GTDB taxonomy): domain Bacteria; phylum Bacillota; class Clostridia; order Christensenellales; family Aristaeellaceae; genus Beduinella. The sequence continues at coordinate 4,579 of JAEYAR010000081.1, read as the reverse complement.
CGCGGCGCACGAGCGCCTCCAGCACATCGTCCTTCATGACGCCGTAGGAGGCTACCTCCCGCCGCGCCGCAAGCTCGTGATAAAAGCAATAAGCGCAGCGCAGGTTGCACAGGCTGCTGGAGGGCTTGATCATCAGGGTAGCGGTCTTCACGCGGCATTCTCCTCATCTCGTGTTTGCTCACAGCATAGCACATGGGTGAGCGCATGGCAAGTCCCCGGAGAAATGTGTTCTCCGGGGACTCGTCATACACCGTTTAACGTCAGCGCCCCAGCCCCAGCCGTTCAAACTGCTCTCTGGGACAGTCGTTTTCGTTCATCTGGCGGATCATCTGCGCCCGCAGACGTCCGAGCAGCTCCGCCGGCGGGTTGGTGATCGGAGCATTTTGCTGCGGATCCGTCTCCAGATCGAACAGCAAGTCGCGCGTCTGCCCCGTCTCAAAGAGCAGATTCCCGCCGCGCGTCGCAAAGCGCATGAGCGGGCAGCCCTTTGTGAAGGCGAAGGGCTCCGCCTTCTCCATCGTGCGGATTTCCTCCGGGCTGAACATCCAGGCCATGTGCGTGGGCATCAGCGTATAGTCGTGCAGTGGCGCGTTGTGCGGCGAGGCGGGCGCTTTCATGTAGACGTAACGCCCGTCGGTCACGCATACGTGCGCGCCGTGGATGCCAAAGAGCCCGGCCTCGCGCACGGGGATGTCGTCCCTGAGCACCGGCAACAGATCCCTTCCCTGCATGTCCGCAGGCAGCGCGAGGCCGAAGAACGAGAGCACCGTCGCAGGCAGGTCGATCGTCTGTACGAGCGCCTTGCGCCGCACGCCCCGTACCCCTGCCCGCGGGTCCCAGACGAACAAGGGCGTATGTACGATCTCGTCGTATTGTGGCATGTAGTTCTTCGCCCAATAGCCGTGCTCGCCCAGCATGTAGCCGTGGTCGGTGCACACGATGAGCTGCGTGTCCGGCCACAGGTTCAGGCGGTCGAACAGGTCGAGCACCCGGCCCAGCGATGCGTCGCACATCGAGAGCAGCGCCGCGTATTCCATGCGGGCGTGGTTTACCTCGCCTGCGCTTTCCTTCACCGGCGCGTAGTCCGGCCAGTCGAACTGCTTGCCCTCGTAGTTGTGCGGGTACAGCGCCTTGTAGCGCGCGTAGGAGAAGAACGGCTCATGCGGGTCGAACGTCTCGATCTGCAGGAACCACCCGTCCTGGCGTGCATTCGTCTCGATGAATTCGAGCCCGGCGTCAAACGTGCGCGTTTGCGGGTGATCCGGCTCCTCGCGCAGATAGGTACGGTTCACGGCGTCCTGCTCGTAGAGCTTACGCCGGTAGCCCTCAAATGCGATGCGGTTTTCCGGCTTTTTGACGCCGCCGACCACGCCCTTCCAGGCGTCGCCCTCCTGCCCGCGAAAGTTTTCCCACGTACTGTAGCGGTTGTGATAGGTCGCCCCGCCGTCCTCCCAATAGTGCGTATGGTCGCTACAAAGGTGGGAATGTACGCCGTTTTCCTTCAGGATCTGCGGCATGGAATCGTCAAAGGGCTCGATCGGGCCCCAACTGCGGTGAAGGAAGTTGTAGCGGCCCGTATGCAGCTCGCGCCGCGCGGGCATACAGGGCAGGCTACCCGCGTAGCAGGTATCCATCTGCGCGGCGCGCTCCGCCAGACGCCGAAATTGTGGCGTATGCGTGAAATCACACCCGTAGGGTTCTAAAAAGCGGCGATTCAGCGAATCGAACATGACCATGACCGAACGCATCCGATTTCCCCCTCACGTCAGGCTTCTGTAGTTCGCGGCAAACCGCCGCTCCCAGTTCTGCTCCAGCGCTTGCCGCCAGCCAAGCGCGTCGCGCGTGAGGCGCTCCGTCAGCTCAGGCATCGCCTCCGCCAGGTTTACGCGCTCCGCCGGGTCAGCCTCCAGGTCGCTAAGGAATACCGGCCCCCGCTGCGCTTCGCCCTCGACGAGCACGCCGTGCAGCACCAGCTTGTACTTGCCCTCGCGCACCGCGGTCTGATCGTCCATCTCCCAGAAGAGCTGGCGCTGCGCGGGCGTCTCCCCGTGCGTGAGCAGCCCCAGCAGGCTCTGTCCGTCCAGCGCCGCGCCGCCCGCGTCCGCCTGCACGGCCTCCAGCACCGTGGGCAGCACGTCCATGGCGGCGCAGGGGGCGTCGATGACCTGTCCGGCGGGGATACGGCCCGGCCAGCAGATGATGCCCGGCACGCGGATACCGCCCTCAAACAGGCTATACTTGTGACCGGTGAACCGGCCGCTCGTGCCCCCGTAGTAGGGATCCTCCCGCCCGTCCATCCAGTTGCGCGATTCGCGCGAGGGGCCGTTGTCGCTCTGGAAGTAGAGGATGGTGTCCTCCGCCAGCCCCTGCCGTTCGAGCTCCGCGCGAATTTCGCCTACGCCGTCGTCTACGGCGCTGATCATCGCGGCCATCACCTGCCGGTCCCAGGGCAGATGTGCAAAACGGCGCATGTATTTTTCCGGCGCGTGCATCGGATAGTGCGGCGCGTTGTAGGCAACGTATAGCATGAAGGGCTCCTCGCGATGTTCGCGGATGTACTCTACGCTCTTTTCCGTCACCAGCTCGGTCATATAATGCCCGTTGTCGTAGACCTCCGTTTCGCCTTCCCACAGGTCGTGGCAAGGGTTGGTGCGCCCGTCGGCCATGCCCCAATAGAAGATGTGTGAGTAGTAATCCACACACCCGGCCATGAAGCCGTAGAAGCTGTCAAACCCGTTTTGCAGCGGACGGCATTCCTCGCGCAGGCCCAAGTGCCATTTGCCAACGATGCCCGTATGATAATCCGCCCCTTTGAGCATCGTGGCGAGCGTCGGCACCTCGCCCGTCAGCCCGCTGGCCCGGCGATGCCCCGCCAGGATGGCGCGCACGCCCGCATAACCAGGGTAGCGGCCCGTCAGCAGGGCGGCGCGCGAGGGCGAACAGACCGGTGAATTGGAGTACATGCATGAGAAGCGCGCGCCTTGCCGCGCCATCTCGTCCAGGTGTGGGGTGACGAAATCCGTCGCGCCCATGCAGCTCAGGTCCCCGTAGCCCTGGTCGTCCGTCATGATCAGAATGATGTTTGGCTTACGCATAAGTCCTCCTATCGTTCGGTATAAATCCGCGCGTCGACCGGCGGCACGTCCACGTTGCGCGCATCCTCGTATAAAAAACACTTCACCCGCCGGCCGTCCACCTCATAGTCCGGGGGAATTTGCATGCGGCAGCGCTCCGTCGCCCGCGGGCAGCGTTTGCAGAAATGGCATCCGCGCTGCTCCACCCGCAGGTCCGGAAGCTCTTCGCTCGCGCGGATGGCGAGCGGCTCCTCGCGGAAGGGCTCCGGCGTGCTGGAAAGGAGAAGCACCGTGTAGGGGTGCAGCGGCTGCGCGATGATGTGGTCGATCGCGCCGTATTCCACCGCGTTGCCCGCGTACATGACGACCATCGAATCCGCGATATAGCGCGCGCTCGCGAGGTTGTGGGTGATGTACATCATCGTCAGCCGCTTTTTTTCCTTGAGTTCGAGTAGCAGGTTCATGATGTCGATGCCGATGGATACGTCCAGCATCGAGGTCGGCTCGTCCGCGACCAGGATGCCCGGATCGACCGCCAGTGCGCGCGCGATGACGATGCGCTGACGCTGCCCGCCGGATAGCTGCGCCGGATGCTTGCCCATGAAGTCCTCCGGCGGCGTCAGCCCCACAAGCGTGAGCAAATTGCGCACACGGTCGTAGACCTCAGGCTCGCCGATGCCGCGGTTATGCAGCGTGATGGCGCGCGCGATGATGTGCTGGATCGTGTGCGCCGGGTTCAGTGAAGCGAACGGATCCTGAAAGATCATCTGAATCTGCGTGTGAAAGCGCTTCACTTCCCCACGGTTCATTGGCTTGGCGATATCGCGCCCATCTACGGTAATTTCGCCCGCCGTCGCGTCGTGCAGCTTCATGAGCATGCGCGCCAGCGTCGTCTTGCCGCAGCCGCTCTCGCCCACCACGGCGAGGATTTCCCCCTCGCGCATGTCAAAGCTCACGTCGTTTACCGCGCGGATGTACTGCTTGTGCAAAAGGCCGCCGTTGGGGAAGTATTTCTTCACGCGCTTGAACTGCACCTTTATTTTTTTCGCTTCCATCACTTTTCCTCCTCAGCTTGACGCGCAGGGTGGAAGCACGCGCAGAAATGCAGCGGGCCCAGCCGCTCGAAGGGCGGTTGCCTAAGCGCGCATACCTCCGTACGCCTGCCGCATCGCTCGTAAAACAGACACCCTTCTGGCGGGGTGATCAGGTCCGGCACGCTGCCGGGAATGCCGGCAAGCTTTACCTTGGGCCCCAGCAGCGAAGGAAAAGCCTGCAAGAGCCCCTGCGCGTACGGGTGCGCGCCGCCACGGCGCAGCACTTGCACGGGCGATAGCTCCACGAGCCTGCCCGCGTACATGATGCCGATGCGGTCGCACATTTCGAGCATCAAGGGTAGGTCGTGGGTGATGAAGAGGATAGAAAAGCCCATCTCGCGCTTGAGATCCGTAATGCGCCGAATGATGTTATATTGCACGACCACGTCGAGCGCGGTCGTCGGCTCGTCG
>JAEYAR010000174.1 GCA_023404715.1 Bacillota bacterium | reverse complement strand
GAGTCCGTCCTATTGTTATTACAAACAATGGGGCGGGAAGAAAAAAGGCGGCCAATTGCGCTTTAGCAAGTCCGGCGACCCCCATGTAGAAAAGTGGTACGCCACGCATTTTGTGGACGCAAAACGCATATGGGTTGCGACTCAAAAGACGCCAACGGCCTACTCGATACAGCGTCCTGCGATAGCCCGTGAGACGAAAAAAAGAGCTGTCTGGCGCAAATAGTGTCATGGAAAGTGTCAAAGCGTAAAACGAAGGAGCAAACGAAAGGAATTTTAAGGATGTTTTTATAATATCTCAAGCATAGAAGCTCTCCGAATTCATGGCATAACATAACAAAAATTCGTTAAAGAACAAAGAAAATCCCCGTCTTTTTGACGGGGATTTGGCGCACCCACCGCGATTCGAACGCGGGGCCTTTCGCTTAGGAGGCGAACGCTCTATCCTGCTGAGCTATGGGTGCATCATACATTATTATAAGGCATGGCCGAGGCGTTGTCAAATCAAAATACGGGGAAGAAGGGCCCAGCCCGCCTTCCCCGCATCTGTTTATTCGCCGAAGCTGATGCCCATGTTCTTGGCGATGCGCACCATCTCGTGCTCGCGCGGCACAAACTTCGTCTTCCCCGCGACCTCCGCCAGCGGGTTGTGGCCGACCTCGGCCCCCTGCATGCCGACGGCCTGTCCATAGTTTTCGTCGCGGATGAGCTCGGCCGCGTGCACGCCGAACCGCGTGGCCAATACGCGATCGTAGGCGCTGGGCGAGCCGCCGCGCTGGATATGCCCAGGCACCACGGCCCGCGCCTCGACACCGACCATGGCCTCCAGCTCCTTCGCGATGCGCGTGGCGATGCCGCTGAAGTTTTGATCCGCGCGCGCCTGCGCGCGGTCCTTCTTCTTCATATCGGCCTCCTTTTGCGTCATCGCACCCTCTGCGACGGCGAGGATGGAAAAATCCTTGCCGTTTTGGGCGCGCGCTTCGACCGCCGCGGCGACCTTGTCGATGTCGTAGGGGATCTCGGGCAGCAGCAGGATGTCCGCGCCGCCCGCGATGCCGGAGTACAGCGTCAGCCAGCCGGCCTTGTTGCCCATGATCTCGATGACCATGCAGCGCCCGTGGCTGGCGGCGGTCGTGTGGATGCGGTCGATCACGTCGGTCGCGATATCCACCGCCGTATGAAAGCCGAACGTCACGTCCGTAAGCCAGATGTCGTTGTCGATCGTCTTAGGCAGGCCGATGACGTTTAGGCCCTCCTCTGCGAGCAGGTTGGCCGTCTTATGCGTGCCGTTGCCGCCCAGGCAGACGAGGCAGTCGAGCTTCATCTTTTTGTAGTTTTCCTTCATGGCCTTGACCTTGTCCACATTGTCGTCGCCGATGACGCGCATGTTGCGGTACGGCGTGCGTTTCGTGCCTAGGATCGTACCGCCCAATGTGAGGATGCCGGAGAATTCTTCGCGGCGCATGGGCCGGTAGTCCCCCTCGATCAAGCCGCTATAGCCGTCCTGAATGCCGATGATTTCCGTGTCGAACAGGGAATACGAGGCGCGCGCGACGCCGCGAATAGCCGCGTTGAGCCCCGGGCAGTCGCCGCCGCTGGTCAGGATGCCGATTCTTCTCTTCAAGCTCTCCATCTCCCGCCGTTTATTTTTCTTTTCCTCATTTTAACACGTTTGGATGCCACGCACAAGGTGGTCGCATAAGAAGCTTCAAAAATCCTTCTTCGCTTGCCAAAGTAATGTTTTACGTGTATAATAATCGATTGACCGCATGTGATGGGTTTCCCCGTACGGGCGCGATCCGGCGGCCGGGCACGCCTGATCGAAAGAGGAAAGAAGGCATCCCATGCTGGAACGTGAACAGCGGGTTTACGATGCGCTCGGCGCGCTGCATATTCCGTTTGCCACGATGCAGCATCCGGCGGCGCGCACGATGGCAGACTGCAAGTCGATCGTGACCGAGCCGGATGTCGCCTATTGCAAAAATCTCTTTTTATGCAACCGGCAAAAGACGCAGTTTTATCTGCTGCTACTCCTGCCGGATAAACCCTTCCATACCGCCTCCGTCTCGCATCAGCTCGGCGTCTCGCGCCTGAGCTTCGCGCCGGAAGACCTGTTGCCGGTATATCTTGGCCTCTATCCGGGCGCCGTCAGCCCCATGGGCTTGTTAAGCGACGCGGACGGCCGCGTGCGCCTGCTCATCGACAGCGACCTGCCGCGCAGCCCGCGCGTCGCCTTTCACCCGTGCGTCAATACCGCGACGGTGACGATGACCACCCAGGATTTTTTGAACGTATTTCTTCCCCATACGGGCCATATTCCGACGATGGTCTCCCTGCCCGCAGCGGAGCCGTCTATCATCGAGGTGACATGACCGTGAAACGCTATCGCCCCAACTATCTGCTCATGGTGCTCGACGCATGCCTGATCGCGATGAGCGTCTATTTTGCCTACTGGATACGCTTCGAGGGCAATATTCCCGTGCGCTATATGACGGAGTTTAAGCAGCTCTTGCCCTTGCAGATCGTCTGTACGCTGGTACCGTGTTTTTTTATGCGTTCCTATAATAAGCTCTGGCTTTACGCCGACCCTACGGACCGCATCGCGCACATCCTCGGCTGCTTTATCGGCTTCGGTCTTGTGATGCTCACGATCTACCTGTTTAAGCTGCCGGTGCGTTCAACCAAAATTTTCCTTCTCGCATTCCTGTGCATCGCTGGCACCACCTCGATGAGCCGCTTCATGTACCGCTATATGCTGCTTGCAGGGAAGAAAAAGAAGCGCCGCGATGAGCGCTCCCGGAAAAAGAGCGAAGGCCGGGAATCCCGCCGCCTGCTCATCTACGGCGCCGGCATCGCCGGGGCCGCGCTGATCGACTCCATCCGCCTCGCGCCCGACAACGAAGATCGTATCATCTGCCTCATCGACGACGACCCCTCAAAGGTAGGCCGCAGCGTGCGCGGCGTGCCGGTGCTGGGCACGGGCGCACAATTAATCGACATCGTAAAACGCAAATCCATCGATACGATCATCCTCGCCATCCCTACCGCGACGGGCGAGCAGATGCGCAGCATCCTCACGCTGTGCAAGTCGACCGGCTGCGAAATGCGCCGACTGCTCAGCGTTGAGGAGACGGTCGATTGCCGAGTGGAAAACGTACGCCCCGTCGACGTCGCCGACCTGCTGGGGCGCGAGCCCGTGCGCCTGGATAACAGCGACGTCGCCTCCATCCTCCGTGGGCGATGCGTCCTCGTCACGGGCGGGGGCGGCTCCATCGGTTCGGAGCTGTGCCGCCAGATCATGCACTACGGCCCGTCCCGCCTGATCATCTTCGATATTTATGAGAACAACGCGTATGCTATCGAGCAGGAGCTCCTCGAAAATCCGGAAAACGCCGGTCGGCTGCGCGTATATATCGGTTCGGTGCAAGACACGGCGCGCCTGCGCGAGGTCTTCTCGCTCGAGCGCCCGGCGGTGGTCTTTCACGCGGCGGCGCATAAGCACGTGCCGCTCATGGAGCACAGCCCCTGCGAGGCCGTCAAAAACAACATCTTCGGCACCAACAACCTCGTACGGATCTCCGACGAGTTCGGCGTCCAGCGCTTCGTCATGATCTCTACCGACAAAGCCGTAAACCCCACGAACGTAATGGGCGCGACCAAGCGCATGGCGGAGATGATCGTGCAGAGCTTTGAGCAAGAGAGCAAGACCCACTTTTCCGCCGTCCGCTTCGGCAACGTGCTGGGCACGAACGGCAGCGTAGTGCCGCTGTTTCAGCATCAAATTGCCCAGGGCGGCCCCGTCACCGTGACGCATAAGGACATTACGCGCTTCTTCATGACGATCCCGGAGGCGGTCTCGCTCGTTCTGCAGTCCGCTTCTCTCTCCGAGGGCGGCGAGGTCTTCATATTGGATATGGGCGACCCCGTGCGCATCGACGACCTCGCGCGCGACATGATCCGCCTGTCCGGCTTCGTCCCCGACGTGGATATCCCCATCGTCTACACGGGGCTGCGCCCCGGTGAAAAGCTGTACGAGGAAGTGCTCATGGACGAGGAGGGCCTGCGCGATTCCGGCTGCAAAGGGATCAAAATCGGCCGGCCGCTCGACCTCTCCTACGCCGACGTATGCGCGCGCATGGATTGCCTGCAGGAAGCCGTCGCCAAAGACCCGCATCACATCCGCAATTGCCTGCAACGGATCATACCGACCTACCATCCGCAAAACCTGCCCGCGGAATACCTCGACACGCTACCCGAGCTCGAGAGCGAAGCCCAAGAGCGCAAGCGTGCATAAAGCCCACAAACGCCGGATATGCGCCAGCAAGCGCATGCGACCGGCGTTTTTTAGGTCCTCCGCGTGTTTAAGCTCCCGGAATTCCACGCTATTCTTGTCTGCGGCACGCGTATGTGGTATAATCAGGCCAGCATATCCCGCTCGATCCCCGTATCCGGCCTTTTCCCCGGACGGCGGGCGCCCTGCGCATCCCCAGGCGAAGTCTGGGAGGGAGCCTCCTTCGGGTTAAAGAGATAGGACCCTTGGATAGACAGGAATGAAAAGAGGAATTTACTTATGTTATTGGGCGCTCAAACGTTTACCATTCGCAGTTTTACTCAAAGTGAACGCGATTTTCGCGAATCCATGCGCCGCTTATCGGCCATCGGGTACAAATCGGTTCAGCTCTCGGCCATCGGGCCCATCGATCCCCATACCGTGCGCGAGATCTGCGACGAAAACGGCCTAAAGATCGTCCTGACGCATACGCCGGAGGCCCGGCTTCTCAACGATACGGAGCAGGTCATCCGCGAGCACGAGATTTTGGGTTGTGATTACATCGGCCTGGGCGCGATGAGCGACCGCTATCGCAGCGCCGCCTGGGTCGACCGCTTTGCGGTGGATTTCACGCCTGCCGCGCAGATGATCGCCGATGCGGGCAAGCTGCTGATGTATCACAACCACAACTTTGAGTTTGCGCGCCTGCGCGACGGCCGCCGGATCATCGACGTGCTGCTCGAGCAGATGCCGCCGCATCTCATGGGCTTTACCGTGGATACCTACTGGCTGCAGGCCGCCGGTTGCGACGTATGTGATTGGCTTGAGCGGCTGGACGGCCGCATCCCCTGCGTGCACTTTAAAGACATGGCGGTGCAGGGCTTTACCCCCTGCTTCGCCGCCGTAGGCCGCGGCAACCTGCCCTTCGAGAAAATTTTACAAACCTTGGAACGCCTGGGCGGCACGAAATATGTGCTCGTCGAGCAGGACGATTGCTTCGGCGAGAGCCCGTTCGATTGCCTGCAGCAGAGCTATCAATACCTCATGCGCCTGGGCGCAGACCTGAAGTAACGGGAGGACGCTATGCAAGTCAAAGTCGGAATTATCGGCATCGGCAACATGGGCACCGCGCACAGCCTGCAAATTTCCACCGGAAAGGTGGAGCAGATGCAGCTCGTCGCCGTCGCCGACCGCAACGCCCATCAGCGCGATTGGGCCAAACAAAACCTGCCCGAATCGGTGCAAATCTTCGACGAAGGCGTCGATCTGATCGACAGCGGCCTGTGCGACGCCGTGATGATCGCCGTGCCGCACTATCAACACCCCGAGCTGGCGATCGCCGCCTTCGCCCGCGGCATCCATGTGCTGTGCGAAAAGCCCGCCGGCGTGTACACCAAGCAGGTCGCTGAGATGAACGCCGCCGCCGCGAAGGCCGGCGTCGTCTTCGCGATGATGTTCAACCAGCGCACCAACTGCCTGTACCGCAAGATGCACGACATGGTGCAGGGCGGCGAGCTGGGACGCGTCAAGCGCGTCAACTGGATCATTACGGATTGGTATCGCACGCAGTATTACTACGATTCCGGCGCCTGGCGGGCGACCTGGGGCGGCGAGGGCGGCGGCGTGCTGCTCAACCAATGCCCGCATAACCTGGATCTGCTGCAGTGGATTTGCGGCCTGCCCGTGCGCGTGCGCGCCTTCTGCCATGAGGGCAAGTGGCACGACATCGAGGTCGAGGACGACGTGACCGCCTACATGGAATTCGAAAACGGCGCCACCGGCGTATTTGTCACGACGACCGGCGACGCCCCCGGCACCAACCGCTTCGAAATCGACTGCGAATGGGGCAAACTCGTATGTGAAGACAACGAACTGATCCTGTATCGCAACGCGCGCAGCGACATAGAGTTTTGTCAAAATGCGGACCAAGGGTTCGCCAAGCCCGCGTGCGAGCGCGTTGTCGTAGAGACGGACGGCGAAAACCCGCAGCATGCGGGCGTCATGCGCGCCTTTGCCGGCTGTATCCTGAACGGTTCTCCTCTCATCGCCCGGGGCGAAGAGGGCATCCGCGGCTTAATGCTTTCCAATGCGATGCACCTCTCGTCTTGGCTGGAGCAAACCGTGTCGCTCCCGGTCGACGAAGACCTGTTCCTCGCCGAGCTCAATAAGCGCAGGGCCTCTTCCCGCCTGAAGACGGGCGAGAGCGTCTATGCGGATACGAAGGGAAGCTATGGCGTATGAGACGCGCAGCCATCGTCGGATGCGGCGGCATCTCCGCCGTGCATGCCGCCGTGCTCAGCGAACTGCCCGAGGTGCAGCTATGCGCCTGCGCGGACATACGGCCTGAGCGCGCGCAGGCGCTCGCCGAGCGGTACGGCCTCGCGGCCTATGACAGCCTAGAGGCCATGCTGCGAGAAGAGGCGATCGACGTGCTGCATATCTGCACGCCGCACGCGTTGCACGTGCCCATGGCGGAGGCGGCCGCCGCGCGCGGCATCGCCGTCTTTACCGAAAAGCCGCCCGCCGTCGATCATGGGCAATGGGCGCGTCTGCTCCGCGTATCGGAGCAGGTGCCCGTGGGCGTCTGCTTTCAAAACCGTTACAACGCCCCGGTGCAAGCGCTGAAAGGCCGCCTGGAGGCGGGCGAGTTCGGGCGTGTGTTGGGCGCCCGCGCGTTCGTCACCTGGAATCGCACCGCGCCCTACTACACCGAGAGCGGTTGGCGCGGACGCTGGGATAGCGAGGGCGGAAGCGCGCTCATCAACCAGTCGATCCACACGCTGGACCTCCTTTGCCACCTGCTGGGGACGCCGACCCAGGTACGCTCGAGCATGCAAAACCATCATTTGCAGGGCGTCATCGAGACGGAGGACACGGTCGAGGCGCGCATTCAGTTCGGCGACCGCGCCGCCCTATTCTATGCCAGCACCGGTTACTGCCAGGATGCGCCCGTATTTTTAGAAGTCGCCTGCGAAAAGGCGACCGCGCGCATCGAGGACGGTCGCCTGCGCCTATACCGCGCGGGCGGCGAGACCGAGGATCTATGTTTTGCATCCGCCGAGCCCCTGGGCAAGGGCTATTGGGGCAACGGCCACGTGCCCTGCATCCGCGATTTTTACGAATGCCTAGCATCCGGCCGGCCCTATCGCTGTAGCCCCAAGCACGTGGAGGACACCGTGTCGCTCATGCTCGCGATGTATGACGCCGGCCGCAAGCATCTGACGGATGAAGCCGAGCGCCTACGCGGCGTCTGACCTGGGCGGATTGAAAAAGCCATAGCGAAGTAAGCAGTATGTAGAAAGAGCCGGTGTGGCGCAAGCCACGCCGGCTCTGGCCGTCTTTATAGTCGACGCAGTTATAAGTCAATTTCCATGCCGTCATAGGCAAAAGATATGCCGTCCAATGCCTTTTCAAGTTCCCGGTAGTAGGCGTAGGATTTACCCCAATACTCGTCAATGTGGGTGACGACAACGCGCTTGATTCTGTATGTACGCTTGATTTCCATCAACTCATCCATAGTGAACATATCGTCTTTGAACGGCGCGTCCTCGAGGTTCGACCCGTCTTTGAGGATACCGTCATCCGATACAAGGCCCAGAATGAGAACGTCTGCATCAAAATACAACGCATTGGGGAGAAAAGGCTTCACATCGCAGCAAGCGTAAATGACCTTTCTTCGCCCCTCCGTTATCACATAAAACGTCATATTGCCGCGATGGGTTTTGTTGTTGACCAGGTGAATTTCCAAGTTGCCTATTTGGGCGTGGTTCGTTTTGCTGATAGCAATGCACTTGAGTATATTTTCATAGTAGGATAGGCCATCGCCGTTCCAAGCGTTGATATCATCGATCACCTCGGGCAATGCGATAAACTGTATCGGGGTTCCTCGATCGGCAATGCAGTCGTAGCCCAAAGGCTCTACGATCCGCATCCCCCTCGTATGGTCGGGATCTTTATGCGAGATAGAAAGATATTGAATATGGGTAATCCCCTGCCTGTCACAGGCAACCGCAATGTCCTCCGGCGTATCGATGAGCATCCCGATATCTTCGATATAAAGGCTCGGCCCGAGCCGCTGATACCGCCCTCTTTTGATTCGGGCCTCCTCACAGAGGGGGCATTTACAAAAAGGATTGGGGATCAGAAACATTCCGCCGCTCCCCACGACTTTCAGTTTCATCTTCATTCACCTCGAAATCTCGTCGTATATTAATATCCGCCTCACCTCACGGCCCTATTTCTCCTCCAGCAGCGAGGGATCCCCGCCGCCGCTCGCCTGCACGTCGTCCTCCTTCCACGCGGTCACGGGCGTCCCGTCGTCCTCCACCGAGCCGTTGCGCGCCAGATCCTTCAGCATGTTCGCGATGCTCTTTTGCCTCGCATCCTCTCCCCTGTCCCGGCTCGGGGCGTGGCCAAAGCGCTTGACGTACGCCCGATAGAAGGAGGTATACTCGTTAAAACCGGCTTGCGCGGCGGCCTGCGCCGCGTATACGCCGTTGATGATGAGCTGCTGCGCGTAGGTGACGCGCTTTTTGAGCAGGTAATCGATCACACTGGTCCCCGTCGCCTTGTAAAAGGCGCGGTTCATGTAGTGCTTGGAGATAAAAAAGCGTTCCGCGAGCATGTCGAGCGTGATCGGCTGCGTAAAGTGTTCGTTCAGGTAGGCGATAATGGCCTCCACCGTCTGGGTTCCCCGCTCCGGACGCCTCGCCTCATCCGGCCCTGCAAGGGGAAAGCGCGCCCGGCTCATGATCAGCACACGCGCGAGCAACGCCTCCAGCAGCGCGGGCGCGAGCGCTTCGCTCAGCTCCGGCGTATGGCGCGCGCACGTGATGAACGCCTCGAACGCACCCCGCATGTTGAAGGCGTCCGCACCCTCGAAGTAGATCTGCCCCGACGTCAGCTCCGTGCTTTGAAAGCAGGATAGCAGCAGTTGCCTGCGCTCAATGCCGAGCAACTCCGGCGAAAAGTGCACCGTATACCGGTCGTAAACCCGCGTGTTGTTGACCCGAATGCCGTGGAATACGCCCGGCGAGAGCAAAATGACCGTATGGGGCCGCAGGTGGTACTCCGTTCCCTCAACCAGATAGTCCGCAACGCCCTCTTCGCCCACGTAATAATAGACTTCATAGAGCGTATGCGTGTGGATCAAAAAATTATCCGTCCGCCTGCTGCTGGTATTGTGCGCGCAGCTGAGCTTAGGCGTATTCAAGGACATGTGCACGCTGCCGCCTCCCAACGAAGCGGGAGGGAGTTTCCCGCCTGCTTTTGTGCACAGCATAGCACAATTGGACGATATTTGCAATGTTCTCATCCATATTTGCAATACCAGCGCATCGCCGGTCGCAGTATAATGGTTGCACATAAATCAATTATTTTCATTGGTCGCTTTACGGCAAGCCAATAAAATAAGCGTGATTTCATAGCGCAATTCGCGCCATCCAAATTGGCAGGCCGCTCGCCTCTCAATCTCCGCCGCCCACAGAAGAAAAATGCCTCAAGGCATGGTAGATGCCGCTGTCATCAAAAGTAAACGTTAAAAGACAGTGCCCAAAAGAAAAAAAGAAGCGCAAAACGCTTCTTTCATATGAGGAGTTTGTGCCTATCTTTGTTGACTCACAACGTTTGCTTTATCTTCCAAACATACCGCACATATCCCCCTGCAAGATGCGCGCAGAGGGTTTGGGAATAACGGTCCGGGCCCCGTTGGCGCCGGATTCGCAGCAAAGGAGGTCTGTTTGCGCCGTCCCCCTATTTCGTAAACCCTATTGATGAAGGAGGTCTCACCATGAAAAAATTGCTTTCTATCGCGCTGGCCCTGGCATTGCTCCTCACGTGCGTAAGCGCGTTCGCCGAAAACGCGGACGACTTTGTGTACCCCATGGAAGGCAACCCCACCGTATCCTGGTACATCAACGAAGGCTATACGCCCAACGACGCCTACGCCTCCGCGGAGGACTCCCCCTTCCATACCGGCCTGCGCGAGATGACCGGCGTGAACATCGAATGGTCTTATCCCACGGCCGGCACCGACGCGGCCCAGGCGCTCAACACGCTGCTCGCGAGCCCCAAGCTGCCCGACATCATCTTTGCCAACATCATGATCGATGCCGAGCGCCACATGGACGAGGGCACGATCATCGACCTGACGCCCTACATCCAGGAGCATGCCCCCAACTATTGGAAGTGGCTGCAATCCAACCCCGCCTATGACAAGGCGATGAAGACCGACAGCGGCAAGTACTACGGCTTCGGCTTCTTCCGCGAGGACGGCGGCTGGAACGACGCTTATCAGGGCCCGGTCATCCGCAAGGATTGGCTGGATGCCTGCGGGCTGGAGATCCCCAAGACGATCTCCGAGCTGGAGAACGTGCTTCGCACCTTCAAAGAAAAATACAACGCCACGTTCTCCTACTCGCACAGCGTCCGCTTCCATCCCGTCGGCCTGGCTGGCGCGTTCGGCGCGCATGCCGGCTCCGGCAAGGATTTGAACTTCACCTATTACGTGGATGAAAACGACAAGGTGCAGTTCGGCCCGGCGCAGCCCGAATGGCTGGCCTATGTGCTCAAGCTCCAGGAATGGTGGAAGGAAGGCCTGCTCGATCAGGACGTATTCACCCTGGACGACACCCAGGCCAAGGCCAAGGCGCTCAACGGCGACATGGGCGTCTCCTACACCTCCATGGGCCAGATGTCCAACTGGGCGAAGGAGGCGGAGGCCGCGGGCAACGGCGCGCAGTGGATCGGCTTTGAGACGCCCACGGGCGACGACGGCACGTTGGCCACGACGTTCGGCGGCCCGGGGATCGGCTCGGTTACGGCCTGCATCTCCGGCGATTGCCCCGAAGAGATGATCCCCACCGTGATGCGCCTGCTCGACTATGCGTACACCGACGAGGGCTTCCTCTACTGGAACTACGGCAAGCAGGGCGTGTCCTGGGATTACAACGCGGACGGCGAGGTTGAGTATCTGCCGCTGGTCAGCGAGGATCCGGACGGCCTGAACGACGCAATTTCCAAGTACGGCGGATCCACCTGGTCCGGCTGCTGCGTGCAGGCCACCCGCATGCTTTATCTGAAGAACACCCCCATTTCCATCGAGGCGAACAACACCTGGTTCTACCAGATGGACGGCAAGGTAGCCGGCAAGGATCGCCTGCCTATCGGCATCACCATGACCGCCGAGGAGAGCGACGAGGTCGCCAACTACGAGGCCGCCATCTCCACCTACGTGCAGGAGATGTACGCCAAGTTCGTCACCGGCTCCGCGACCGAAGCGGATTGGGCGGCGCACCTGGAGAGCCTGGAGAGCATGGGCCTCTCCAAGTCCCTGGAGATCCGTCAGGCCGCGTACGACCGGTACCTGGCCCGCTAAGCGCCCCCCGCAATCCTCGTGTGCGCACGGTCTGGGACCGTGCGCACACGCGCAATAAAGATCATGGAAACGGGTGATTAAGATGACAAAGGGAACCGCCGCCCTCCGCCTGCCCGCCCGCAAGAAGACATGGGCGGAGCTGATCGCTAGAGACTTCAAGATGAACAAATACAAGTATCTGCTCGTCTTGCCGGTGCTGATCTATTTGGCCGTCTTCGCCTATAAGCCGATGTACGGCCTCCTCATCGCGTTTAAAAATTACCGACCGCGCCTGGGCATCGCGGGCAGCAAGTGGGTCGGCCTGCAAAATTTTCAGAACTTCTTTCAGGATGTCTACTTCTGGCGGCTCCTGCGCAACACGCTGTCCATCAGTCTGCTCACCATCGCCTTCGGCTTCCCTGCGCCCATCATCCTGGCGCTGCTGCTCAACGAGGTGCGCAACACCACGTTCAAGCGCACCGTTCAGACCGTCACCTACATGCCTTACTTTATCTCGATGGTCGTGGCCTGCTCGCTGGTCAAGGATTACTGTCAGTCCAACGGCCTGTTCTCCATGCTGCTGGGGACAAACAAGAATTACCTGACGGATTCCAGCTACTTCTATCTCATCTACGTCATCTCCGACATCTGGCAGTTCGTCGGATGGAATTCCATCATCTACCTGGCGGCCCTCTCGGGCATCGATCAGGAGCAGTACGAGGCCGCGCGCATCGACGGCGCGGGCCGTTTCAAGCAAATCCTGCATATCACGATCCCCGGCATCGCGCCCACCATCGTGGTGCTCTTCATCCTTCGCATGGGCAACGTGCTCAACGTGGGCTTTGAAAAGGTGCTGCTCCTTTACACCGAGGCGACCTACGACGTGGCGGACGTCATATCCACCTACGTGTACCGCCGGGGCATCCTCAAGGCCGACTACAGCTACGGTGCGGCTGTAGGCCTGTTTAACTCCGTGGTCAACGTCATCTTCCTGGTGAGCACCAACTACATGAGTAAAAAATTCAATCAGGGCGGATTGTTCTGAGAAAGGAGGATCATATGGTCCATACCCATCGTAATAAAAACAAGATCCGCGAAGATGGCTTTGGCAGCATCGCGTTTAACTGGATCAACACCGTCATATTGGTCTTCCTGTGCTTCGTGACGATCTACCCCGTTTATTACGTGTTTTGCGCCTCTTTAAGCGACAACGTACGGCTGCTGCAGAGCCCCGGCTTCCTGCCCTACCCGCTCGGCTGGAACACGGCGGCCTACAAGCTGGCCTTTACCCATCCCCTGCTGGTCAGCGGCTACACGAACATATTGTTCATCCTCTTTGTCTCGTTGCCTATCAACATCGTGCTCACGCTCTTTTGCGGCTATTTCCTGGCCAGCAAAAACGTGCTGTTCAAAAAGCCTATCCTGTTCGCGATCATGCTCACCATGTTCTTTAACGGCGGCATGATCCCCAACTTTCTCAACATCCAGAGCCTGGGGCTGTATAACAGCCTGTGGGCGCTAATACTGCCCGGCGCGATGAGCGTATACAACGCGATTATCTGCAAGACGGCCATCGAGGCTGTGCCCGACAGCCTGCAGGAGTCGGCCTATATCGACGGCGCCAACGATCTGACGATCGTGTTCCGCATCGTCCTGCCGCTCATCATGCCCACCATCGCGGTCTTGCTGCTGTATTACGGCGTAGCGCACTGGAACAGCTGGTTCCCCGCCTCGCTGTACATCCGGGATAACGAGAAGCTGCCGATTCAGAACGTGCTGCGCGCGGTGCTGCTCGCCAATTCCAACATCCTTAACGCCGCCGCCACGGAAGACGACCGCATCAACCAGTTCGCAGAGACGATCAAGTATGCGGCCATCGTCATCTCGACCGTTCCCGTCCTGTGCGTCTATCCCTTCCTGCAAAAGTACTTCGTCAAGGGCGTGATGATCGGCGCCGTGAAGGGATAGGTGCGACGTGAAAGCCGCGCGTTCAGAGTCCGGCAAGAGATCGGACCCGCCGTTCCGTCGGCGGAAGTCTCCCGTCGCTGCATAGCCGGTAACGGCTACGCTTGTAAGCAGATGGAAGAAAGTAGCC
>JAEYAR010000021.1 GCA_023404715.1 Bacillota bacterium | reverse complement strand
GCTTCGCTCGGCGCGGGGGACAGGATGGAGCACTAATGTAGGAACCCGCATTGCGCGCCCGGACGGGGCATTGAGTGTATACGCGGCTGCTTAAAACGTTACAGCCCTCATGTAAGGCGGCCGGGCGTGCGCCCCGGCGCGCCCCCTTACACCGAAGAATGCGACCGCCTTGGATACGGCGGTTCATTGGATAGCCGAAAGGCAAAAAAGACCAATTGTGAAGGAGGCTTTTTCATGAAGAAGATCCTGTCCGTCCTGCTGTGCGCGCTGCTGGCGTTGGCGCTCGCGAGCCCGGCGCTCGCCGCGGCCCCGCTCTCTTGGCTGAGCACCGGCGACGCCGCCGCCAAGGTCATCGAACCGGGCGATCGCATCATCGCCGCGATCAACGAACGGTTCGACGTCGACCTCTCCGTGCAGTACGTGCCCGAGGGCAACGTCGAGAAGGTCAACGTCGCCATGGCGTCCGGCGACTTCCCCGACATCGTTACGGGTCAGTACGGCACGTCGGCCACGCAGTCCTGGATCGAGAACGGCATGGTCGTCCCCTTGAACGATTACATGGACAGATACCCGAACTTGGCGGCCTGGCTCAAGGAATACGAGTGGACGGCGGTGGACGGCAAGTTTTACGGCATGCCGTTCATCACGCAGTACAACAAGGCCAACGCGCTGGTGATGATGCGCGGCGACTGGCTTGAGAAGCTGGGCCTTTCCTACCCGACGACGCTGGACGAGATGAAGGCCGTGCTCGAGGCCTTCACGTTTAAGGACCCGGACGGCGACGGGCAGGACAATACCTACGGCTTCACCGGGGTCAAGCCCATCGCGAACTTCAACTGGGTGTTCTACGCTTATGGCCGCCAGTACGGCGACTATGAGCTGGACGCCGAGGGCAACGTGATCCCCTGGTTCGAAAGCGCATGCTTCGTGCCCGGCATGACCTACATCAAGGAGCTTTGGGACGCGGGCATCATCGACCGCGAGTTCATGCTCAACGACCAAAGCAAGCTCGAAGAGAAGTTCTATCAGGGTAAGGTAGGCGCTGCGGTCACCGCCCTTTACCGCCACGTGAGCCGTCACGAGACGAACCTGAAGTCCATCCATCCCGAGGCCTATATCGCGTACGGCCTGCCGCCGGTGGGCCCGGACGGCGAGAGCTTCGGCCTCAACCAGGCGGGCCGCAGCGGCATGATGACCTGCATCACCGCCGCCTGCAAGGATCCGGAGAAGGCCGCCGCCTTCCTCGACTTCATGGTCTCCCCGGAAGGCAACGACCTGACGCGCCTGGGCATCGAAGGCGTGCATTACACGATGGATGGCGACGCCGTCGTCTTTAACGAAGAGGAGCGCGCGAAGGACGCCTTCTCCCCGAACGGCTGGGCGCACGCGCTGGCCTGGGGCTCGCTGTATTGGCCGCTGGAGAGCGGGTACCTGCCCGCGACCGAGCCGGATAGCGAGCGCGCGCTCGAGTCGATCGACCTGGCGACGCAGGCGCAGAAGCCCTCGCTCATCAAGCAGAAGACACCGCTGGAAATCGAAAACGGCACGGCGCTGGACGACATCTACAACCAGTACTTCATCGACATGCTGACCGGCAAGCTGGAGATCGAGGACGGCGCGAAGAAGCTGAGCGCCGAATGGCGCTCGCAGGGCGGCGACGAGCTGCTCGCCGAGTTGAACGAGGTGCACAAGGCCGGCAAGTAACAAAACAAGGAGCATTACGTGGCGGGCGGCAGGAGCCGTCCGCCTCAGACCGTCAAAAAAGCTTCGTTTTGCGCGCAAACCAAAAGCCGTCTGCAAGACTGTAATCGTATCCGCCGGCTTTGCCGGCGGGGCGGGGATTTTTCCGCAGCAAAATGCAATTTTGCGGAGGAAAAGTCACCCGTAAACTCGACAAAGTGGCATATGCCACTTTGTCGACACGCTGTGGCGGGCGGCAGAAGCCGTTCGCCTCTTTAGGAGCTGTAGATATGCCCAAACCGAACATCGTCTTCATCCTCTCCGACGACCAGGGGGCCTGGGCCATGCGCTGCGCGGGCACGCCGGGGCTCAAGACCCCAAACCTCGACAGGATCGCCCGGGAAGGGCTGCGCTTTGACAACTTCTTTTGCGCGTCCCCGGTCTGCTCGCCCGCCCGCGCTTCGCTGCTCACCGGGCGCATGCCCTCGGCGCACGGCGTGCACGACTGGCTGCGCTCAGGCAACGTGGACGCGGCGCGTTTCGCCGCACAGGGCGCGGAAAACCCATACGGCGGATACGCGGACGAGGGCGAGCCCATCGCGTATCTGGACGGGATGCGCGCCTACACCGATACCCTGCATGCGGCGGGCTATACCTGCGCGCTCGCGGGCAAGTGGCACCTGGGCGACAGCGTGCGGCCCCAGCACGGCTTTGAGCGCTGGTGTACGCTGGGCAAGGGCGGGTGCTTTTACTACCATCCGGACGTGGTGGAGAACGGGGAGATCACCGTACGCCACGGGGAGTATGTCACCGACCTGATCACCCAGCGCGCGCTCGATTTTATCGATGAGCTGGCCGGAAAGGAAGCCCCCTTCTACCTCAGCGTGCACTACACGGCGCCGCACGCGCCCTGGGGCGCGGATCAGCACCCCGCCCGCTGGATCGGGCATTACGACGGGTGCGGCTTTGAGGGGATCCCCGACGTGCCCGACCATCCCGATATGACGACCGGTCCCGTTTACGGCACGCCGCGGCGCCATGAAAACCTGCGCGGGTACTTCGCCGCCATCTCCGCCATGGACGAGGGGATCGGGCGCGTGCTCGACAAGCTCTCGCAGCGGGGCATCCTGGACGACACGCTCGTCCTTTTCACCGCCGATAATGGCATGAGCATGGGCCATCACGGCATTTGGGGGAAAGGAAACGGCACCTTCCCGATGAATATGTACGATACGGCGGTCAAGGTGCCGTTCCTTTTGCGCTATCCGCCGCTGGTCCGGGAGCCGGGCGGCGTGACGGACGCGCTCGTCAGCGCGGTGGACCTGTACCCGACGCTCGCGCAGATCGCCGGCTGTGCTGAGGATGTGCCGCCGGGCCTGCCCGGCCGCAGCTTCCTGCCCGTGCTTCGCGGGGAGGCGGCCCTCCGGGAGGACGTCGTCATCGTGGACGAGTACGGCCCGGTGCGCATGCTGCGCACGCGGGATTGGAAGTACGTGCATCGCTATCCTTACGGCCCGCACGCGCTGTACGACCTGCGCGCGGATCCGGGGGAAGAGGTGAACCTGGCGGACGAGCCCGCGCTGGCCGGCCGCGTGCTGGCCATGCGCAGGCGGCTGGAGCAGTTCTTCCTGCGCTACGGCGACCCGGCGCTGGACGGCGCGCTAGAGGGCGTGACGGGTTCGGGCCAGCTCGGCCTGGCCGGGCTGCGCGCAAACCGCGCGGACACCTACGCGCCCGCGCCCGTCACGCGCAAGAAGCAGGCCTCTTGCACGCAATCAGAAGGGGGAGAGGAACCGTGAAGCCGAATATCGTCTTCATCTTCATGGACGACATGGGCTGGCGCGATCTGGGTTGCGCCGGCAGCACGTTTTACGAGACGCCGAATATCGACGCGCTGTGCCGCGAGGGCATGCGGTTTGACCGCGCCTATGCCGCCTGCCCGGTTTGTTCGCCCTCGCGCGCGAGCTTTCTGTCGGGCCGTTATCCGGCGCGCCTTGGCGTGACGGATTGGATCGACACCGCGGGCGCGATGCATCCGCTGCACGGGCGGCTGATCGACGCGCCGTACCTCAAGCATATGCCCACCAGCGAGGTGAGCGTGGCGCAGGCGCTGCGCGACGGCGGCTATCAGACCTGGCATGTGGGCAAGTGGCACCTGGGCACGCGGGAATACTATCCGCAGCGCTTCGGGTTTGACGTAAACGTCGGCGGCTGCTGGTGGGGCCACCCGCGCGACGGCTACTTTAGCCCGTATCACATCGAGACGCTGCCCGAGGGCCCCGAGGGAGAGTACCTGACCGACCGCCTGACGGACGAGGCGATCCGCCTGATCGAAGGCGCGGACGAGCGGCCCTTCTTCCTCAATTTCTGGCATTACGCGGTGCACACGCCCATCGACGCCAAGCCCGCGGACATCCGGCGCTTTGAGGAAAAGGCGCGCGCCTGGGGGCTCGATCAGATCGATCCCATCGCTGTCGGCGAGCGGCATCCCACGCGGGAGCACGCGCATCAGCGGGTGAAGCGCCGCGTGGTGCAGTCGGACGCGGCCTATGCGGCCATGATCTGGAGCCTGGACGAGAACGTGGGCCGCCTCGTGCAAGCGCTCAAGCGCGCGGGCCGCTATGAAAATACGCTGATCGTCTTTACCTCCGACAACGGGGGCCTTGCGACCGCCGAGGGCAGCCCGACCTGCAACCAGCCCGCGAGCGAGGGCAAGGGCTGGATGTACGAGGGCGGCACGCGCGTGCCGATGTTCGCCGTATGGCCGGGCGTGATCGCGCCCGGCACGCAGTCGGATCAGCCCGTGACCACGCCGGACTTTTACCCGACGTTTTTACAGGCCGCGGGCCTGCCGCTCCGCCCGGCGCAGCACTGCGACGGCCAAAGCATTCTGCCCGCGATGCGCGGCGAGCGGATGGAGGAGCGGGCGATCTTCTGGCATTACCCGCATTACGGCAACCAGGGCGGCACGCCCGGCAGTTCGGTGCTGCGCGGGCGCTACAAGCTCATCGAGTTCTTCGAGGACGGACGCTGCGAGCTGTACGACCTGGAGGCCGACGTGGGCGAGCGGCGCGACCTGAGCGGCGAGCTGCCCGAAAAGGCGCGGGAGCTGCGCGCCCTGCTGCACGCGTGGCGGCGCGAGGTCGCGGCGAAGGACCCGAAGCGCAATCCGGAGTGGACCGGCGCATAAGCGGGTTTGGGTATTGCCGCGTAAAGCAGGTAGATGATCGGTTATTATGGAACGGCTTGCGGAATGCAGGCCGTTTTTTGAACCGGCTCGATCCTACTTGATAAAACGCCGTATAGGCGCGGATTATGATCAGCTTGTCGAGACCTTTGTCATTTTTATTACGGAACGGGATATGCTGGGCAGGCATTTGCCCATTTACCATATCGATCGAACAATTGCGGAAACGGGCGCGTAAATGGCGAGTGTAGGGACGATACGCCGCTGGGCATCCTGATGCATGATTTTGCTTGTATGAACCCGGATGATATGAAGCATAACGTGCTGGCGGACAGAGCGCGGTTCTTTAAGGAAGAAGAGGAAGGGGTGGCGATCATGTGTAAAACGTTGGAAAGCATGCGAGATGACGTGAGAAAAGAAACAAGAAGAGAGGAACGCTTAGAACTGGCGCGGGGTCTGATCAAAGACGGTACGCTATCCATGGCGAAGATTGCAGAGCTTACGCACTTATCCCTTGACGAAGTTGAGGAGCTACGCCGATAGCAGAGCGCCTAGGGGCGGCATGAAGCATTGCCTCAGATACGGATTGGAGGACGTTTGGCGTCGCTTAGGGATGTTAAAAACGGCTTGCGGGGATAGGGCAAGGACGCACGGCGCATGATACCACATGCCGCCGCCTCCCTCGCACAAAGCGCAAGGGGGCTCCGGCACGGAGAGGGAGGGCGGTTCAAAAAAGCGCGTCGCCAGCGCGACACCGAGCCCGAGGTAGGACGGCTATAGGTTTGAAATGATAAGAGCGCATAGCTTCCTCGTTTCTGGCAATGATTATTTAAACCAAGAATGCAATATGCCCTTTTAATTATACTGGACTTTAAGTATAGACAATATATCTAAATGGTTTATTTTTTGAGGAGGGCTATACGGTAAAATCGAACCATAAAAGGCGGTGATACCGTTGGTTCCGCGCGACGTAGATTTTATAAAAGTTGGGGCATGCATACGGCTGCTCCGTTCGGAAAAAGGATGGACGCAAAAGGAGCTGGCCGAAAAAATAGGGTGCTCCAATACGCATATGTCCCATATCGAAACCGGAGAGAATAAGGTATCGTTAACGCTGCTGCTGCGCCTGTCCTACGCGCTGGAAGTCAGCATGGATTACCTGCTCCTGGATACGCCGTATGCGCGGCCGGAGGGCATCATCGACGAAGGGATCGCCCGGAAGCTCAAGCGCTGCTCATCCACCACGCTGGTTACGGTCAACCGTATCATCGACGTGCTGCTGGATCAGCAAAACAGCATGATCGAAACGTACGACAAGGAATAAAAAAGCGACGTCGCCCGCAGCGCGGGATGAAGACGTCGCTTTTTTACGGCTCTATGCCCTTCTGTCGTGGCAAGATCCTACTTGATAAACCGCATTTCGTGTGATAGGATGAGGGAAAGCCCGTTGGGAGCTCAGGGCTTCGAAGGCGCACAGTACGTACGAGCCCGGTTTAGCCATGGAGGTCAACATATGAAGTTCAACCTGCACACGCACACGGTACGCTGCAAACACGCCCAGGATCCGGACGCACAATACGTAAAATGCGCCATCCGCGCAGGCTTTTCCGATTTGGGTTTTTCAGATCACGGTCCATTGCCTTATGCGGACGGTTACATCTCCCATATCCGCATGGGTATCGGGGAAACCGAGGGCTATCTCGGGTCCATCGACTCGTTGCGGGCGCGATTTGAGGGCCAAATCCGGCTGCATACCGGGTTTGAGTACGAGTACTTTCCGGCGTTTGCGCCCTTTCTGCGCGATGAAATCCTTCCCCGGGTCGACTACCTGATCCTCGGCAATCACTTTGACCTGGACGAGCGCACGGGCATGTATTTCGGCGCTTGCCGTACCCCTGCGGACATCCGCCTGTACCTCAAACGCACGGTCGCGGGCATGCAATCGGGGCTGTACCGCTATCTGGCGCATCCCGACCTGTTTTTGTACGCATATCCTTCGTTTGACGCTGCCGCCAGGGAGGTAAGCCGCGAGCTATGCCGCGCCGCCAAGGCGCTGGGCATGCCGCTGGAGTACAACCTGCTCGGCGTGGAAAAGCAGCGCGCCGGCGTGCCGGGCCTGGGGTACCCCTGCCGTCATTTCTTCGAGGTCGCGGCCGAGGAGGGAGCCACAGCGCTGATCGGCGTAGACGCGCACCGCGCGGACGCGCTGGAAAGCGGTGATTTCGACGATGCCGAAGCCTATCTTGGTGCCCTGGGCCTTGCGCGTATAGGGTTGGACAGTCTGCTCGGTGAAGTATACTATAGATCGAGATAGGAGGTGGGGCGATACGCCCCGCCTCCTATCTCGATTTTCACGCCTCACGCGGCGCGTCCTCGATCGCGATGCCCTCGCCCGCGAGCGACACTGCGCGCATGCCCCAGGGGGTGGCTACGCGCGTATCGACTTTGTCCGTGCTGTTGTTGATCACGACGAACCGGCCGGACTGCGGGTAGTAGGCGCATTCGCAGCGCGCGTCCTCCGGCAGGAATACGTCGGCCTTCTCCTGCGATGCGGCCAGGTAGAGCAGCGCGCGGTAGAGCAGACGCGCGTTTTCGCTCGCGTATTGAAAGCCCGATAGATATACGGCGCGCCCCTTTCCGAAGCCGTTCGCGCTCATGATGACGTCGTTTCCGTCGGCGAAGAGCACCTGTGTGCGGCCGTCTAGCGCGTGTACGCCGCGCACGTGGTTGTGGAAGGCGGGCGCGTTTTGCGTGTCCGCTTGGATGAAATGCCCCTCGACGGGCAGCGCGGGATAGATATCCGTGCAGATCGTCTGGCCGATCTCGCGATCGACGCCCAGCACGTCCGCGAGGGCGAAGGCGCGCGGAAAGCCGCGCACGGCTGCGCTCTCGCCCACGGCCAGCAGGCCGCCGCCCTGCGCGACGAAGCGGTTCACCGCCTCGAGCAGCGCGGGGTCTTTCCATACGTCCCCGCCGGACCAGGCGTCGCCCTCGCGCCCGGCGTTGATCAGCACGTCCACGTCCTCGGGCACGCCGCCGGCGATGACCTCGTCAAACGAGATCGCGCGCACGTCGAACGGCTGGCCCGCCAGGGCCTCGTACAGGTGATTGAGGGGCAGCTCCGGATGCTCGTGCATGTGGCCCGCGCAGTTCCAGGTGCGCAGGCTTCCCCAGCTGTGCAGCACCGCTACGCGTACGCCCGTTTTCCAGGGCGCGCCCGCCTCGTGCAGAGCGCGCAACGTCCGGAACTCGTCCGCGATATGGGCGATCTCCTCCTGAAACGCGGGGAAGGGCTCGACCAGGTGCAGGTAACCGCCCAGGCCGATGCGGTCGATCTTCACGCGCAGCAGCGCCCGGCGCACGCAGGCCCAATAGCGGCGCGCATCGGCCTCGGGGCGTCCGCCGGGGGCGAAGGTCGGCTCGCCGGTGAGGCCCGTGGGAAAGAGATAGGGGTGCAGCCGCAGCTCATGGGTCTGGACGTCCGTGACGCCCGCGCAAAGCCGCGCCTCGAAGGCGTTGAATACGCACTTGATCAGGCCGTCAAAGCCGAATTCCGCGAAGCGGCCGTTCCATGGCTCGATGCCGATCCACGAATCGTCGTAAAAAACGTAGGCCAGCTTGCCGTGAGCGTGCACCAGGTCTACGCAGCGCTTGCCAAAGGCGCGGACGAACCGGCCGGTGAACTCCATCCAATCGCGCTGGCGCCGGGTGGGCACGCTGTGGGCGGGGTGGTAACGGCCCTGGTTTACGAAGTCCTCGGCCGTGAGGCGATACCCGTATTCGGCCTCGAACGCCTGCAGCGATACGGGGTTGACCGTGAAGTCGTAGCTGCCCCAGTCGGAGAGCAGGCTGCGCTGGCGCGGGTCGGCGCCCCAGATCCATGCGAAGTTGTAGAACATCGATGTAAAGCGTACCACGCGGGTGGCGGGATGATCCCGCAGCCAGCGGTCGAGAAAGGCGAGCAGCGCTTCCTGGGTCTCGGGGTAGCGCGGCTCTACGGCCATAAGGTGCTCGCGTTCGCCCCAGTCGTTGGTGATGTGGTTGTACATGGAGATCTCCTCCCAGATGCGCGTAGCGAGGAAGGAGACTGTGTACAGATGGTAGGGGACGGCGCCATGGATCGTGACGGTCTGCGCCGCCTCGTCGTACGTCCAATCGTCGTGGCGCCGCCCGGCCGTGCGGTCGTATACCTCGCCGTAGGCGCGCATATCGTCCGCCGGGCCGAGGATGAACTGCTGCTTGAAGAAGCCGTCCAGCGGACGGATCGTGAGCGTGTCGCCCTCGGCCAGCGCCGGGGCGGTGCACAGGAAGTTGCGCTGCAGCTTGTCCATGTTCTGCCGGGCCCAGGCGTTGACGGATCGCACCAGGCAGAGCGTGGAGTAGACCGGCACGCCGCTTTGCAGGATCTCGGGCGAGAGCTGCGTGCCGTCGCTGTCGCGGATACAGTCCGCGCCCCACTTGTCCGCCAACGCGAGGGTCAGCTTTTCATATCCGGCCTCGCCGGGCAGTGTGAAGCCGCCTTTTTCTTTCATGGAAGGACCTCCGTTTGTTCCGGGATTGCCGCATTGGCAACGCCGCTTATCCGATCGATTACATCAGTTCCGTCAGCATCAGGAAGGTCAGGCCCTGGCCGTAGGCCGTGGGGCACAGGGGGATCTTCTTGTAGTGCTCCAGGTCTCGGCCCATGCCCGTTCCGTTGGATACGCCCATCACCGTGCCGTCCGGCGCGATCTTGCCGATGACCGCGGCGGCGGCCTGCTCGGCCATGTCGCGATAGGTCTCGGGCAGGATGCGAAGGCGCGTGAGCTTGAGGATGCCGAACGCGATGCCCGCCGTGGCGGAGGTCTCCTCGTAGCATTCCTCCACGTCGATGAGCGTGGTGTACAGGCCGCTCTCGCGCTGATACTTCCAAAGAGCGCGCACCTGGTCCTCCAGGCTCACGCGGATCAGGCGCGTGGCGGCGTCCTCCTCGGGCAACAGGGAGAGGATCTCGGCGCCCGCGGCGGTAAACCAGCTGTTGCCGCGCGCCCAGTGCGCGCCCGCGAAGTCATGGCGGCAGTCGAACGTCCAGCCGTGCACCCAAAGGCCCGTGCGCCGGTCCTGCAGGTACTTGATGTGCAAGAGAAACTGGAATTTGGCCTCTTCGACCCAATCGCTGCGGTTCAGCGCCAGCCCGGCCTTGAGCAGGAAGAGCACCGCCATGAAGAGCGTATCCGCCCAAAGCTGCTGATAGTGCTTGTTCCATACGGTGATGTGCTGCAGGCCCTCGAACTCGGTGCGGGGCATTTGATGCATCACCCAGTCCGCCCAGGAGAGGATGTGGGGCAGATAGGCTTCCTCGCGCGTAATCTCGTATAGGCAGACGAGGGCGAGCATGGGGCCTACGGTATTGACGTTGCGATGCGGCGCGGGTTTTTTCAGCTCGCGGTCATACCAGGCGGACAGGTAACGGAGCGCCTGGGAGTCGCCCGTCTTTTCATAGGTTTTGAAGATGCCGTAGAGCGCGACGCCCGAGGGCCACTCCCAGCGCTCCATCGTCAGGTGCGACCGGCCGTCGGGGTCTGATACCTCCTGCTGCAGGACGCTGAGGACCTTCAATGCGAGCGCGTGCATTTCCTTGGAATCGAAGTTCATGGGAATCCTCCTTGCTGCCATATGATCATAGAAAAAGGGGAACGAAAAAGCTAGTGCAAATGGACCGGTTTTCGCGCAGTTTTGCGCGTCTTTGTCGGGGACATCCCCCTTTGGAGCATACGCCGCCGGCGGGCGCCGTCCATAGGCTCAAAAGGGGGAGGGGGCCGGCGGGTATAGCCCGCGGCTCCCTCCCGCGAGAGACGTTATTTATACATGCCCTTTTCGATCAGCTCGGTCTTCTCATCGAGGATCTCCTGATAGCCGGCGTCCAGGAATTCCTGGCAAGCGCTGTCGTACACCGCCTCGAAGTCCGCTTCGGTGGCCATGACGCACTTGACGTAGAGCTCCTGCCAGAGGGTGTTGAGGTCGGCCTTATACTCGTTCACGCTCTGCACCGCGGTGGTATACAGCGCGTCGGGCGTGCGGAACCCGGCAAATGTCTGCCAGTTCTTGTAGGCGTCCTCGATTAGGTATTCATAGCCCGCGGGCGCCCAGTTGGCCAGGTTGGCCTTGTAGTTGAGCTCGTCGGTCGGGTAGGTGGCGGACTCTTCCCACAGGCACCAGTAGTCCTTGTTGTTGTTGTTCGACAGGCGGCTCTCGCCGGCGAAGTCGGCGGCCTTCACGGCCAGCCCGTCCTCGGAGAGGGTGTAGTTTTCGCCCTCGATGCCGTTTTCCAGGAAGAAGAGGTGGTCGTCCTGCAGCATCCACTCCAGGAACTTCCAAAGCGCGACGCGCGCCTCGTCGGTGGTCTTGTAGTTGACGCCCATGATCATGCCAAAGGGCCAGTAAGCGCGCTCCTGCGGGCTTTCGCCGCCCGGCGTCCTGGCGCTGATCGGCAGGATGGAGACCTTGGCCTCCGGGTCGTTGGAGAGCAGCGTGGAGATGACGGGGGTGTTGGAGGCGATGTAGAAATCATACGTGCCCGCGCGGCCGGAGACGAAGTCGGCCATGGCCTCGTTCGTATCGGTGTTCAGGTAAAACTCGGGGTCGAGCACGCCCGCGTTGTACTGCCAGTTCATGTTCTTGAGGTAGTCGTGCGTGGGCTGCCAGGTCATGTCGGCGACGCCCAGCTCGGAGTAAAGCGCGTGCTCCTTCTCGTCCAGCGGCCAGGCGCGGAAGGGGTAGGAGTAGGTGTAGTTGTCCTTGACGAGCTGGTGGTTGACGTAGCCCAGGCCCGCGTCCTTCCACTTGAGCAGCAGGTCGTTGTACTCCTCCAGGTTCTTTGGCATGGTCGCGCCGACCTTGTCGATCCAGTCTTGACGGATGAGGGTGACCCAGTTGTACGCCTCCGGGCGCTCGGCGAAGAAGAAGTAGGGATCGCCGTCGAGCTTGCCGTAGGCCTCGACCATGTCCTTGGTCATCTCGTAATACGTGGGCGCGTAGGTCTTCATCTCGTCCATATCGAGCACCTGCATGACGCCCTCGCTCTGATAGGCGACGGCCTGCGGCATGTCGTAGTGGAAGATGATGTCCGGCGCGTTGCCCGCGGCCAGCATCTGGGTGTAGTCCTGCACCTCAGCGGAGCGCGCGATGGCGACATACTGCACGTTGATGCCGTTGGGATCGCCGAATTCCTTCTGGATCCACTGGGTGTAGTAGTTGTCGGTGACGTTCCAGCCCTCAAAACCGCGGTCGTATACCGGGATCTTGATGGTGACGGTGTTTTCCGCCTGCGCGGCGGGAACGAGGGCCGTCATGCTCAGCAAGAGCGCGAGGCTGAGCAGTAGGGAAAGGCATTTCTTCATGGAAAGACCTCCTTTTATTTATCAGGGCGTGCCCTGATTGGGTATGAGGTGAAGGTTAAATGCTGCAATTCTTATGTAGGGGCGACCTTGGGTCGCCCGCCCGTGGCCCAGTGGGCGTACGCTACTGCCTCCGGCGGGGAGACGCGCTCCGCTGAGGCCAGAAAGGGCAAGGGCAGGGCCAAGCGAAGCGATGGCCCGTCCGCAACCCGGAGGGGGCGAGGGGAGGCGGAGCCTCCCCAAACCTCGAGGGGCTTGGGGAGGCCGTGAGGCTTCCCCAAATGCAATCATTTGCGGCGACATGCGCGGCGCAAATGCGCGCTTTTCGCGCAGCGCCAGCGGAGCGAAAAGGGTACCCGCACCTGAGGCCGCCCGGGAGCGCCCCGCAGGGCCGACAGGCCGAATCCCAAAAGAAGGGGTGGCAGTGGCGGGGGACCCTTCCCCGGCCACAAGGCGCTAGCCTTTCACCGCCCCTATCATCGTCCCCTGCACGAAGTACTTTTGCACGAAGGGGTAGACGCAGATGATTGGGATCGTCGCGAACATGACGCACGCGGCCTTGAGCACCTCGGGGTTGGTAGTGACGGTGACGACCGTCTCCGACGCCTGAAAGTTCTCCGTCGCGGCGACGACGAGGTAGTAGAGCTTGAGCTGCATGGGGCGCAGATCCGTGCGCTGCTTGATGTAGAAGAGCGCGTCCTGATAGGCGTTCCAGCGGCCCACGGCGAGGAAGAGCGCGATCGTCATGATGATGGGCAGCGATAGCGGGATCACCAGGCTCCAGAGGATGCGGATGTAGCCCGCGCCCTCTAGGCGTGCCGACTCTTCGAGGGAGTCGGGGAAGGAGGCCTGGATGCTCGTCTTCATGATAAGGAAGTTGTAGGCGGAAAACGCCAGCGGCATGATCAGCGAGGAGAGGCTTTCCAGCATCCCGAGGTTCGCCATGAGCATGTATTCGGGCACCAGGCCGCCGGAGAAGTAGAGGGTGAACATGAAGAAGAACGTGAAGAACTTGCGGCCGCGCAGCTGCTTTCGCGAGAGCACGTAGGCCGCGCAGAGCGTCAGGACCAGGCCCAAGGCTGTAAAGAGCACGGTGACCACGATCGAGATCATCATTGAGCCCGTGATGCTCGAATCCGCGAGAACCTTTTTATAAGCCTCAAAGTTCAGCCCCTTGGGCAGCAGGAAGACATCCTTGGAGATGACGAAATGTTCCGCAGAGAGCGACTTGGCCAGCACGTGCAGGAAGGGCAGCACGCAGGTGAGGCAGCACAGGAGGATGAACAAATAGATGCCGGCGTCGGCGATCAGGCTGCGCCCCTGCAGGCGGCGCTTGGTCGCTTTGGGCGTGGAAACGGCGGTTTGTGCCATGGATGCGTCCCCCTTTCTTAAAGCAACCCGTCCTCGCCCAGGCGTTTGGCGACGAAGTCGCTGCCCAGGACCAGCAGGATGCCGATCACCGATTGAAAGAGCCCCAGGGCCGTAGCCATGGATTGCTTGGTGCCCTCGATGCCCCAACGGTAGACGAGCACGGGGATCGTGTAGGTAAACTCGGTCGTCGCGACGTTCTTGAGGGCGTATACGCGCTCGAACGAACCGCCCATGACGCGCCCGAGGTTCATGATGAGCAGGGTGACGATGGTCGCCCGGATGCAGGGCAGAGTGACGTTCAGCATCTGCTGCCAGCGGTTGGCGCCGTCGACCACGGCGGCCTCGTATAGCTCGGGATTGATGCTGGTGATGGCGGCCAGGTATACGATCGTGCCCCAGCCCATGGTTTGCCATACGCCGATGACCACGTAACTGACGAGCCAATGAAAGTCCTTTTGTAAAAAGGGAATCGCGCTGCCGCCCAGGCGCTCGATGAGCGTGTTGACGATGCCGGTCAGGGAGAAGAGCTGATAGGCGATGGCGCCGATGATGACCCAGGAGAGGAAGTGCGGCAGGTACAGAAGCGTCTGCGAGATCTTCTTATAGGCAATGACGCGCACCTCGTTGAGCATGAGGGCCAGGATGATGGGCATCGGGAAGCCGAAGACGAGGTCAAGCACGTTGAGCAGCAGCGTGTTGCGCAGGGCCTTCGTAAAATCACGGGTCTTGAATACCTTCTCAAAGATTTCGAGCCCCGCCCATTCGCTGCCGAAGAAGCCCTTGGCGATCTTGTAATCCTTGAAAGCGATCGTAAGCCCGATATACGAGCCGTACTTGAAGAGGAGCACGAAGAGGAAGGGGATGAGCAGCAGCAGATAGAGCTCCCAATCGTTCTTTAAGAATTGCAGGCGGCGCTTATTGCGCGGCAATGTATTGCGCGGGAGCGCCGGGCGGGTGACGGAATTGCGCGATGCGTCCATGGACAATCCCCCTATGACTTATTTTTGCATCTTGCTATAAATCACGTCTGCCGAGTTGGCAGCCGCAGGATTCGCGGATGATCAGCGCGGGCTCGTAAACCCGGTGGTAGGCGCCCCCCGGCGAGGCGATCTGCGCGGCCAGCTCCCGCACGGCCAGGCGGCCGTGCTCGGCTACGTGCAGGTCGAGCGTCGTGATCGAGGGCAGGGTATAGGCGGTGAAAAACTCGTTGTCGCAGCCCACGACGGCGACGTCGTCCGGCACGCAGAGCCCCATGCGGTGCAGCTGGCGGATGGCGCCCAGGGCCACCATGTCGTTGACGGTGATCAGGGCCGTGGGACGCTCCCCCTCGGGCAGCGAGTCAAAGAGCCGCAGCACGCCCATCTCGCCGTTCGCGGGACGGTGGCGGTCGGTGTGCAGCGTGAGGGGCGCAAGCGAGAGGGCCTGCATCTCGCCCAAATAGCCGCAAAGGCGCGCCTGCATGGTGCGGAAGCTCGCGTTTTCCTCCGCCTCGCCCAGCAGCGCGATGCGCCGGTGGCCCAGGGAGGACAGATGCCGCACGCATAGCCGCATGCCCAGCGCCATGTCGTCGTAGATGTGCACGCACGATACGCCCGGGATGGGGGAACATACCGCGACGAGCGGCATATACCGCTTAAGCTTGCCCAGCAGCGCGGGCAGGTCCTGAAAGCTTTGGGATTCCACGCAGCCGCCGGTGAGGATCACCCCGTCGAGCCTGCGCTCGATCAGCTGGCTGACGAACTCGTCCGTTATCCCCTCGCCAGGGTGGAGGGAGTAGAGGGTGAGCGTGTATCCCAGCTCCCGCGCCTGGTCGTAGGCGGCGGTGAAGAGCTCGGCGTAGTGGGGGTGGTCGACGTCGGGCATGATGATACCCAGCGTCTGCGAGCGCTGCTGCTGCAGCCCGCGCGCGAGGGAGTTGGGTTGAAAATCGTATTTGCGCACCACGCGCATGACCTGCTCGCGCGTCTTGGCGCTGACGTTGGGGTGGCCGGAGAGCACGCGCGATACGGTGGAGGCGCTGACCCCCGCCTCGCGTGCGATGTCGTGGATGGTGAGGGATGGGGACATGTGGCTCGCCTCCCGGCGTCTGTTTTCTTTTGCTGACCACAGTATAACAGCTATTGCAATCGATTGCAAGATGGTTTCCTAAAGTTTTTTAGGAAATAGGCGCATTATTTTGCAATAATATTGACGTAAATACCATTTGACTGCAGATAGGCGCACTAAATAGGGGGTATGTTTTACACAATCAATGCATTGCTCTATCCATATTGAAATCGATACCAGATTGATTCACAACTGCCTCCGGCGGGGAAACGCGCACCGCTGGGGCCAAAGGGGACAGGGGGATTCCGATTTCCTTTCTCGCCCCGCCTTGCTGCGCAACGCGGGGTACGCGTCGGCGAATTTTCAATTCGCACGCCGCTCGTTCGCTTTGCTCACCTTCGACATATCCTAAAGTTAATGACATTGGAGTCGAGGCCGCCCAGTGGGCGGAAAGCCGAGAAAGTCCCACGTAAGCTCATTTGTTTTGCATCCCGCGCCGTTGCGTTTTAGCGAAAGTATGCTATGATTAAGGATATCAAACCTTCAAAAAAACTTACAGGAGGGGCGGCCCATGACACGTATTTTTCTGGTCGAGGACGATAAAGCGATCGCCAAGAACCTGCAGCTGCTGCTGCGTGCAGAGGGCTTTTCGGTCGCCCACGCCGCTACGCAGGCGGAGGCCTTCGACCAGCTTTTAGGAAGCGCGTTTGACCTCGCGCTGGTCGACGTCTCCCTGCCGGACGGCAACGGCTTTACGGTCTGTACGCAGATCAAGGCTGCGCAGGATATTCCCGTCATCTTCCTGACGGCGTCCGGCGACGAGGCGAGCGTCGTCACCGGCCTGACCATGGGCGCGGACGACTACGTCACCAAGCCCTTTCGTCCACGCGAGCTGATCGCGCGGATCGCGGCCGCCCTGCGAAAGCGCGGCCGCAGCGGCGCGTTTGAAATGAGCGGCCTTTACGTCGACCCGGCGAGCGGCGTCGTCAAGAAAAATGGAAAAGAGGTCTTTCTGTCAGCGCTCGAATACCGCCTGTTGCTCGCGTTCATGAGAAATCCCGAGGCCATCCTCACGCGGGGCGCCCTGCTCGACGAGCTTTGGGATGCGGCGGGAGAATTCGTCAACGACAATACGCTGACCGTGTACATCAAGCGCCTGCGCGAGAAGATCGAGGAAGATCCGGCGCGCCCGCAGATCATATTGACCGTCCGCGGGACGGGGTATAGGTTGGGGAGCGCGCATGCTTCGAAATAAGGAATTCCGGCAATTTGCCGCTTGCTTTGCCGCGATCGCCGTCGCCGCCATTTTCGCCGGGTTTGCCATCGGCGTTGCGGCGGGCGTCCTCGCCGCCGCCTCGTCCTGCGCTTTCGCCGTCGCCTTCTATGCGTTTACGCGTTCTAGGTACAAGCGCATCGCGCGGCTATCCGATCAGATCGACCTCGTGCTGCACCACGCAGAGCGCCTGGACATCGGCGAGTGCGAAGAGGGGGAGCTCTCCATCCTGCAAAGCGAGATTATGAAGATGACGCTGCGCATCCGCGAGCAAAACGACGCGCTGACAAGGGAAAAGGAGCGCCTCGCCGACTCGTTGGCCGATATCGCCCACCAGCTGCGCACCCCGCTCACGTCCGTCAACCTCACCCTCTCCCTGCTCGACGCCAGCACCGACGAGGAAGAGCGCAGGGCCTTCGCGCGCGAGACGGAGGAGCTGTTGGGTCGGATGGACTGGCTGCTCACCGCCCTGCTCAAGCTGTCCCGTCTCGATGCGGGCATCGTCGTCTTTCAAAGCGAGACGGTCTTCGTAAGCGACCTCGTCCGCGCCGCGCTCCAGCCGCTGCTGATCCCCCTGGAGCTGCGCGGGATCGACGTGCGGGCCGACGTGCCGGAAGGGGCCGCCTTGCAGGGCGATCCGGGCTGGCTTGCGCAGGCCCTGCAAAACATCCTAAAGAACTGTATGGAAAACGCGGGCGAGGGCGGGCGGATCGAGATTGAGTGTGCGGATAACCCCCTGTACACCCGAATCACCGTCCGCGATAGCGGTCCGGGCTTTGATGCGGCGCAGATTCCCCGCCTTTTTGACAGGTTTTATCGCGGCAAGAGCACGGACGCTTCGGGATACGGCATCGGCCTGGCCTTGTGCCGGGGGATCATCACGCGCCAGGGGGGCACAGTCGCCGCGAAAAACCATCCGCAGGGCGGCGCCCTCTTCGACATCCGCTTCCCCAAGTGACGGATCTCTCACCGCATCGTCACGCAGTTGTAATCCTGAAGTTCTATTATATGAGGGAACCATAAGGAAAGGGGACTCACATAATGGAGTTTTTAAAGGTCGAAAATCTCTGTAAGGTCTACGGAAAGGGGGAAAGCCAGGTCACGGCGCTCGACCACGTAACGCTTACGATCGAAAAAGGGGAGTTCACCGCGATCGTCGGCTCTTCGGGCTCCGGTAAATCCACGCTTTTGCACATCATCGGCGGCGTGGATGTGCCCACGAGCGGCAAGGTCTATTTGGACGGGCAGGATGTCTACGCCCAGAATAACGAGCATCTCGCCATTTTCCGCAGGCGCCAGGTCGGGCTCATCTACCAGTTCCACAATTTGATCCCCACGCTGAACGTGGTGGAGAACATCACGTTGCCCATCCTGATGGATAGGCGCGATGTCAACGAAGAGAGGCTCGACGATTTGCTGGAACTACTGGGCCTGCAAGCGCGCCGGACCCATTTGCCCAACCAGCTTTCGGGCGGACAGCAGCAGCGCGTCGCCATCGGGCGCGCGCTCATGAACGCCCCGGCCGTGATGCTGGCGGACGAACCCACCGGAAGTCTGGATAGCCGCAACGGCCAGGAGATCGTACGGCTGCTCAAGGAGAGCAACAAGAAATACGGCCAGACCCTGCTGCTCGTCACCCACGATGAAAACATCGCGCTGCAGGCGGACCGCATCATCGGCATATCGGACGGCAAAGTGGTGCGCGATGAAAGGCTGGTGCGCCCGTGAACATCTTTCATAAGGTCGCCCTGCAAGGGCTGAAAAAGAACCGCACGCGGACGGTCGTGACGGTCATCGGCGTCGTCCTGTCCGCCGCCCTGATTACGGCGGTCGTCACTTTCGGCGTCTCTTTGTTGCACTATATGGCCGACGGCGCGGCCCATAAGTACGGGGATTGGCACGTCGCCTTCTTGGACGTCGATTCTTCCTTCGCGCAGGAACGGGCGCTCGACGCGCAGGTCTCCCATACGGTAACCTTTGAGCATATCGGCTACGCGCCGCTGAACGGCGAGCAAGGCCTGAATAAGCCGTATCTTTTTATCGCCGGTTTTCAACCTGAAACCTTTGACGCCCTGCCCATCAGCCTCATTTCAGGCAGGCTGCCCGAAAACAGCGGGGAGCTTCTCATCTCTGGCAAAATGATGAAGGCAGGCGGCTCCTTTGCGGTGGGGGATACGCTTTCCCTATCGGTGGGGAGCCGCATGCGCGCAGACGAACGGCTCGGTCAGGGCGATCCGTACGCGGCCGGGGAAGAGACGCTCGTGATTCAGGGCGAAAAGACCTATCGGGTCGTCGGCGTCTGCCAAACGCCCGTTTTTGAGAAGGACGCTTCGCCGGGATACACCGCATTGACGCGGGCCGACGCCCAAGACGGGGCGGACCGTCATAGCCTATTCGTTACGCTGAAAAATCCGCGCGAGGTGCATGCATACGCGGACAGTACGTCGCAGGGGCATGCCTTCTTCTTTAACGACGACGTGCTGCGCGTGATGGGGCTATCCAAAAACCCGGCCGATCGGGTGTTCAATGCGATGCTGTATGCGCTAAGCTGCATTGTGATCGCCATAATCATGGTCGGTTCGATCTTCCTGATCTATAACGCCTTCAGCATCTCGCTCGGCGAGCGCACGCGCCAGATTGGGATTCTTTCTTCCGTTGGCGCTACGGCAAAACAATTGCGCAATTCGGTGCTCTTCGAAGGGCTTTGCATCGGCGCGATCGGCATCCCGCTCGGCGTTCTCGGGGGCCTTTGCAGCATCGGGCTGGCGATATCCGCTGTCGGCATGAGCTTTGGGAGTATCTTCTATACCGGCGTCCCCTTAACCTTGCATGTATCCGCCCTCGCGGTTGCCGCGGCCGCGGCGGTCAGCATGG
Organism: Bacillota bacterium; assembly: GCA_023404715.1. Taxonomy (GTDB): domain Bacteria; phylum Bacillota; class Clostridia; order Christensenellales; family Aristaeellaceae; genus Beduinella. Next base: position 25,915 of record JAEYAR010000021.1, on the reverse strand, counting down.
TTACGATCTTGATTTCGGCTTATATACCGGCCCGAAAGGCCGCGGGTACGCCGGTGATGGCGTGTATCCGGCAAACGAACGATGTAAAGGTCGATTTGAGGACCGTAAAGACCCCTAAGTGGGCGCAGCGCCTGTACGGTTTGGAGGGCGTTCTGGCGCTCAAGAATTTCAAGAGGAACAAGAAACGCTATCGCAGCATCGTGCTGTCGCTTGTGCTCAGCATCGTCTTGTTCATATCGACGAGCGCTTTGGTGGCGGATATGCAAAAGATGACGCGGCAGGCCGAGATGGTGACGGACTATGACGTCGGTTTGGGCACGATGGAGATGGAAGACGGCGAATGGATACGGCTATACGATGAGATGAAAAGCGCCGAGGGCGTTTATGGTAGCGCCTATCAGGCGGTCATGACGTACGCCTGCGCCGTTCGGACGGACGAGCTGACGGATGCGTGCCGGGGCTTGGACCTGGGCCCCACGTCGGAGGGGACGGTGAACCTGTCGGCGAGGATTCAGTTTTTGAGCGATGACGCTTACATGCGGATCATCGAAGGCTTGGGCTTGCCGCCGGAGGAGTATGCGGGGCCAAGCGCAAAGGCGATCGCCGTCGCCAAGATGCTGGACGACGGCAATTCGTCGCAGGAGGTCCGCGAGCTGGCGGATATGTTCGCCGTCCCTTCGATGGATTTAACCCTCGTCCCGGGGACGGACGGCGCGGCGGGGCAGGAGCAAGCGGAACGCATCGGCGTAAACGTCGCGTTCTTTGATATCGTTCCGCCGGATACGCCCCCGACGGCGGTCAGCCTTGAGCAGCGGCCCTACTTTTTTCAGGTGATAGCCCCCTGGTCGCTTCGAGAAAGGCTGGCGCTGCGCGACGATTTCGGAAATTTGGTTGTAAAAGGCATGACCTTTCAGTCCAAAGAGCCGTCGCGTTTGGCGGCTCAGATGCGGACGGCGATTCAGGCGTCCGGGATTACGGCCCCGTATCTCCTGCTCAATACGGCGCAAGCGTTCGAGGAAAATCGCAACTACGTCCTCATCGCCAACGTGTTCGCCTATACCTTCATCGTCATGATCTCGCTGATTGCGGTCGCCAATGTGTTCAACACGATCTCCACGAATATCAAACTCCGCCGGCAAGAGCTCGCCATGCTTCGCTCTGTGGGGATGGCCGACCGGGATTTTAACAAGATGATGCGCCTAGAGTGCGTTTTCTACGGCGTGCGCGCATTGCTCTTCGGGCTTCCCCTGGCGGTACTTTGTTCCTTTTTAATCCACGAGGGGATGGTCGGAAACGAAGTCGGCTTTGTGCTGCCGTGGTTCAGCATCGTCATCAGCGTGGTCGGCGTGCTGTTCATCATCATGATCACCATGATGTACGCCGTCAGCCGGATCAAACGAGAAAACATCATCGACGCGCTGCGCGACGATATGACCTAATTGCTGTAATGAAACAAGCCCCGCCGTTACGGCATCTAGCCGTAGCGGCGGGGCGGTTTAGGTCGTTTGTCAGCCCGGCAGGTTGGGCACCTGCTCGTTTGAGACGGGCGCCTGCGTCTGCACCTGCGCCTGAGGCTGCGCGGCGCCTGAACTGTAGTATTGCTTGAACAGCGCCGATTGCGTCTGCGCTCCGGCGATGCCGTCGTCCTTCAGGTTGTTCGCCTTCTGGAACGCCTTGACCGCGGTTTCAGTGTTCGCGCCGAAGATGCCGTCCGCCTTGTCCGTCAGGTATCCCAGGGAGACGAGCGCCGTCTGCACCATCTTGACCTGGTCGTTTCGGTCGCCCTTCTTGAGCGAGACGTACGTGGGCTCGGCCGTGGGCGCGGGCGTAGGCGTGACGATGGGCGTCTGCACCGGCTCAAGCGTGGGGACGACGACGTCTACCGGCTCGCCGAAGACCGCGAACTGCGTCTGCTCGGGCGACGGCTGGGCCTGCGCGCCGCCCGGCTGCTGCTGTTGCGGCGTCGGGTCGGGCGAGCTGCCGCTGAACATAAAGCGCACGAGCACGATGACGAGCACGAGCAGCACGATGAACAACCCGCCGGCCACGATCAGGGCCTGGGGATTGATCTTGGTGGGCCCGCTCGTCTTGGCGGGCTTATGGTAACGGTTCTGCTGGGTCTTGATCAGATCCGCATAGCAGTGGGGACATATGTTCGATCCCTCTGGGATTTCCGTATGACAAACAGGACAGATCATATGCAGACCTCCTTCTGGTTCACGTCTGATCCTAGTATAATATATAAATTGTAATATATCAAGTATTTTCGTCATAATTTTGTAATGATTAGGGCTTCTTTTTATTTTCGACCGCCTTAGCGAGCGCAAGGATGACCGCCTTGCGGATGTCGACCCGGCTGATGACCGCAACATAGTGCGGGGAACCGGCTTTTGCGGTCGTCTGTTCATTTGTAGCCATCTTCTCCTCCTTCGAAATAGGCCCTGCGCCTACCGCCTACGGGACAGGACCCTGCTGAGACTAGTATAGAACAAATATTCGTATTTGAAAAGCCCACAGCGCAATTTTTCGGAAAAAAATATCAATCATACAAAAGGGGTCGCCAAACGCGCCGATATCCGTTAAAATAAGAGGAGTTGCGATTTGGAGGAATCTTATGCTCAAGCTATTTGACCGGCCGCTCGTGGTGGTGGACCTGGAGTGGAACCAGAGCCCCAGCCGTACGCGCTACGAGATGCCGCATGAAATTATCGAAATCGGCGCGGCGAAGCTGGATGCGCAGCTTCGCGTGGTCGGGAGCTGTCAGTTCGTCGTGCGGCCCGCGATCTATCCGCTGCTGGACAAGCATATCCGCGAGGTGACGAACATCACGCAGGAGGAGCTGGACGCGGGCATGTCCTTTCGGGAGGCCTTTGCCGCCTTCGTCTCGTTCTGCGGGGAGGGGGTGCGGCTGTGCACCTGGGGGCGCGACGACTACCCGGTGCTGCTGCGCAATACGCGTTTTTTCAAGACCGGCTTGCCCTTTGAGCCGCCGGTCGACGCGCAGCTGCTCTACGCGCACCTGTTGACGTCTACGCCCTCGCGCCAGGTCGGCCTGCATGCGGCGATGGAGGCGCTGGGCCTCGAGGCGGACCTTCCCGCGCACCGGGCGGTGAACGACGCGCTCTGCACGGCGCAGGTACTGCCCGCGGTCCGCGCGGCTTATGATAGCGCGCCGGTAGAGCGGCTGGCGCAGCTGGAAGAGACGGTGCGCCAGGAAGCGCGCATCGCCGCCTCGGATGCGCGCAGCGTGCCCACGCCCTACAAGTACCAGACCGACGCGGTGGCGGACGAAGCGCTCGTGCGCGTGCGCTGTCCGGTCTGCGGGGGGCGTACGGCGTTCCGGCTGCCCTGGTTCGACACCGGGCACGACCGTTACCTCGCGCTCAGCGCGTGCCCCGAGCACGGCGTGGCGCTGTGCCAGATGCACTTTAAGCGCATGGTGAACACGCGTTTGCTGATGCACCAGCGCTCGTACATCGCCCCGCCCGAGCAGCAGGCCGAGGCGATGCGAAGGCACGAGGCGGCGCTCAAGTGCCCGCCCCGGCGCTACGGGAAACGGCACGTGTAGACATTGTTGCGCCCCGCCTTTTGCGTCGAGCGATTGACACGCCCGTACGGGGGCCCCTATAATGGACGCAGAGGAACCGGCGCTTTAGCGCCGGGGCGAAAGGATGGATTGCGCATGAGACAAGAGGGCGGAGCGACCTTGAGCCGGGATGGATTTGTGGAGGCCTTCGGCAAGCGTTGGGCCTTCGACGGCGCGTACGAGCCGCGCATCGTGCTGGCGGATGGGTCTGAAATCCCCTTTTTCAGCGCGCAAAGCGTAGCGCGCACGGCGCTTCGTACGGGCTTGGGCGACGGCTATAGCGTCCGCTACGGCGGCTTTGCGGACTATGGGGATCTTTGCTTTGAAACCCGCGTGCTGCTGGACCCTACAACCGGCTTCGTCAACTGCACCTTCGTGCCGCTTGAGATGGGGGGCCTGAAGGTGCGCGGCGTCGAGTGGCCGGGGCCGCTCGCTGCGGACGAGCCGGGGAGCTACGCGGTGCTGAACACCATGCAGGGCCAGCTGCTGCCTACGGATTGGCCGCAGGCGATCGGCGCTAAGCTGCCCTTCGACGGCCAGATGGGCTCCGAGGCCGCCTATATGCCCTGGTGGGGCGAGATCACGGGGCAGGGCGGCTACCTGTGCTACGTGCGCGCGAGCTGGGATAGCGCCTATAGCGTCGACCACCCGGCGGGCGGGCCGACGCGCGTGCGCGTGCGCCACCTGCCCTCGCTGGGCTGCATGGGCTATGCGCGCACGGTCACCTATGCGTTCGTGCCGGCGGGGAGCAATTACGTGACGTTGTGCAAGCTTTATCGGCGCATCGCCGAGGAGGAGGGCCGGGTGCGCACGCTGCGCGAAAAGGCGGCCCAGAACCCCAACGTCGAACGCCTGATCGGCTGCTGCGTGATGCATGCGGACGGCAAGACGCACGTGTCGCCGGGCTCTTCCTACTACGATGCGGAGCATCCGGAGAGGAACGACAGGCTTACCCCCTTCGCCCATTGGGCGGAGCGCATCGGCCGCCTGCATGCCATGGGCGTCGACAAGCTGTACCTGCACCTGGATGGCTGGGGCCAGCCGGGCTACGACAATCAGCACCCGGATTACCTGCCTGCCTGCGACGAGGCTGGCGGCTGGGCCGGGCTCAAGGCACTCTCCGATAAGATGGAGGCGCTGGGCTACCTGTTCGGCCTTCACGACCAATACCGCGACTACTATTTGGACGCCGAGACGTACGATCCGGACAACGCGGTGCAGCTCGCGGACGGGACGGTCTTTGAGATGGCCCGTTGGGCGGGCGGGCGGCAAAATTACCTGTGCGCGTCGCTCGCGCCGGATTACGTGCGCCGCAACTTCGAGCAGCTTTTCGCGCACGGCGTCCGCCTGCGGGCCGCCTATCTGGACGTGTTTACCTGCAATGAGCCGGACGAGTGCGCCAACCCCCGCCACCGCATGAGCCGCCGCGAGTGTCTGGAGTGGCGCTGCCGGTGCTTCGATTACCTGAGCGCGCACGGGATCGCCCCCTCCTCGGAGGAGGTGAACGACTGGGCGATGCGCTCGCTGGTCTTCTGCCACTGGGCGCCCTATTATCAGGAGACGGCCATCCCCGTGCCGCTTTTCAACCTGGTCTATCACGACTGCGTGATCATCCCTTGGGTGATGGGGGGCGAACAATGGGGCATCCCGCAGGGGACGAGCGGCTTTCTGCACGCCTTGCTCGCAGGCGGTATGGCCTACATGGGCGAGGCGCTCGAAGGCGAGGCGCTCGAGGAGAACATTCGCCAGTGGCGGACGCTCAGCGGGCTGCAGCGCCGCGTGGCCATGGAGCAGATGGTGAATCACGAGTTTTTGACGGACGACCGCTCCCTGCAGCGTACGACCTTCTCGGACGGCACGCAAGTGACGGTCAACTTTGGCGACGGGACCTATAGCGTCTCGTATCCGCAGGCGTAAAAATCAACCGCGCCCCGCCTCCGTTTGGTTCGGAGGCGGGGCGTTTTGCGTAGGCGCCGGGGGGCGATTAGGCAATGTTTGTGTGTGCATCCATCATTTAACATGTCATTTTTTCATATGTTCTGTGTCCTTTTTGGGGGCAATACTTGGTGAAGAATACAATATTCTTTTTGTTGTTGACAAAAGTGCATAAATATGCTAAAGTATTATTATAAGTTTTCGACGCAGATGTAAATGGTAAACATTAAAAGAATGAGAAGGTTTCTGCGTCAATTTTATTGTACGATTTAAGATGCCCGCGGGCGGATGCCTTTGGGGCGCATAAGCGCTTCAAATACATCCGTCGTTTTCTTTTTGGCGTTGTCAAAAATCGTACGCATTGAATGTCAAAGGAGAGGGTTTCATGATCACAAGGGCAAAAGGGAAGACACCTGTCAACCGGGCGGGCATTACGCCGCTGGGTACGCGCATTCGCAATCACGCGATGTTTTACGTGCTGCTGGCGCCGGCCCTGATCGTGGTACTCCTCTTTATGTACGCCCCGATGGGGGGCCTGGTGCTGGCGTTCAAGCAGTTTAAGTTCAACACCCAGAGCGCCTGGGGGAATTTGCCGGTCATCCGCTTTTACGGGCAGATCGCCAACATGAACTGGGTCGGGTTCAAATGGTTTGAAAACCTGTTCGCCAAGCCGGATTTCTGGCAGGCTTTCCGCAATACGCTGATCATCAGCTTCGGCCGTCTGATCCTAGAATTCCCGATGCCGGTGATCCTGGCGCTGCTGATGAACGAGATGCACCATCCGCGCCTCAAGCGCGTGTATCAGACGGTCTACACCTTCCCGCACTTCCTCTCGTGGGTGTTGGTGGCCAGCTTGATCAACATGCTCTTCACGTCGACCGGCACGATCAACCAGATCATTCAGGCGCTGGGCGGTAACCCGGTCAAATTCCTCACCGATACCAAGACGATTTTGCCCATGATCTTTACGACGAGCATCTGGAAGGGCGTGGGCTGGGGCTCGATCATCTACCTGGCGACGATCTCCTCCATCGACCCGACGCTTTACGAGGCGGCCAAGATCGACGGCGCAAACCGTTGGCAGAGCTGCCTGAGCATCACCTGGCCCTCCATCCGCCCCACGGTCGTCATCATGCTCATCATGCAGTGCGGCCAGATCCTCAACGCGGGCTTTGACCAGGTTTTTAACCTCTACAACGACATCACGATGCCCGTGGCCGATATTTTCGACACGTTCATCTATCGTTACGCGTTCCAAAAGGGGCAAAACTTCTCCCTGACGGTCGCGGCCGGCCTGTTCAAATCGGTCTGTAATTTCGCCCTGCTGCTGGCGGCCAACGGCATCGCCAAGCTGTGCGGCGAAGAAGGACTGCTGTGATCAAGACGATGAGGAGGATGGCCATATGAATACCCGTATCAAGCATAAAAACGCGCTTCGGCGCTCGGCCGGATCGCGCGCGGCGGATTTCATCATCTATGCGGTGCTCACGCTGCTGGCGCTTTTGATGATCTTTCCCTTTTACAACATGCTGCTCGTATCCTTCGCGCCTTATAAATACGTGTCCGGCGGGCAGCTCTACCTGTGGCCCAAGGGCTTCGACCTGGTGAACTATAAGACGATCCTCAGCGATCCCAAGCTCATCAGCGCGTTTGGCGTCAGCCTCTTCAACACGGTATTCGGCACGGCCCTGGCCATGAGCGTGACGACCTGCGCGGGCTATGCGCTGTCGAAAAAATCGTTGCCCGGCCGCGGCTGGATTCTGACGCTATTCGTCATCACGATGTACTTCGGCGCGGGCCTGATCCCCTTCTACCTGGTTTGTAAGGATCTGGGCTTCATCGACAACATCCTCGTCATGACGGTGCCCGGCTGCCTGAGCGTGTACAACATGATCCTGATGAAAAACTACTTCGGGACGATCCCCGAATCGCTGCCCGAGTCGGGCCGCATCGACGGGGCGAACGAGTTTCGCATCATGCTGCAGATCGTGCTTCCCTGCGCCGCGCCGATCCTGGCGACGATCGCCCTGTTCTACGCGGTGGGTTTCTGGAACGAGTGGTGGAACGCGATGATCTTCATCCAGAAGAATACCGCCACCATGACGCCCTTGCAGCTGCTGCTGCGCAAGATCGTCATCGAGGCGACGATGGACCTGGGCAACGATATGGCCAACTCATTCAAGAATGCGAACGTGGCCATCTACAAGACGGGCATGCAGATGGCGTCCGTGGCCGTGGCCACGCTGCCGATCCTGGTGGTCTACCCCTTTGTACAGAAGTACTTTGCCACCGGCATCATGCTCGGCGCGGTCAAGAGCTGAGGCGTGCCGATATGATTATCGTATTTGGGCCGTCTGTTACGGCGGCTTAAATAGAGGCGGGCCGAGGGGCCTGCCAGGCGAAAAAAAGGAGGCTATTTGGTTATGAAAAAGTGGTTATCCCTGGTCCTTTGTGCGATGATGCTCCTGGGCGCGCTGCCTACGTTGGCGGCGGCTGAGGGGGAGCTGGCGCCCTTGGAAATTTCGGTGGCCGTATGGGACATCGAGAATGCGAAGCTGGACGCCGCGGAGCCCGACGCGATCCTGAAGATGGTGCAGGAAAAGTTTAACGTGACCTTCGTGCCCATGAACGTGGGCTGGGGCGACTATACCGATAAGTACACCACCTGGGCCGCGGGCGGCTCGCTGCCGGATATCAGCGGCGGCATCGACTGGGCGGCCGGATCGGGCACCTACTATCAGTGGATCGAGGACGGCGTCGTCCGCGCGCTGCCCAAGGACCTGTCGAAGTACCCCAACGTCGAAAAGTATGTGAATCTGCCCGAGGTGCAGTCCCTGGCCGTCGACGGCGAGAACTACATCTTCCCGCGCATGACCTACAGCGACTCCTCCTATTGGTGCATGGATCGCGGCCTGATGATCCGCAAGGATTGGCTTGAGAACCTGGGCCTTGAAATGCCCACCAAGAAGGAAGACCTGCTGCCCATCATGCAGGCGTTCACCGAGAACGATCCGGACGGCAACGGCAAGAAGGATACGATCGGCTTCGGCTACGAGCAGGTGTTCCCGACCTCGCAGCACTTCGCCTGCTTTGGCGATACCGACAGCCGCTGGATGAAGAACGAGGAAGGCGTCTGGGTGAAGCCGCAGTTTGAAGCGACCACCATCCCGCTCATGGACATGCTGCGCACGGCCTATAAGAACGGCTGGATGGATCAGGACTTCGCGGCCCGCAACCCCAAGGACGTGCAGGAGATGTTCGCCTCCGGCCAGATCGGCATCCTGGGCAAGCAGAACACGCCTAAGCACGTCAAGCAGATTTACGACACCTGGGTTGTCAACCAGCCCGACATCGCCTTTGAAGACGCCGTGGCCCTCGTGCCGTTCGACGATCCGGATAGCGTGGCCTTCTCCGAGAAGAGCTTCTGGTCCGAGACCTACGTCGCCGGCAATGTGGACGACGAAAAGCTGGAGCGCATCCTCATGATCATGGATTACCTGTACAGCGACGAGGGCTTCATGCTCATGACCTACGGCATCGAGGGCACCGATTATACCGTCGATGCGGAGGGCAACGTCACCATCACCCGCCCGATGAACGCGGAGGGCAATAACTTCGTCGCCCTGAGCGACGTGTACCCGAGCACCGGCTGCTTCGGCCAGCTCGCGCAGTGGAACGGCGACCTGAGCCAGTACATCGAGCCGACGATCCCCGAGGTCATCCGCGAGATGTGCATCGTCGAGCGCGATCGCCGCATCGCGACCTGGAAGCCCATGAACGTCGATTGGGAGGTTTGGGATCTGAACGTGCCCGAGAAGTTCGAGCTGAGCGCGGACGTCAAGGCATGGTCCAAGGTCATCGCCGACACCAGCGACGCGACGACGGAAGAGCTGTATCAGCAGCTTTTGACCGAGTGGAACGCGCAGGGCTACGAGGCTTGCAAGAAGGCCATCACCGAAGCCGCCGCGGCCATCGGCAAGTAAGATCGGATTGAAATGAGAAAGGGCTGCCGCCCTCCCGCGATGGCATGTCGAGGGGGCGGCGGCCCTGCTTTTGCTTCGTGATTGAGCAAAAGCCGCTGCAAACCCATGTAGGGCCGGATATTAAAATCGTCATAAGCCGTACCCTTTTGTAGGGACGACCATGGGTCGCCCGCCCGTAGCCTCAAAGCCTCTCCCGGCCGGGAGAGGTGACACGGCGTAGCCGTGACGAAGAGGGCACTTTCTCGACGTTTCCTTATATACCCTTTGTCGTACGCCACGTCAACCAAAACCTTACTAACGAAAGAAGAAATAATATAGTGCGTACAGCGCATGATTTTCATCTCGTAATGATCAACATGTTGTGTCGACTGACAATTTACTACCGCTAACGCTCGCCTTAAGCTGAAGCATCTTTATCCATTGGTTAAGTTTTAGATGACGCAGCATAGTGGGGGCGCGCATTGCGCGCCCGCCGTCACCCCTGTAACAGCTGCCCCAGCCGGGGCAGCGCATACGCAAAAAACGCCTTGTACGCCCCGCAGTAAAGGTTCGTCCCCCCATGCAGCCCGTCGCCGCACTCGCGGCGGCAGCCGCCGCGGCAGAGGGGAAAATAGCGGCAGCTGCGGCAGGCGGCCTCCCGCGCGGCGCCCGCGCGCAAAAAGGCCTGCGCCGCCTCGCACTGCGCCAGGGCGCTCAGCGTATCGTCCGCCACGTTGCCCAGGCGCCACGCGTCCAGGGCGTAGAAGTCGCAGGGGTAGACGCTGCCGTCCGCCTCGATCACGAACTGAATGCCGCATCGCCCGGACATCGCACAGCTCTCCGGCTCGCACCCGCGCAGCAGGCCCGCGTAATTCTCGAATTGGCGGATGTAGACGTAGCGCCCCTGCGCCATGTCCGTATAATACGCGTCGAATAGCGTGCATAGCGCCCGCGCGTAGGCCTCGCTCGTGAGCGTAAAGCCCTCCGTGCCCGCGCAGCCGAGCGGGTTCAGGCAGGGGATGTATTGCTGGTAGGAAAAGCCGTTTCGCATGTAGAAGCTGTAGATACGCCCGGTCGACCGTGCGCTTTCGCCCGTGAGTACGCACAGGATGTTGAAGGGCACGCCCGCGCGCAGCATGCGCTGTGCCGCGCGCATCGTGCGCGCAAAGCCGCTCTTGCCCTCGTTCGTCTCGCGGAAGCGGTCGTGCACGTCCTTCGGCCCGTCGAGCGAGAGACCGACCAGGAACGCGTGCCGCTTGAAAAAGGCGATCCATGCGTCGTCCAGCAGCAGGCCGTTGGTCTGTAGCACGTAGCGTACCGAAAGTCGCTTTGTATTGCGCGCGCCGACGCGCCGGACAAACCCTTCGTAAAAAGGGAGCCCTGCCAGCGTGGGTTCGCCTCCCTGAAACGCGAACGTGACCGAGCGTTCCGCCTCTTGCAGCGCCCTGTCGATGAGCGCGTGCGCGGTTCGCTCGTCCATGCGCCCCAGGCAGGGCGCCTCGCGGTTTTTCATCTCGTCCGCGTAAAAGCAATAGGCGCAGCGCATGTTGCACGCGCCGGAGACGGGCTTGATGAGCATTTGCAGGTCTTTCATTTAGCTTTCCCTTCATTGATATATTATCCGAACAAAGGAGGATCACGATGAGCAAGCGACCCAACATCCTGCTGCTGATGACCGATCAGCTGCGGGGGGACTGCCTGGGCGCGGCGGGGCACCCCGACGTCAAGACGCCTTATCTGGATACCCTGGCCTCGCGCGGCGTGCGCTTTGAAAACGCTTACAGCGCCTGCCCCAGCTGTATCGCCGCCCGCGCCGCGCTGCATACGGGGCTGTCTCAACGCGCGCACGGGCGCGTAGGCTACGAGGACCGCGTACCCTGGCGCTATGCCCATACGCTCGCGGGCGAGCTGGCGAACGCCGGGTATTACGCCCAGTGCGTGGGCAAGATGCACGTGCACCCGCTGCGCAGCCTGCAGGGGTTTCACCATGTCGAGCTGCACGACGGCTACCTGCACGCTTACCGTAATCATACAACGCCGCTGTACGAAGCGCAATGCGTGGCGGACGATTACTTCCACTTTTTGAAGCGGGAGCTGGGCGCGGACGCGGACATCACCGACACGGGGCTGGAATGCAACTCCTGGGTAGCGCGGCCCTGGATCTACGAGGAGCGGCTGCACCCCACGAACTGGGTGACGGGCCGGTGCGTCGATTTTTTGCGCCGCCGCGACCGGGACAGGCCCTTCTTCCTCATGGCCTCGTACCTGCGGCCGCACCCGCCGCTGGACGCGCCGCAGCCCTACTTCGATATGTACCGGGATAAGGCCCTCAGGCCCCCGGCTGTGGGCGATTGGGAGGATGGGGAGGCCCTCGCCCGAAGCGGCCGCATCTTCGATTCGTCGACCGGCCCCAGCGATCCCGAGCTCATCCGGCAGATGCAAATCGGTTACTATGCCTGCATTACACACCTGGATCACCAGATCGGCAGGCTCTGGCAGGCGCTCGTGGACGACGAATGCGCGGACGACACCGTCATCCTCTTCACCTCCGACCACGGCGAGGAGCTGGGGGACCACCACCTCTTCCGCAAATCGCGCCCCTATGCGGGCAGCGCGCACGTGCCGCTCATCGTCAGCGCGCCCGAAGGGCTGCTGGGCGCGCGCCACGGCCGGGTGATCAGCGCGGTGGCGGAGCTGCGCGACGTCATGCCCACGCTGCTGGAAGCGGCGGGCGCGCCCATCCCCCCGGGCGTCGAGGGCGAAAGCCTGCTGCCCCTCATGCGCGGGGAGCGGGAGCGCATCCGCGAGACGCTGCACGGCGAGCACGCGGCGGGCGACGCCTCCAACCAATGGATCGTCACGGAGACGGACAAGTACTGCTGGTATTCGCACAGCGGGCGGGAGCAGTACTTCCGCCTGGATGTGGACCCGCGCGAAACGCACGACGAGATCGCAAACCCCGCCTATGCCGGGCGGATCGACCGGCTGCGCCGGACGCTCATCCGCGAGCTGACCGGCAGGGAGGAGGGCTTCACCGACGGCGAGCGCCTGATCCCCGGCCGTAGGGCGGTCAGCACTTTGAAGACGGCGTACGGCCCGGCGTCCGACGTCGAATGAGGAGGCGTACCATGAGCAAACTATACTGGGGTACTTTACACATGCCTGCCGTCCCGCTGGGCCAGCCCAACCCGCTGCCCGACCTGCGGCCCACGGCGGACGCGCACGCGCATGTCGAGGTAGACGAAACGGTATCGTTCGACGAGGCGCGCTACATGGGCTATGCGCCGGTGCGCGGCATCCTGCCCTATACGATGCAGGATGGCTACAGCCGTATGAAGCGGAGGAGTCGCTTTAAAACGCAGGTGCTGGAGAACAAGCACCTGCGCGCGACGCTGCTGCCCGAGTTGGGCGGCAGGCTCTGGTCCCTCTACGACAAGGACGCGGGGCGCGAGCTGCTGCACGTCAATCCGGTGTTTCAGCCCTGCAACCTCGCGCTGCGAAACGCCTGGTTCTCCGGCGGCGTGGAGTGGAACGTAGGCATCATCGGGCACTCGCCCCTCACGGCCGAGGACATGGCCTGCGAAGCCCTCGAATTGGCGGACGGCACGCCGGTGCTGCGCATGTATCAATATGAGCGCATCCGCCGCCTGCTCTACCGGGTGGAGGTCTTTTTGCCGGAGGAGGCGCGCGCGCTGTACGTGCGCGTGCGGATCGACAACACGTCGGATCGGGAGACGGCGGTCTATTGGTGGAGCAACATGGCCGTGGATGAGCGCGACGACGTGCGCGTGATCGTGCCGGCGGACGAGGCTTTTCACTACGGCTACGGACGCAAGCTCACGAAGGTGCCGGTGCCGGTGATGCGCGCGGAGCCGAGCGCGCCCGCATGGGACGTCAGCCGCCCGACCTGCCTGCCGCAGGCGATGGACTTCTTCTTCGACGTAAAGCCGGATGCGCGGCCCTTTATCGCCGCGGTGGGGGCGGATGGCTACGGCGTGTGCCAGACCTCCACGCGAGGGCTGCGCGGGCGCAAGCTGTTCGTCTGGGGCATGGGCGCGGGGGGCAGGCATTGGCAGACCTTCCTGGCGCAGGAGGGCTGCGCGTACTTTGAGCTGCAATCGGGTCTGGCGCGCACGCAGCTGGAGCACCTGCCCATGTCGCGCAGGAAGAGGATCAGCTGGCTGGAGACGTACGGCCCCGTACAGGTGGACCCGGCGCGGGCGCAGGGCCCCGATTGGGAAGACGCGGCCGCCGCCACGGCGGAGGCGCTGACGGCCCAGCGCGGCCCGGCGGAGACGCTCGAGATGCTGCACGCGTGGGTCGCGCACGACCTGGACGGGCAAAGCGAGGGTCGTGTGGTGCACCGCGGCATGGGCTTTGCCCGGGTCGAAAAGCTGTTGTTGGGGGATGCGTTTCATACAGCGGGACTGTCGCTGAAGGCCATGCGCATAGGCGCGCAGGAGCGGATATGGGAGGCGTTGGCCGCGGAGGACGAGCTGCCCTGCCCGCCGCCGGAGAACCCGCCGCTGAGCTATCAGACGGGCGAGGCCTGGGAGCGGGCGCTCGAGGGCGCGATCGCCTCCGGGAGGAGCGCGCACTGGTTTGCGTATTATCACCTGGGCGTCATGCGCGCCGCGCGCGGCGCGGACGGGGAGGCGCGGGAGGCCTTCGAGCGCTCGCTCGCGCTCGAGGAGAACGCCTGGGCGCTGCGCTGCCTGGCCGTGCTGGACGCGCGCGCGGGCGAGGAGGCGCGCGCCGCCGACAGGCTGTGCCGGGCGGTCGAGATGGCCGAATGCCGCCCGCTCGTGCTCGAGGCGCTGGAGATGCTGGAGCGCACGGATCAATATGAGCGCATGCTGCGGCTCATCGAGGGGCTGCCCGCGCCGCTGCGCGGCCGGGCGCGCGGCCCGGGGCGCATGGATGTTTACGAAGCCTGCGCCTGCATCCGCACGGGCAGGTTTGGCGAGGCGCGCCGGCTGCTCGGCGCGTCCATCGTGCTGCCCGACCTGCGCGAGGGGGATACGCTGCTCTCCGACCTGTGGTATGAGCTATGCGCGCGCGAACGCTTCGGTTGCGCGGACGATCAGGCCTTCGCCTGGGCGCGGAAGAACGTGCGGCTGCCCCGGCAACTGGATTTTCGGATGCGGTAATCTGCTAAGACGTGGTATCATCGGACACGCTGAAATAGAAAAAGGCCCTTATCGTATGCGATCAACACAGCGATAAGGGCCTTTTGGGCGTTTTCAATTAGGGGCGGTACTTTCTTCTTCTTTGATCAAGGAATCATAATACTCAGAAGCCTGTGTCAGCATGTCCATATACCAGTTGTGGTCCTCGTAGATCACCTCCGGCTCGACCCAATCTTCATAGCGCACGACGACAATGGATAGTTTTTCGCTTCCATAATGATTGCAAAGAATATCCGATGCCAATTTTTCCTTTTCGTTCGCAGATAATGTGTCCGACAGGAGCTTCTCGTAGGCTTCATCCTGCGCCAGGATGTTGTCCTTATACATAAGCAGAACGAAATCGATCTTGTCTTGCGCATTCCATCGTTCAAACCTACCTTCTACTTGATAATATGCCGCCGCTTCCAAGAAATGTTTAAGCTTTTCCGTCAACGTTGAAACGACCTTTCCGGACTGCACGAGGCGCTGATCTCCGTCCATGATGACGGCCATGTCGCTTCTGATATATCCGTAGCCGTATTCATCGGAATGAACGAGATACCATCTGGATTCACCGACGCGTTTTTCGAGAAACAGCGGCAGACATTCTCCGATTTCGAGCAGCCCCAGGGACTTCCCTGCCGCCGTATCCCGGAAATGAACGTTATTGACCACGAGCTCGACGAACCCAATGCTTTCTTGGGCGGGCTTTTTTTCTGCTATGCCCTTGGGGTCACTTGCCAAACTGAAGACGGCGAGCACAAAGATCAGCAAAATGCGTTTCATAATTCCTCCTGGCCGGCATATCACCGGTATAAGTCGTAAAGGCAACGAGGAACAACGTGTTAGGCGCTTCTATGCGCGGCGGCGCGGCGCCGCATTTTTCATGTCAGCTAAAATATACGGCACTGTCATCGTCTACGTCCGGCCTTGTCACTCCCTAAAATCATCTCCTTGCGTTACAATATATACAGCAAAAGGAACTGATGGCCATCACAACTGATGCAAAAAAGATTAAAGGAGATCTATTATGTGGGATGCTAAAACTACGGGGACGAATGTCAATATCCGTGAAAGCGCGGATACCTCGAGTAAAATTAAGGGTACTATCAGAAATAAAGGCACGTCTATTGAAGTAGATGTGTCGGGAGCGAGTGATTGGCTCTATGTCGAGTATGGCGACATTAAGGGTTATATCTCTGCGCAGTACGTTCATGTTCTCTACGGAAATGGCGGATGCTATGTAAGCGTTAATGATTGGCTTAATATTCGCCAGAAGCCTTCTACCAGTTCGACAGCTCTTTACAGGATGTACAATGATGATGCTATGACCTACTTGTACTCCGAAAACGGTTGGTCCCGCGTTTCTAGCGAAAATGGTACCGGCTGGGCTGCGAGCCAATACATCTTCCGTGCAGCATAAATAGGCGTATATCAAGCATATCTACAGAACTAGGCATATGGCCGGGCAGTAATTGCCCGGCCATATGCATGAGTGCGCCTAGTATGGGATAGCTATGAGATAAAAAACCTCTGAGTGGGCAATATGAACCTCTCTACATAGGAAAGGATACCGTTGTCAGGTAGTCTGAGGATGTTCAAGGAAAAGGGTAGTACTCTCAAAACATTTTGACTACTCCGACTATGATAGGTTTATCCTAAGCCGGGGACGCTCCAGTCGGACTCTTCGACTTTGAGTATCATTCCGTTTTTGGCATTTATAATTACCATATATTGCTGCTGATCCAATACAGGATCGACATAATATACGCTCCAATAGGGGAAACGGAAGTCAGAAGTACCTGTGATTGTGAATGAAAAATACGTGTCAAGCTTGTTTAACCCCGCTATATCGGTCGTTTCATTCTTAATGAGCGCATTGTTTGCGATTTCCAAGGCTTCTTCCTGAGAGATATCGTCCTCTCCGGGGAGCCCATTAGTAGGAAATCGCCTAAACTGCGCATACTCGACCTGCTCTTCAAGCGAAAGCATATAAAACCGACCCGCTTTTGGGTAAATAGCGTCCCTGGCCTCCTCGTCGAGGATCCTATTGGTCATGTTGCATGAAATCATGGAGCCGTCGTCATAAAACATCACGGTAAACAGCTTATCCTTTGTACCCGGATCGCAAAAAACAATTTGCCAAATCGTTTTTTCGGGATCGTTTTGCATCGCGTAGTAGGAATAGTAAAGATCGGCATCGGCAAGCTCAGATGGAGAAATGTTGTATTTATACTCAATCTGCTGCAAAGCCAGGTCCCGTATCGACTCCTCTGTCTGCCGTGCGTCGGTTGGCAGCATGTAAAGCCGGTCAAATCTCGTAAACTGATCGTGTGCCTTAAGCAATTGCGTGTACCAGGCTTTATCCGATAGAGACCAGAATTCAGAAAGGCCCCACAGGTTTTCGATCACCCGATTCAGAAAGCCGTTATACGTCCCGGGAAAGGCATCCATCAGGTCGTCTCTCAGCGTTTCCGCCGACTGTGAAGCTGTGTTTTCAAAGGAATCATCAGATAACACGCCGGCGCCCTTCAAGATGGAGATGGCCTGTTCATAGACCTCCTTAGGCCATAAATCGTAATCGCCGTATTGGTCATAGAAGGAACCGATCTGCTCAATAAGCGGACGGTAATCGTCAGCGTTGGCCGTTACACCCATCATGACGGATAGAACCAGCAGCGAGAGCACGAAAAAGAAACGTTTCAAATGGATCATCCTTTCTTTGTTTGGGTCGCTTTACATAAGGGAGTCGGATCAGCGTTACCGTCACTTCCTATTCGTTCAGGATTGCCACCTAAGGCGTCCGTTCTTGTCTCTTCTTATAATCATCTCCTTACATTCATATATTCAGAAAAACCGCTCGCTCGCCTTTTCTGCTGTGCTTATAAGCATGGCGGATGGCCGCTTAGCTGTGATCTGGACTTGCATATACATTTATAGCATTTCATGTTCATATCGAGTTCGGCGAAACCTCCGCAGCAGTTGCCACTCTGCGGCGCTGGGAATCGTTCAATCTACTTCTTCCATGTTATAAAACGATGCGGCAAGGCAATTCTTCTCTCGCATTATAAATTTTGCATGAGAACAAGGGTGCCTTGGGGCACCCTTAATCAATATCCGGGAAATCTATATGATTCAATCCCTTCGAGATCTTTTTCAACCCGTCGCTTTGATACCGGAGCAAGGTTCGTTGGCTTCTTTTGTTGATCTCACCCCACCTGCTGGCGTATTCAGCGGAGATCCGGCTCCAGTCGATACCATCAATCACATGACGTCGTATGACGTATCGTTCATCTTCGCTCAGCTGCATCAGCAGGCAATTCATGCAAAACAGCCATTCTTCCAAAGCTTGCATACGCTTAAGCTGCTCTTTATCCAACCCCTTTTTCCGTTTCTTGGATTGCAGATAGCTAAACTCGGATTGCCTTGCGCGGTAATTTGTGAGGATCGACTTGGTCCAATTTACCATAATCATTTTTGTGTTGCTCCTTTCGCATCGTTCGTATAAGGCTTACTGCTTACTTTTGTCTGATAGGTTATCCGGCTGATCTACACATGATAGGCTGTTTTCAAGTATATCGAGTCGGCCTTGGATATCTATGATGCCATCCTGAATACCTCCACTCAAAGTTTTGATTATATCTTGATATTGACCTTCTCGAGATTCATTTTCTTTCAGCATACGAAAAAACAGATAGATATATAAAGCTGCCCATATCCCTTGCTGTAAAGCCACCTCAATAATTCCTGTCAAGGCACCTTCCAATTTTGCCACCTCCTGTCTTTTTAGTTTTATTGTGATAGGCGCTGTATATATGTTAAAGCATTTTTAGGATAATTGGAAGTGACAGTATCAAGCGCAATACGTGACAAAGCTGAGCGCCATTGATGCCAAGCCATTTATCATGTTCTTCTAGAACGCTTTTATTAATTCATTTCCTGAGGATGCAGAAGGATACCTGGTCGCATACAGTTTTTAAATATTGTAAAAATTGTTATAAAATTATTGCGGAACTCAGTACATTATGGTATAATAATGGCAAAGAAAATCTGTTTCCTATTAGGCTTCGACTGAAAAGGAGTGATGCTTGTGGATAAGGATCAGTTCTTCGAGGAAATTTATTCAAGTCATTATGATCAACTTGCAATTTTTTGTAGGAACAAAATTCGGGCCTACCCGTTTCTGAAGGTAGATCCAGAGGATGCCATTCAAGAGACGATGCAAACGGCCTTAGAAAAATACAATAAACTGGTAAAACATGAAAACATCATGGGTTGGTTGGTTAAGACCTGCGATAACAAAATCAATAACGCGCTTAAGAAAGCTGCAAGAAGAGGCAAGCAGCTTACGATTGTATCCATAGACAAGGATGCCTATCGACAAGTTGCCGATAGACGCGACCGTCTGGCCCGGTGGCTCGCGAGGGAAGAGTCGAAAGAGATTATAGAAGTCCTCTATAAAAGCCTTACGCAGATGGAGCGGCAAGTATTCGACCAATATTATATTCATGATCACAAAATGATTGAGATAGCGGAATCTCAAGGAATCAGTCTGGCAGCGGTAAAAAAAGCCTTGCATAGAATCCGTAGCAAGGCGCGTGATCAAAATAAATTTTTCGTTTTTCTCCTGTTCTGGGTATCCTTCGAGCTCGCAAGGAAATGGATTAAGTGAGGAGAAGGAGGAATATCGCAATGGGGATAAGACAAAATTAGGACGCTGTAAGCAAATCGAGGCGATCTTGTCTGCGGTAGATAGTGGAGAACTGACTTTTGCTGAGATCAATCGCCGTCTGGACGCTATCGTAAACGCTGAGCTGAAGAAGCCGGAAGCTGAGATGGATATGGGCTTGTTCAACGCATGTCAGACACTCCTATGGGACTTGAACAGCCCTGATCCTTATGTCAGTAAGATGGAAGAGGAAAAGGCGCGGCTAAAAAAGGCGATAGAACGTAAGGAACGTGTGCGATCCTTACGGGTTAAATCGCTGGCAGCAGTCGGCGCGGCTGTGATGATCCTGGGGCTCACTTTTGTAGGGGATCCCCTGCTTACGCGGCAATGGCTTACAGGGGAACAGCGTGGAGACGAACAACAATACATTATCTCAGGAAAGGAACGGGATCCAGGGCTTTTGGGAGAAGCTAACGCGCTGCAGAGAAACGAAGAAGTAGAGGTGACGACAGAGAGCTTAGAAGAGTTAATACAAGTCATGGGCTATAAGCCTGCGTTGCCAGAATGGCTCCCCCAGGGATGGAAGGTGGATAGTTATTACTTTTATGGTTCTGTGATGTTTGATAATGTTTCCGTTAAATATACAAAAGAGGATAACTCTTTAATGTATACATTAAAGAGTTATCATGATAGCGATTTTGCCAATGTGAGCATTGAGCAAAATAAACAGGGAGAATGTGTTATTCAAGATGGTCAAGAAGTTTACATTTCTATGAATCTAAATAGGACGGTGTGCACTTGGTCGAATGATTTGACACTCTATACCCTATTTGGGCCTTTAAATCGTGAAGATCTTTTAAAGATAATTTCTTCAATAAAGGAGTAAATGAGTTTATGCGTAAAACCAATTTTTTCATTCTTTTTTTGGTAACTATTATGACTTTCATGGTTATATCCACCGCGATGGCGGAAAATGTTGTTCCTTATGCTCATCCAATATTTGATTTAACTGCGGTGATGCTTTCAAATAATTTAATGGCGGGATTCGATGCTCAGACAAGTAAAGATTGCGATATTTATGTGCAGTCTGTCATCTTAGAGAAAAAAATAGACGGTGAATGGAAATTTGTAAAAAGCTTGACAGCACCGGATAAAAAGGTAAATGGATATATGTATTCGACAACCAAAGATTATTCTAGGAATATATCGGGATCAGGCACATTCCGACTCAACGCGGTTTTTAATGCTGATGGATATACGCTAGGCTGTCCTTCGAACGAAATTGACCTTTAAAGACCACGGCGGCAGGTAACAAAAGTTACCTGCCGTGTATTTCAGTTTTGTAGGTAAGCAAGCAAAACCCATATACATGGCTTTGACCGTTTTGCCAAGGAATCATTCGTGTACCGACGGTGCTTTGGCTGTTATTCCCTTCTATGATCGTAATAAATGCGCCGTTTGCTTCGACGGTCAGTGCAACGTGGTAATTATCGTGTTCACCTGTGCGTTGACCATATGTTGTACCTCCATAAATATATTCATTCCGATGGATTTTTTAAAGTATTGTTTTATAGTAAGAAAAAACTTGAAAATAAGGAGAATAAGAATGTTTAAAATGCTAAGCCGAATAGCCGCAGCCTTCTTTTTAGCTATGATAATCTTTTTGGCGAATACATCTGCACTGGCAAATTCCGGGCTTGACTTTCAGCTTGAGCAGAACAAACACGTTATGTTACATCTTGAAAACGGAGATTTGCTGTGTAGCGTGCTAAACGAAGAGCGATCCATCGAAGCGATAGAACTGTTGAGCGATAGAGACGAGTTCATATGGAATACCAAGCTACCGGAACCGTTAGGTATGCCAATTATACCCCTTGCAAAAAAGGATAGTACCGGATTTATTGTGAGCGGGAAGAACCGCGTTTCAGCATTGTTTCAGATTTATGAGATAAACGCTGAAGGAGAGATAGATCTAACCGTTTCGTTACCTGTCGGATCTTTTCCACTTGCGTTAACAGAGCAAGGCTGCTTGTATACAATAACCGATAAAGAGGGAAAGCAAGCCCTGGTTTTCGAAAATTGGCAGAACGAAATGCTTGCACAAAGCGAATTTGACGGTAAAATCCAATATTCGCAATATTCAATGTATGATGACAGGCGGATATTTTATGATACTTCTTATAAAGATCAATCGGATCAAATAAAGGTCGGCATAGGATGCTTTGATTTACAGAAAGGTCTATTATGGCATTTTGAAGTTGGAAACGCTGAAAACTGGAATATTCAAAGCATTTGCCTGAATAACATAGGCGGCGTTACGATGATCTCTCAGTACGCTAGAGATAACTTGGATGTATACCAGACTATTACAGTTTTAGACGATAATGGCATAGTACATTCTCAACATGAAATCAAAAGCAGCTATTACAATCCTGTTGCACAAATTATACAGCAATCACCTGATAAAAATTACAGAATATGGGGAAGCGCCGGGATTTGTAATGAAGGAGAGACCTATCCTTATACAGATACAACCTATGCGTTAACATTGAGTTCACAAGGCGAGTATTTATCTGAAGAATGTGGAAAATATGTAGGCACATGTGTTTTATACAATGGTGATATATATGTATATAATGTAGATGGGAATAATTATATAAACATTTGCAAATTTGAACCGCTCAAAAAGAATAGTAAAAATTTCTTCTAGCTGAATAGAATTTGAGAGTTTGAGGAGAACCTGCGTGAAAGCCTGTACTGGATAGGAATCCATATGAGCTCGAGACGCTATTTTCCCAAGCTGTCGCTCTGTGTGAAACTTAAAGAGGTTGGCGGGACTTATAGCCCCGCCTCCTGCATCAAAAGCCTTTAAACAATTTATCTTAAAACATTATCAATTTTACCCATGGTTTTAATGCCGACGATACCATCTTGGGTAAAACCGGATGAATAACCCGATTCGGGAAGCCGTAGACCTTGGAACCATCTAACCATATATGCTGTCTTACTGTTTAAATTGTAACTACTTTTCGTTTAAATGGGAGTGACAATGTAATATGGCTTTGGTGACATGTTAATATCTATTGTATGACATGAAAAAACCTCCCGTCTATTTGAGGGAGGCCTATGCCTTATAATATGATTAGTGTCCGCCCCTTGACGCCCCCTATATCCCCAGGTATAATGCGGGAAAGAGAAGCGAATCGCCGTCAGGAGGTGAACCCCCTTTATGAAAACAGGCAAAAGGCTCGCAGCGCGCTGCTTACCCTCCTGCCCCTGCTGATCGCCGGGAACACGTCGCGCGCTGGCGTTGCTCGAGTACGTATTCCTCGAAGGGGAGGCGCAGACCGCCCGGACCTATCCCGTCGCGAGCGAGGCGCTGACGCGGATGGTGGAAGACGCCCGGGCTGAGGGGATCGAGCTTTACGTCGGATCGGCCTACCGAAAATACCGCACGCAGGAGGTCATGCCCTATAACCGCGTGCAGAAGATAGGCCAGGATGACGGCGCCGTGCAGATGGCCGGGGCGTCGGAGCACCAGTCCGGCCTGGCTGACGTGGTGAGCTGGGCGTACAAGGATCGTTTTTTGCCCTCCTTTGGCGATACGCGGGAGGGCGAGTGGCTGGCGGCCAACTGCGCGCGCTATGGCTTTATCATCCGCTATCTAAAAGATAGTGTACATCAATCAGCTTGATTATACCACACAAATCGCGCTACGGCTGCGCGGCGGTTTACCTGCGCGCCCAATAATGCGCGCGCTCGCCCCCGGGCCATGCGAACGGCGTGAAATGCAGATCGCGCAATGCGCGTAGTCGCGCTTCGGCCGCGGGCGGGGCCAGCGTGACGGCTTGGTCCACGTCGAGCAGCGGGTAGAAAGCGGAGACGCACAGGGAGAGTAGCTGCGACAGGTCCGCCTGGTTTTCATAGGCGGGCGCGACGTCGAGCCGGAGGATTCCCGGCGCGCCGCTGCCGCCGAGCAATCCGGCGGCGTTGCACATCTCGGCCGTGCCGACGGCGCGGCCGCACGCCCCGTCCAGGATGGCAAAGCGGATGTATTTACGGTTTTTGTATTCTTCCAGCCAGAACCGGATGCACGCGCGCATATACTCGATCGTCTGATAGCGGAAATCGCGCACGTACCGGTCCGCCGTAAAAATCTCGCTGTCGCGCAGGGCGGCATAGCAGGCAAACAAATCCCCGGCATCCTCCATCCGCACGAGCCGCAGGGTGAAGCGGCCGCATGTGAGCTCGGGGCAGCGCGCGTAAGGGTCATGCGTGCCGAAATGCAGGAGGCGGAGCACGTCCGCCTCTGTGGACAGTCGGTCGTAGTCGCCCGTGATGCCGCCGGGCTGGTGATACAAGACGCCGTTTTCGGCGTTTACCCTCAGCCGGTGCAGCAGCGCCGCTTTGCCATAACGCCTTGCATAGCGGTTGAAGGCCCGTTTGCGCGGGCCTTGCAGCATCTTTTCCTCACAGGGGAAGGCGTCGCACTGATAGCATCCGTCTAGGCCCTTTTCCGTGGCGCACCGGTAGACCGCGCAATCGCCTGCCTCGCCGCAGCCCCTCGCCTTGCATCCGGGGCAATCCGCGTGGCTGCACAGCACGCAGGCCAGGCCGCAGAGGGCCAAATCCTTTTCAGGGTAAAATTCCATGGCCGACATCTCCTATCCGTCGTTTTGTACCTCGCTGTAGATAGGATAACACGGCAATGACGACAACGGCCTGTCGTCCTTCAATAGAGGGACAAAATTTCCTGCGCTCTTTGTTTGAGAAGAGGGATTAGTTCCGGCGGCTCGAGGACCTTGACCTGATCGCCAAAGCCGAGCAGCAGGGAAAACCACATGCGCTCTAAGGGCGCGTCGAACGCGAGGACAAAATCGCCGTCCGGGCGTTCCTCGACGACGTTCGAACCGATGTATTCGAGCGCTTGCCTACGTATCGCGCCTTTGCAAAGCAGCCGGACGTGCAGCGCTTGCCCATCCGCCCGGCCGACGGCCGACAGCAGGGCTTCCACGTCGCCGTGCGCTTTCGTAAAAGGGGTGTCCAGGGGCTCGCAGCGCGCGATGCGCGCCAGCTTGAACAGCCTGTAATCCTGCCGGACGGTGCAGAAGGCGAGCAGATACCACGCGTACCAGCGATAGGAGAGGGCGAGCGGCTCCACGACGCGCTCCGACGTCGCGTTTTCGGCGTTCGTATAGGCGATGCGCAGCGGTCTTTGCGCGCGGATCGCCAGCTCGACGGCCTGCAGGCGCGCGTTCACCTGCCCGCGCTCGCGCGCCGCGGAGATGTCCACGAAGATCCGCTGCTCCGCGTCCTGCCTCGCCGCGAGCGCTTTCTTGAGCGTATCGTCGACCCGCTCGCTCGGGTAGGCGGTGCTTAGGCCCTTGAGGGCGGCGGTGATGTTCAGCAGATCGTCGGCGGTCACGGGCTGCTTCGCGAGGCGAAAGCCGCCCATGATCGCGTAGCCGCCGCCGGCGCCGTAGGTGGAGACGATGGGGATACCCGCCTGATTCAGCGCCTCGACATCGCGCTGGATCGTGCGCTTGGATACCTCGAACCGCGCCGCCAGCGCGGAGGCGCTGACGGTTTCCCGGTTGAGCAGGTACAGGGTGATCGCGATGAGGCGGTCTGTCTTCATGGTAGCGGGGCCTTTCAAAGGGTTGATGAGGATTGATTCAGGACAAAGTGAGAACCATAGCGACCTGTTCGGGAATGAAGATAGACCGCCGTATAGAGAAAAGCATTCTGTACGGCGGTCTATTTCGTCCGCCGGTCCACCACCGCGAAGCCGCCGTAGGATGCGGCGGGCGTCGCGCCCAGGGCTTCGGCCTGCGCTAGCGTGAGGATGTAGACGGCGTCCGGCTCCAACGCCTCGCCGTCCAGATACTCCACCTCCATGCGCGCGTCCGCCTGGCCGAGGGCGGCTTCGGCCAGGGAAAGCGCGGCGCGCTCGGGGGACTCCCACAGATCGAAGCAATCTGTGATCACGATGCGCTCCGCGTCCGTCTGCGCCGCCGCGCGCAGGGCGTCCGCAATGCCGGGCATATGCGCCTTTTGCAGCGTCAAGCGGTAATCCGCGCCCGCCCACGCGGCCATGAACGAGCCGCAGGCGAACGAGGCCGTCAGCACGATCGCGACGGCCGCCGCGCGCATCCGACGACCGAGGCGAAAGGCGCCCACCGCGCAGGCGCACAGCAGCGGCAGGCTGAGCAGCAGCAGGTGCCGCTCGTCCGGCGCGCCGAAGAGGCATAGCCCCGCCGCCGTGAGGGCGGCCCACAGGACGACGCCGCGCTTCGTGCCGCCCAGGCAGGCGAAGCAACCCGCGAGCGTCACCGGCACGAGCGCGAGCAGCATTGCGCCCATGCCGGGCATTGCAGCGCCCTCTGCGGCGGCTGCGTCCGCATGGCGGAAGACCTCCCATGAGAGCAGGGCGTCCAGGCGTTCGATCAGGGCGGGTCGCAAGCCGTCGACGCCCTGCAGCCACGCGGCCTCGACCCCGGATAGCGAGAGCTCCGGCAGCGTAAAGCACAGGAAGCGCGCGGCGGGCAGGTAGAGCGCGGCGCGCACGAAGCACAGGGCGGGCGGCAGGCAGAGC
>JAEYAR010000007.1 GCA_023404715.1 Bacillota bacterium | reverse complement strand
TGATATTGCTGTAGTTTTCAGACGTCGCCTCGAAGTCTTCTGCCGTCAGGCCCATATAATACGTCCCGACGTTCGTTCCCTTCGCGACCGCTTCGCTTCCTTCTGCCAGCGCTACTTCGATCGTCTTCGCGCCCACGTCCGTCGTGAAGCCCGTTACGCTCTGCTCGCTCGCGTTGTACTTCCGCGTCGCCGTGTTGCCTCTGACCGTTACGACCGTCTCTTCCTCGATCGGGTCGATCTGCAGCCAGCCTGGCTTTTTCTTGATCGTATAATTCCTCGTCACGTCGCTCTCTTCAGCAACTATAATAACATCGCCGCTGAAGGAACCGTTATAACGACCGGCATTCGTTCCCTTGGCGCTGTATGTCAGCCCCCCGAAGACATGACCCTCCACCATGTTGTCGGCCGTAATTCCAGTGAGCTCCTGCTCGCTGCCGTTGTACGTCCTCGTCGCCGTTTCGCCTGTCAGCGTTACCTCGCGCTTCGTGATCGTCAGCGTCGCTCCGCCATAGGTGACGTCGTACACCTGGCCCTCGACGGTCAGTTGGGCAGGGCCGCTGACCGCGCCGGGATACGTACCGGCATCGGTGCCCTTGCCTTCATCGACGGTGATGCTACCGCCAAAGCGTTTCGCAAACTGTGTATAGGTCAGATCTTCCGGTTCGTTATCCCCCAGCGTCACGGTAACGGTATCGAGTTCATAACGCGTTCCGTCGTAGGTTACCGTCCGCTCCTTCAGCTGAACCTTCATGACGCCGTTCTTCGTCCAGGAACCGGTGAACGCGACGTCCTTCGCGGGCATCTCAAAGGAGCTGCCCCGCACGTCCGCATCGGTCGTCGTCCAGCCGTGGAACGTGTAACCGGCGGCTTCGGGGACACCCTTCACCGTTACGGTGTCGCCCAGCGTAGCCGTATGGTTATACCCCTCAAGGCTCGGCTCGTTTTCGGGGTGAACGTCTCCCATGTAGGTATAGGTGACATTAAAGACGGTCTTCGTCCACCTGCCCGTCAGGGTTACGTCGCCTGCGGGCATTTTAAACGAGGTCACCTTCTCAGCGCCGCGATACCAGCCGTCAAACGTATACCCATCAAGCGCGGGGCTGTCCGCAACCTCAACCCTCTCGCCCATGTGCCTGGTAAGCTGCTGCGGAAGGTCCGGAGCGTTGTCCGGCGCCGGGCTCTCGTACGCGTAGGTCACCTTGTAGTCGATGGCCTCCCACTGCGCGTACAGATCGTTCGATCCGTTCTGGTCCACGCGCGCCAAGGCGCCCGCCGCGAAGGACGTGCCGTCGCCCTTTTCGTTCGTATTCCACCCGGTAAAGCGATAGCCCTCACGTGTGGACAATCCGGTCGCCTCGTAGGTGCTGACCGTGATCTTGGAATTGTTGAGCAGCGAGGGCACCTCGCTCGTCGCATCTGCCGCCCCCTCGAAGTTCGCGTGATAGGTCACGGCAACCGTGCCGTAGGCGGGCACATAGTTGGCCGTAAGCCGCACGTCGGAGGCGAGAACCGGCACATACTGGCCGGGATAATACCGGTTCCCGGCCACGTCCGTCCAATAGGCGAACTGATAGTTCTGCGGAGCAGTGAATGTGCTGTTTATCGCCTTGGCCTTGCTGTCGGGATGATACCTGTTGGCATCCACCGGCGCAGCGCCGCTGCCATCGCCCGGCAGGTAGGTTACGGTGTAGGTGTCGCCCATGAATACTGCGTGAATGCTGGCATCAGCGTACAGCGGTTCATTGACGTTGACCAGCGTTCCGTCGTCCTCGACCCACTTGAGCAGCGTCTTGCCGTTGTCCTTAATGAAGGCCAGCGCTTCCTCATACTGGTCGCAATCCGCGATCGCCGTGCCCAGAGGAACCTGGAATGCTTTTGCAAACTCCTTGCCCCCTGCAATCGTCACCTTGACGCCGACGTTGATCTGCGGCTCTTTCCAGTAGGCATAGAGCACCAGATTCTTGGCGGGCATGGTCTTGCCGGTGAAGCTGTAGGGCACCGACGCTTCGGCGATCTTTTCCGGCTCCACTTCATACCAGCCCATAAAGATGGCGTTCGAGCTGAAACCGGACGGACGGGTAGGCGCGCCGCCCTTGTCAGCGATGGAGGCGTCAAAGAAAATCGATTCAGATTTTAATGTTCCATAATTGTTCTTAGTCAGTTTGTACTTATTGCGGGAGTAATAAAGATAGACATCCCTATCCCCATCTTTTCCGTCCTGCGTATCTTGTACGACTTCAACAGACGTAAACCCGCTTATTGCCTTTGCTTGCCAACTTGCCCCCGCGCTATAATAAGCCTTCTGGGAATACTCCTCACTTTGTTTATAGTATCTTGTTTGTCCATAATACTTATGCGGCGTTCCTGTTCCATCGGCAGTCTCAAGCATGTAATGAAGGTCATAAAGTGCTAATTTCGTTTGCCAATACGCTTTAAACGAAGACTCTTTAATAAGATCCTCCGTCAGCGTAAGCCTTTTGGACACATTGGTTTGATTCCATCCCACGAACGAATAAGTTGTCTTATCTTTTTGGGGCAACGTTGTAAAGTTGGACGCTGTCGGCCAGAGTGTCGAAATATTCTGTTCAAACTTGGCCGTGAAGCTATACGTCTTTGAATACCTTTTCCCGCCAATCTCCATTACCGGTTGAGGCGAAAAAGTTTTAGAGTTAGCCTTTTTCCAGTCATCGCCGCTGGCATAGCTGCCGAGAAGATCAAAGCTGATGGTATACTCGTTCCGATGGAAGTACACGTTCAGCACGGAAGAGCCGTCCGCCGTGATCGTCACGGTATCCGAGCGCTCAAACGTGAAGTGCTCCCGGTTCGCTACAGTGTACGCGAGCGCGCCGGTTTGGGCGGTCAGCGTCAGCTTCGTGCCTGTATTGGCCTGCTTCACCGCCGTATCGAGCACGGAGTAGTCCTCGTCGTCCGCGTTTTCTCCCCAATAGACGACGGTGTAATTCACCGGAGCGCCCTGCCACACAGCATACAGCGTGACATCGCCAGCCGGCGTAACGCTCGTCACGGGATTCGATCCGTCAGCCGTCGTGCTCCAGCCCTTAAAGGCGTAGCCTGGTCGGCTGGGGGCTACGACACCCCACAAAGACAGCGTCTTGCCCTGATCTACATACCGGGACGCGACCGCTCCGCCGCCTAAGGTGTTAAATGTTACCCAATAACAGGGAACAGTCACGGGCGTCACGTACGTGTCGGCTTTCACCTGCATATCGGCAGAAAAGGCTTCGTTTCCAACCTGCCAGCCGGTCACGCGGGCGCCCTTGGGTTCGTAATCGGTCGGCGGCGTCACCTTATAGTCGTTGTCCGTCGTGGCTTCCAGTGTCTTATAGACGTTCCCTTCTGTATCCAGGAAGTACACGTAATAGACATCTGAAAACCTCGCGTCCACTCGCACGTCTGTGGTTTTCTCATATCCCGAGACCACGCCCGGCACAAATGCCGCTTCCCCGATAAACCAGCCCTCAAACTTCTTTCCATCGGGCACATCAGGCGTGGCGGGGGCGGTAACGCTCCCCCCCGTCGTCTGGTTTACAATTTGCGTATCGACCTTTTCAGTTCCGTTATAGAACTCAAAGGTGACGTATACGCCCGATTCTGGCGATACAGCCCGCAGGAACGGTTGAATGAACCCGCTGCCGTCCACCTGAATGATCTCTGCTAGCGCGCTCATCGGCAAGCAAGTCATGATCATCATGAGTGCTGTCAACAAGGCTACCGCTTTTCGCAGGTTTGCTTTCATTTTCGCATCCTCCTACTCTAAACTACGACGATATTCCGCCTGTCGTTTTACAGCACATCCGAGATCAAAACCTGAACACGCCAGTAGTCCGTATGGTTGTCTTCCGTAACTTCTAACGTATAGCGCTCGCCCACAGCGCCCTCCACATCCGTCCAATTTTCGGCATCCCCGCTGTTCTGCCACTGAATCGTATAGACGGTATTTTCATATCCATGGAGAACCGCAATCAGCGTGGCCTTATCCCCGAATTGCAGCACGTCGTTATCCCACACCGCGTAGATATCGATATACCGCTCCGGGTTCAGTTCATCCAAAATGGAGGAGATCTTATCCGCGTCCGCGGGCACCGTGCTCAGCGGAATGGGATTCCCGTTCTCGTCAAGAACGAGCGCTCCGGTCTCATCCCGCTTAAAGCTGACGGGAATCTCCGCGCCCTCCGGTACGATCGCGATCGGGTTGCCGCTTTCGTCTAAGACCAAAGCGCCGTCTTCATTACGCTGATACTCATAGGGCGGCAGCGTCGTCTCCGTTTCCGGTGCCACCGTCGGTTCCGGGGTCGGCTCCGGCAGCGCAGTGGGCTCAACTGTCGCTTCCGGCTCTACCGTCGGTTCAGCGGTGGTCTCCGGCGTCGCAACCGGCTCCGCCCCCTGCTTGACGAACTTCGCGCTCACATACCCTTTAATCTGCGCACGGTCTACGCTCTCGCCCTGCACCAGGCACCAGCCGTCCACCTCGGCGAACACTTCAACCGTCGCGCCGTCAAAGATGCGCCCGACCAACGCAGAATCCGCGTTCGCCGCCTCGCGCACGTTCACGGACTTGCCGTTTACGCTGATCGTCGCGGTGTATAGCGCTATTCCTGGCTCCGTCACGGGCTGCTCGGTCGCTTCCGGCTTCATTGTCGGCTCTATCGTCGCTTCAGGAACAATCGTAGCTTCCGGCTCAAACGTCGGTTCTACCGTCGCTTCCGGTTCCGGCGTCTGCTCCGGCTCCGTAGTCGGTTCAGCGGTCGCTTCCGGCTCCGCGTTTGGGGGCAGCGTCGGCACCGCCGTCTGCACCGGCTTCTCTTCCTGCTCGGTGCTCACGTTGAACGACTTATCCGCCAGGACGAATACGTCCGCGCCAGCGGCTTTTTCGTCGTATCCGGGGAATTCGTAACGTCCGTTGTTCCAGCTCAGGCGGCTATTCGCATTGCCCGGGTTCGGCTCGCCGCCAATGCCCCAGGTCCATGCGCCGCGCAACTCGCTCTCCTTTAGGCCTAAATCTGCGCACATGCCTCGTACGTCGTCCTTGCTGACGTAGCATGCATTTCCCTCACGGGTGATCTGCGCGCTGCCGGCTTCCTCGTATGCGCCATCTACCCAAATATAGAAGGTGGCGGTTCCGGGAGCGACCGGCTCTGGCGTCGGCTCCAGCGTGGGCTCCGGCGTTATGGTCGGCTCCAGCGTCGGCTCGGCCGTGACCTCGGGCTCCGCAGTAGGTTCTTCCGTGGGTTCCACGGTCGGGGCCTGCGTGGGCTCCGCCGTCTGCGCCTCGGTCGGGGCCTGTGTTGGCGATTCCGTAGGCGCTGCCGTCACCGGAATCTCGGTCGGTTTTGCTGCTTCTTCCGCCGCCTTGCGCTCGGCCTCTTCCTGCGCCTTACGCGCGGCTTCCTCTTCCGCTGCCTTCTGGGCCGCTTCCGCTGCCGCCGCTTCCTCCGCCGCTTTGCGGGCGGCTTCCTCTTCCGCTGCCTTCTGGGCCGCTTCTTCCTCGGCGGCTTTGCGCGCGGCCTCTTCCTCGGCGGCCTTGCGAGCCGCTTCCTCCTCGGCCTTACGCGCGGCCTCCTCCTGCGCCTTGCGCGCCGCTTCTTCCTCCGCCCTGCGCGCGGTCTCCTCGGCCTCCCTGCGCGCCGCCTCCTCGGCCTGGCGGGCGGCTTCCTCCGCCGCGCTGTTATCCCCCTGGTCTACCTGGCCCTCCTCGTTCGCGTAGATGCGGACCATCTTATCCACCACATTGCTCGACACCAGGACAAACGCGAGCATCCCCGCGAGAATCCACCTGAACGCCTTGGTTTCGTAGAATCTCTTTTTCATGTTCCGACCTTCCTTCCATTCGCTCTCTATCTCTTCAGCAAGCCGTCAAACGCGTTACGTTCCATTGATCTGTAACAACTCAGCCATCCCCGCCCCATGGCGCTACGGTGGCCTCCGGTTTCATTCGGTCCGGCTGTTGCTCTGCTCTGACATCTATATTGAAGGCGGCCCGGATTTCCTCGAAGTCCGGCCCAACCCGACCCTCCTGCATATCGCGATATGCCGCTACAAACTCATCGTGCAGCCTCTCATACCGTTTGCGCTGGGCGATCGCCTCTTCCCGTGTATCAAACCGCCCCAGATAGTAGCGTTCTTTTTTGAAGAAGAGGAGAGAGACCCATTTGCCGCTACGCGGGTTGTAGTAGACGCCCGGGTATCCGCTCGTATTGTTGCGCTGGATGACCTTGGCCGCCAGCCGCTCGACGCAGGTGCCCTCCACCACGTGGATGCCGCCAAAGTTGCGCTGACGCGTGCGCGCCGCCTCGCAGCCGCAGCTTTTTGCCTTTCCTCCGACCAGGTCGTGCCGGGTTTTGAGGCAGGTGTTGCCGCAATCACATCGGCAAATCAGCAACGGACTGGGCCCCCTGCGCTCCCGGCTCAGCCCGATGACCGTGAGGATGCCGTAGCGCTGCCCCACCATCTGCATCAGGCGCTCGCGAACGCGGCTTTCGGTCAGGCAGCCGCAGCTGCGCGTATGTCCCGTCTTCAGGTTCGTGAGGCTGACGCGGCAGATGTTGCCGCAGCTGCACCTGCACAGACATTTTCGCTTTCCCGTGCCGTCGGCGGGTAGGTATTCCAGAATCGTCAGTTCACCGTATAAGTCGCCGCAGCCCGCCCCCACAGGTTTTTCCCTGTTTTCAGCCATCACAGCCCCCTCCTTTCATCGCAAACGTGCTTAAGGTCACTCATAAAGCATACGTTTTGAGATAGGCGAGGAAAAGAAATAGCCGGAATCATCAGAAGCATGGATTGCTTCTCACAATTCCGACTAAGCGGGTGACATATAAAATATGCCATTCTTGGCAATTAAGCGTAATTCATTTTTTGCTGTGACAGGATGCCATGGAAAAATTTTAACGCAACTATATTCTAGCCCATTCTTTCCGCTTATGTCAACGCTTGGGAGCGGTTAAGCGGTATTAATTTTCACTTAATATTCCAAATACTGGATGCTTCTTCCCCAGACCTGCCAGTTTTTTGTCCTGCGCATTTGGCGACCGGTTTATCCGTTATATCTTCTTAGACGTTGTATAAACAGGACTCAAAGTCGGTTCTAAAGCCGCCGCCTTTGACATGCGTTTGATGCTGCCTTCTTTCCTATTTAAATAACGTATGCACAATGCCTGTCCCCAATCTACCGTCTTATTCAGACTTTCGGTCTATATATCGCCACAGCCATCCAACCATGGCTCCATTTGAAGCTCGACTGCGCGGCGCAAACAATAGGGGCGACCTTGGGTCGCCCGCCTGTGGGCCGATGCTATAAGCTGGGCCACGGGCGGGCGGCCATTGGCCGCCCCTACATTGGGTTGCATTATATTGCGCTTCAAACAGGCTGCGCTATTCGCTCACGCCTTCAGCATGCGCCGGAGGAACGCGCGTGCGCGATCGCTATCCGGGCTAGCAAACAGCTTTTCCGGCGGCGCATCCTCTACGATCACGCCTTCCTCCATGAATACCACGCGGCGGGAGACGTCGCGGGCAAAGCCCATTTCATGCGTCACCACCAGCATGGTGAGCCCCGTGCCCGCCAGCTCGCGCATGACTTCGAGCACCTCGCCCACCATCTCGGGATCCAGCGCGCTCGTCGGCTCGTCGAAGAGCAACGCCTCCGGCTTCATCGACAGCGCGCGGGCGATGGCCACGCGCTGCCGCTGGCCGCCGGAGAGCTGGCCGGGCCGCGCCGCGATAAACCGCTCCATCCCCACGCGGGCGAGATTCTCCAGCGCGGTTTGCCGCGCCGTCTCGCGCGGTACGTCCAGCACTTTGACCTGGCCGCGAACGCAATTTTCGAGCACGTTCATATTGCCAAAGAGGTTGAACTGCTGAAAGACCATACCGACCTTCGCCCGGTATTGCGGCAGGGAGAAGCCCCTGCGCTGAACGTCCTCGCCGTGGAAGAGCACCTGGCCGCCGCTGGGCGTCTCCAGCAGGTTCATGCACCGCAGCAGCGTCGACTTGCCGGATCCGCTGGCCCCGATAATGGAGACCACCTCGCCCCGCGCCGCCGCAAAGGATACATCCCGAAGGACTACGTGGTCGCCAAACCGCTTGCTGAGGCTTCGCACCTCCAGCACAGGCAGGCCTCTGTCAGCCATTTGCCGTCCCCCCTATCCGGATCTCGCCCTCCGGCACCGTCTGCGAACCGTGGATCACGTAATTCTGCGGGCCGTCCATGCGCCGTTCGACCAGGCGCAAGATGCGCGTCACGCTGAACGTGAGCACAAAGTAGATGACCGACGTGATGAAGAACACCTCAAAGTAGCGGAAGTACGTGCCTGCAGCCGACTTGGAGACGAAGAACAGCTCCGTTACCGAAATGACGTTGAGCACGGACGTATCCTTGATGTTGACCACGAACTCGTTGCCGATCGAGGGCAGGATGTTGCGCACCGCCTGAGGGAGCACTACGTTCAGCATGGCCTGCCCCTGCGTCATGCCGATGGCCAGCGCCGCCTCGCGCTGCCCCGCGTCCACGGATTGGATGCCGCCGCGCACGATTTCCGCCATATAAGCGCCCGTGTTGATCGATACGATCAGATAACCGGCAAAAATCGTATTCAGCGAAATGCCCAGCGCCTGCGCCGCGCCGTAATAGATGACCATGGCCTGCACGATCATCGGGGTGGAGCGGAAGACCTCGATGTAAACCCCCAGCAATGCCTTGCCGATCCTGAGCAGCCAGCGCTTTATAGCGCCATCCTGCGCGCGCAGCTGCGTGCTGCGCAGCACGCCCGCCCCCAGGCCGATGATAAAGCCCGTCACCGTGCCTGTCAGGGCGATCAGCAGCGTCATGCCCGCGCCGGAAAGCAGCAGCGGGCCGTACTTGCCCGCGAGGAAAAATACCCATTCAAAAAAGCCCGATTCCGCCGTCGGCATGGCGGCGCCCCCCTCTCCTGTACCCGTTGCCCCCCTGTGCCCCGTTATTCGCTGAGCGGCTGGGCGGCGACGGCGGCATCCATCATCTGCTGGCGCGTCTCGCCATCCACCGTATCCAGCACCGCGTCGATCGCCTGCGCCAGCTCGGTATCGCCTTTGCGTATGGCCACGGAGACCGCCGTATCCTCCTGACGGGTCACGAAGCCCTCTTCGAACGACACGAAAGTAAGGCTGCTATCGGCCGCGCAAGCGCTGACCGCGCCCGGGCGCTCGGAGATGTAGCCGTCGATCACGCCCGAGGTAAGGGCCACCATCATCGTGGGGAAGGATTCCATCGCAGGCAGCTTGTTTGCGCCCGTCAGCTGATCGACGACCGTGTAGTGGAACGTGTTGAGCTGCGCCGTAATCCGCGCCCCCGCAAAGTCCGCGAGCGTATTGGCCGTCTCGTACGCGCCGCCCTTCTTCACCACGACGACCAGATCGCTCGTATAATAGGGCTCCGAAAAATCGACCGTGATCTTGCGCTCCTCGGTCGGGGACATGCCCGCGATCACCGCGTCGATCATCCCCGCGTTCAGCGCGGGAATCAGGCCGTCCCATTCGATCTTCACGATCTCAAGCTCACGGCCCAGGCCGTCTGCGATCTTCTTGGCCATCTCCACGTCGTAGCCGCCCGCGTATCCGCCGCCGCCGTTGATCGCGACCGCGTCGTTCGCGCCGTCCACCTGCGTCCAGTTAAAGGGCGCATAGTTGCACTCCATGCCGACCTTAAAGGCCTCCGCCGACGCGGCCGCGCCCAGTCCCATCAGGGTGATCGCCAAAACCATGGCCAAAAAACGC
Organism: Bacillota bacterium; assembly: GCA_023404715.1. Taxonomy (GTDB): domain Bacteria; phylum Bacillota; class Clostridia; order Christensenellales; family Aristaeellaceae; genus Beduinella. The sequence continues at coordinate 19,883 of JAEYAR010000007.1, read as the reverse complement.
TTCATAAATCCCGCCTCCTGCATTTAATCCCTGCACATCCTGCATAGAATCTATTTTCCATGAATCAGGCTGCGATGTCAAGTGTTTTTTTGCATTCTTTTCTATAATCAAATTCGTTTTACAAGGTATCCCATCGGACCTATTCCGCCTCCCCGATTAGCGGCATGCGGATGAGAATCTGCGTGCCGTTTGTGCTCTCGATCTCCAGCGCATACTCCGGCCCGAACGTCAGGCAAAGGCGCCTGTTTACGCTAAACAGGCCGATATGCCCCTCGTCGCTTTGCGATGCCAGGCGCCGCCGGATCTCCTCAAGCTTTTCCGATGCGATACCCAGGCCGTCGTCCTTCATGCGGACGGCGACGCAGCCGTTAACCCGCGCGAGCGATACGTCCACGTTCAGCGTTCGGTGCTCCTCCCAGTTGACGCCGTGCGTAATCGCATTTTCGAGCAGCGGCTGCAGCAGCAGCTTGATCGTGTGGAATCGCTCGATCCCCGCTTCGACATGCCAACGGACCGCAAACCGATCCTGATAGCGCATGTGTTGCAGGGCGATATAGGCCTTTGTGTTGCGTATCTCCTGCTCCAGCGGCACGAGCGGATCCGAGGATTCCATGCTGTATTCCAAAATGCTCGTCATGTTCTGGATCATCTCCCCCACATCGTTTGGGCCGCCCATACGCTCTACGCTCATCCAATAGATCGATTGCAGCGTGTTGAAGAGGAAATGCGGATGGATCTGCGCGCGCAGTGCGGACAGTTCCAGCGTCTTGGCCTCGAACTGCTTTTTCTCCAGCTGGCGTTTCAGGTTGTTCTGCTTGGCATAGTTGCGCAGAATGTTGTGTAGGATGTACGCATAGGCGTCATCCCGCTCCACCTCTACGGAGGGCGGCTCCTCTCCCTTATCCATGGCGTCCAGTAGGCCGAATACGCGCATGATACTGGCGTGCGAGCGCCGGGCATGCCGGATCGAGAGCAGCAGGCACACGGCCGCCGCCGCGCACAGCACGAGCCCCATAAACCCCATCGCGCGGTCGGGGAAGGCGTAGAGCTGGCTGTGCGGCGTGATGGATAGAAACGTCCATCCAAAGAGATCCGATCGAATGCGAGATACCTGATAGCGCGTCCGCCCTGCCTCATAGTTGAAGGGGCCCGAGCCTAACGCCCCGCACAGGCGCTCGATATCCGCGTAGCCGAGCAGCAGCTGCGGCTCGCTTTGCATTACGACCTCTCCCTTGCCGTCTACGACGAGCAGCTGCTGTCCCCGCATGGAGACGAGGTCCGCCAGCAGCGCGTCAAAGTAGCGCTTATATAGATTGAAGACGACGACGCCCTCGCGCAGGAAGAAGCGTTTGTATAGCGTAATGACCTGGGTGGACTCCTTTTCAAAGGCGTAACGCTTGAGCGAGCGCAGTTCGCTGGCGAATTGCTTGTTTTCCTGCCGCTGTCGCTCATAGCTTTCAAGCCATCCGATATCGTAAAACGTATCGCGCGTGACGAGGTTATCCGTATCGGTCAGGAACCGGCCGTAGGGGTTGTCCACGTAGATGTATAAGGATTGGATGTACGGACGCGCGGCCACGGGCGGAATGAGATAGCTGCGCATGAGCTTGGCGACCTCGCGGATGGCGGTACTGTAGTTTTCCTGCATCACCGCCTGCGAAAGGGTCGTGGTGACGTCTGAATTCGCGCTGAACGTCAAGCTGAGGGAGTCCATCTCGCTGAGGATCAACTCAACGCGGCTTTGCGTCTGCAGCAGGTGATTGCGGTTGTTCTCATCCGCCATATGGGTAATGCTGCCGCGAAGCCAGGTGACGACGAGCAGCCCGAGAATCAAAATGGGCAGCAGCGTGCACAGCGATATCCCGAGCAGCTTGCGCCAAAAAAAGGCGCTCGTCACCGAAAGATTCGTGATACCGCGCCTGCGGATGCGCTTATACCAGTTTGCGATAGTCGTTCGGGCTGACGCCATAGTAGCGTTTAAACGCTCGAGAGAAATTCTTTTCATTGCTGTACCCCACGCGGTCGCTGATTTGGGCGATCCGCATGCGCGGGTCGCTGAGCAACTCGGCCGCGCGCTTCATGCGCATGGCCGTCAGGTAATCGATGAAGTTCACGTCCGTCTTTTCCTTAAAGTACCGGCTCAGATAAACAGGGCTGAGCCCCACGTGCGCCGCGGTGGATCGCAAGCTGACCGTATCCAGGTGTTCCAAAATGTACTCGTTGATTCGACGGATCACATGATCCCCGCTCTCGCAGGTCAGCTCATCCAATTCCGCCTCCGACTGCTTGTCGCTGCCGCGCGCGTGCGCGTCGAGCTCCGCGCAAATCTCCTTGAACACCTGCGAGAGCTCGTCGTATTGCGCGGATTTGACCATGTAGTGGCGGATCCCCAGGTTAACCGCCCGCCTTGCATAGTCAAAATCGCGATAGGCGCTGATAACGACGATCGTAACGCAGATATCCTCGCGCTTTAGCGTCTCTGCCAACGTTAACCCGTCCATCACGGGCATGCGGATGTCCGTGAGTACGACGTCTATTCGGTTTTGACGAAGGAATTCCAGCGCATCCTTCCCGTTTTCAAAGCTGCCGGCCATTTGAAAGCCGAGCTGCTGCCAGGGAAAAAAGCGGCTGAGCCCATTGCGGATCTGATAGTCGTCCTCCACGATGACGAGCTGGTACATTCCGGCATCCACTCCTTCTTACAGCCCTTTTGTGCTAAAATTATTAAATCACATCTTTTCAATGATGAAAAGTGAAAAATTTGGGTTGGTTAATAAAAGAGGGGAAATCTTTATAAATGATACCTGAGCTTAATCATTCATCCCCGCTCCTTTACGATTGAGGAAACACATACCCGGACGTTTATGTTATGCTATCCATAACAAAAGGTCGGCCAAAGGGCCGACGGGAAAGAAAAAGGGAGGTATGGTTCATGAAACACCCCATTCGCAAGCTTCTCACCTTGGCTCTATCCGCCGCATTGCTGGCCACGCCGCTGTGCGCGCTGGCACAGGACGTCAACCTGCGCTTCTCCTGGTGGGGCGGCGACCAGCGCCACGAGGCCACGCTCAAGGTCATCGAGCTATATGAGGCGCAAAACCCGGGCGTGCACATCGAGGGAGAGTACGGCGGTTTCGACGGCTATCTGGAAAAGATGGTCACGCAGCTGGCCGGCAACGCAGCGCCGGACATCATGCAGATTGACTACGCCTACCTGGAACCCTTCTGGGGACAGATGGACAGCTTCGTCGACTTTTACCAGCAGGACATCGTCGACATCAGCGGCTTCGGCGAAGGCTTGCTCGCCGGCGTCAGCGCCCCGACCGGCGAGCTCATCGGCCTCCCCACCGGGCTGAACTTCTCGATCAACTATGCAAACCAGCGTCTTGCGGACGCCGCGGGGGTCGAGCTGGGTCAGATGAACTGGGATGAGGTGCTGGAGGCGGCCGCCAAGCTGCGCGCCTACGATCCCGAGGCCTACCTGGCGATCGGCGGCGTCTATCGCTACATCGTTGAGCCTTACATCTGCAACCGTACAGGGAAACCCCTCGTCACTACGGATTACGAGGTCGGCTTTGGCGTTGACGACGCGCTCGCCGCCTTCCAATACGTCCAAAAGTGCTATGAGTCAGGCGTGCTCGTACCCCTGGATGAAACCATCGCCAGCGGCACGTACGGGCCATATGAAAACTACGAATGGTTGAACGACAAGATCCTGATGATCATGGACTTCTCCTCCGGTGAAGCCGCAGCCAAGGCCTCGATGCCCGGCAACGTGGTGGGCATTCCCGCGTTCGGCAATCATGAGGCGGACAATACGGGCATCGTGCTGCGTCCGACGAACATGCTCGCGGTCAATGCCAAGTCCCCCAACGCGCAGGAGGCGCTCAAATTCGTCGACTTCTTCTTCAATAATATTGAAGCGATCGACACGCTCGAGCTCGTGCGCTCCGTCCCCTCCACCGACAAAGCGCTGGCGCGCATGACCGAGCAGGGCAAGTTGGCCGAGGACATGCAGGCCGTCGCCGACTGGTCCGCATCCCACAAGGGCGGGGCCGGCCAAAACACCATCTCGACCAGTACTACGCTGGATACCATCGCAGACGACGTGCTCAGCGCGCTCTATTACGGCGACTATACCGCCGAGCAGGCCGCCGAGGAATACGTAAAGCTCGTCACGCTCCGCGCGGAGGAGCTCAAGCAGGCCGCCGCTAAAAATCGATAACGCCCGCATTTCGGCGCCGGAACGAGCGTCCGGCGCCGCTTCTTTACCCTATAGGAGGTGTCACCATGCAAATGCCCGCACGCACAGCGCAAAAAAGGCTATTGCGCCCGGCGCGCTACAAAGGCCTTTTGTTCATCATGCCGTGGATCGCCGGTTTTCTCGTCTTTCAGGCGTATCCCTTTCTATATTCGCTCATTCTTTCTTTTACAGATAAAAGTATGTCCACAAAGACGGGCTTTGTCGGCTTGGAGAATTATCGCTACATGTTCCAGTCCGACCGTGATTTCATGAAGATTTGCTCGGTTACGCTAAAATACGTGCTGGTGGCCGTTCCGGGCCGCGTGCTTTTTGCGCTGCTCATCGCGCTGCTCATGAATGCGGAGCTTCCGGGCATCAATGTCTTTCGTACGGCATACTACCTGCCCTCCATCTTCGGCAGTTCCGTCGCGATCTCGGTGGTTTGGCGCTTCCTCTTTCAGAAGAACGGCGCGATCAATCAAATGCTTCAATTTTTAGGCGTCGGCGCCGTCAACTGGCTCGGAAACCCGGACGTCGCCCTCTGGACGATCAGCATCATCCCCATCTGGCAGTTTGGTTCCTCCATGGTGCTCTTTCTTGCGGCGCTCAAAAACGTACCGAGAGAGCTGTACGAGGCGGCCACCATCGACGGCAGCGGACGTCTGCGCACGCTTTGCACCATCACGCTGCCCATGATCTCGCCCATTCTGCTCTTTAACCTGATGATGCAGGCCGTCTCTTGCTTTCAGGAGTTTTCCACCGCATTCGTACTCACGAACGGCGGCCCGAACCGGGCTACCTATTTATATGGCATCAAGCTCTATCGGGAAGCGTTTACGGAATTTCGCATGGGCTATAGCAGCGCGCTATCCTGGGTGCTCTTCGCCTTCATCCTGCTGGCGACAGGCTTGCTGCGCCTGAGCTCACGATATTGGGTGTACTACAGCGATGGGAGGGACTGAGCATGCAAAAAACAATCCGCCGCGGTATCGTGCGCTCCGTACACTACCTCTTTTTGATCCTGCTGGGACTCGTGCTGATCTTCCCGCTGGTCTACATGTTCTTCGCATCGTTCAAGACGAACAACGAAATCTTCGGCGCCTACGGCCTTCTGCCTGAGCATTTCAGCCTGGACGGCTATCTCAACGGTTGGAAAGGAGCGGGGCAATACACGTTCGGCACGTATATCCTCAATTCATTCAAGCTGACGCTGCCCTGCGTGCTGTTCACGATCCTCTCCAGCCTTTGCGTCGCCTATGGCTTTAGCCGTTTCGACTTCCCTGGCAAAAAACTATGTTTTTCGCTGATGATGGCGCTGATGATGCTGCCGGCCTCCGTGCTGATCATCCCGCGTTATCTGCTCTACATGAATTTGGGTTGGGTCAATACCTATATGCCCTTCTGGATGCCGTCGCTTTTCGCCACCTCCTCCTTCTTCGTCTACATGTTCGTGCAGTTTCTCCGCGGTCTGCCGGTCGAGCTGGACGAAGCCGCCACCATTGACGGGTGCGGCGCGATGGGCACGCTGATCTACGTGCTCATGCCCCTTTGCATGCCCGCGGTAATCTCCGCCGCGATCTTTCAATTCATCTGGACGTGGAATGACTTCATGTCGCAGTACATCTACATCTCGTCCGTCTCTAATTACACCGTATCCCTTGGCCTGCGCATGGCGATCGATGGCACGGCGCGCATCGAATGGCCCAATATCCTGGCGATGTCGCTCGTATCCATGCTACCGTGCATCGCCGTCTTTCTCTGCTTACAAAAATACTTTGTGGGGGGCATCGCCACCTCCGGCCTGAAGGGCTGAGCGCGCAGGCGACGCATTCAATCAGTAGGGAGGTAACCTTCATGTTCTGCAATCACATCGTACAGTCCGTACAAACGCTCAAGGTTCGCAACCGTTTTACCCGCCTGAACGGCAAGAATGCCCGGCGTGCCGAGCACGCCTACGGCGATGAATTCGCCGTCAAGGTGCTGCGGACCGACCAAGGCGCTTGTGGCTGGGGCCTCGCCCCCGGCGCCTTCTACCAACAGGACAAATCCATCGACGCGCTCGTACTGCAAAAGCCCGTAGGTGAGTTGATCGATCCTGACACCGGGATTTTAAATCCCGCGCTCGCCCCTTTTGACTTTGCACTGCACGACCTGGCGGGCGTCATTCTGAACAAGCCCGTCTATCGCATGCTCGGGAACGGCGGGCAAAACCCCGTGCGCTGCTACGACGGCGCAATCCTCATGGATGACATCAGCCCGGACAGTACCCCCGGCGGCCTCAAGGCCATCCTCGAGGAGTGCCGGGCGGACTGGGCGCTCGGCTACCGAACATTCAAGCTGAAGATCGGGCGCGGGCCCAAATGGATGCCCCTGCGCGAGGGCATCAAGCGCGATATCGAGGTCACGCGCCTGGTCAAGGAGGCGTTCCCCGACAGCCGTATTATGGTGGACGCCAACGACCAATACACGCCTGAAACGATCAAGGAGTACATCGACCAGGTCGCGGACATCGGCCTGTATTGGATCGAGGAGCCGTTTCGCGAAAACGAGCGCGACCTGCGCATCCTGCGCGAACACCTGATGAAGCGCTCGCCTGCCACGCTCATCGCGGACGGAGAATCCTGGCCGGATGAGGAGCTGCTCTTTACCCTGCACGAGAAGGGGCTGCTCGACGTGCTGCAGATGGACATCCAGGGCTGGGGCTTCACCGCCTGGCGAAGGACCATCCAGCGGGCGCAAGCGCAGGGTGCGCTCGTATCGCCCCATAACTGGGGCTATAAGCTTAAGACGCACTACACGGCCGCTTTTGCCGCCGCGTACGCGCAGGTCGACGCGATCGAGGGCGTCGTAGACGAGACGGAGGGCGTCGACTTCTCCGGCTATGCGCTTGCAGATGGGCGTATGTTCGTCCCCGAAGCGCCCGGATTTGGCATGGACCTCATCTGGGGCCAAGAAATATAGAAAACGCGCATATCAAAAGACAAGGGCCGGCTATGTCGCCGGCCCCAGATCGTTGACAAACCCAGCGAAATCAGACAAACTCAAAGCCGTCTGCAAGACTGTAATCGTATCGCTCGGCTTTGCCGGGCGGGCACGACTTTTTCCGGAGCAAAACGCAGTTTTGCGACTGCGTATTCATCGCCCGACCTCCTTTCATCCTCTTAGACGCACGATGCGGTAGTTTGGACTCAAAAAGGGAAAAAATATTTTGAGGTAAACGGACAAAGTTAAAAAGACCACGCTTGACGACCTCCTCTAAAAGAACTGCACGATCGTGCTTCTTTCTTCTGGGGTCGTCAAGCGTAGCCTTATTCAATGAATCCCCTGCCAGAGGAAAGTAGAAGGCCCGTGCATCACAGGGCGCACGCGGCCTTCACCCCTCCGTCTCCTCATCCCACGGGCAATAGCAGGCCCCGTCCTCCAGGGTCTCCACCCTGCCGTCGCATACGCGGGCGATCTCCTGCAACAGCAGCTCCTCGTCCGACTTTCGCACGAGAAGGTTCGTCGTCACCCGATCGGTGAATTCCGTTCCCTCCAGGCGGCAGGGTGCGCTCCTTAAAAAGTACTCCAGCCGCTGCCAGGTCGGGTAATCCACCTCGACCAAGTGTTTTTTCGACATCTCCATCGTCACCACGCCGGCGGCGTTCAGCGCCTCCTTGCTGCCCTGGGCATAGGCGCGCACGAGGCCGCCCGCGCCCAACAGGACGCCGCCGAAGTAGCGCGTCACCACCACGGCGCAGTTCACCACGCCGCGCGCCTTCATCACCTCGATGATGGGCAGGCCCGCCGTGCCGCCGGGCTCGCCGTCGTCCGAATAGCGCATGATGCCGGCGTTTTGCCCGATGATGTAAGCGTAGCAGTTGTGGCTTGCGTCCTTATGCTTCGCGCGAATCTCTGCGAGGAAGGCGAGCGCCTCCTCCTCCGTACCGCAGGGCGCGCCATACCCGATAAAGCGGCTTTTGTTGATGATGAATTCACGCTCGCCGCGCGTACGCAGCGTCTTATAAGCGAGTACAGCCATGTCAGGCCTTGAGTACAACGCGGTGGTAGCTCTTCTTGCCCTTGCGTAGCAGGATGCCCTCTCCGTCGATCTGTTCGGCTGTGAGTACCGCGTTGACGTCGCTGACCTTTTCTTCTCCGATGGTGAGGCCGCCGCCCTGCACGAGCTTGCGCGCCTCGCCCTTGGAAGCGCAAAGGCCGCACAGGAAAGCGATGGTCGTCACGCGGGCGTCCTCCGCGAGTTGCGCGGCGGTGATCTGCGTCGTAGGCACGCTGCCTGCGAGCGCGCCGCCGCCGAAGAGCGACGCCGCCGCCTCCTGCGCCTTGCCCGCCTCTTCCTCGCCGTGCACCAGCTTTGTCACCTCATAGGCGAGCACCTTCTTGGCCTCATTGATGCCGCTGTCCTTGAGCGCGCCCAGGCGGCGCACCTCGTCCATCGGCAGGAACGTCAGCAGCGCGAGGCATTTTTGCACATCCTGATCGTCCACATTGCGCCAGTACTGGTAGAAGTCGTATGGGCTGGTGCGCTCCGCGTCCAGCCACAGGGCGCCCGCCTCGGTCTTGCCCATCTTGCGCCCGTCGTGCGTGAGCAGCAGCTGGAACGTGAGCGCAAACGCGCTCTCGCGCTCCTTGCGGCGGATGAGGTCCGCGCCGGAGAGCATGTTGCTCCATTGATCGTCGCCGCCCAGCTGCAGCCGGCAGCCGTGCTGGCGGAACAGCACGAGGAAGTCGTAGCTCTGCATCAGCATGTACGTAAACTCGAGGAACGTAAGCCCTTTTTCCAGGCGCTTCTTGTAGCAATCCGCCGTCAGCATGCGGTTGACCGAAAAGTATACGCCGATCTCGCGCATGAAGTCGATGTAGTTGAGGCTTCGCAGCCAGTCCGCGTTGTTGGCGATGAACGCCTTGCCCTCGGAAAAGTCGAGGAAACGGCCCATCTGCCGCTTGATGCAGTTTACGTTGTGGTCGATGTCCTCGGTCGTGAGCACCCTGCGCAGGTCGCTCTTGCCGCTGGGGTCGCCGATCATGCCGGTGCCGCCGCCCATCAGGGCGATCGGGCGATGCCCCGCGCGCTGCATGTGCGCCATGGCCATGATCGGGATGTAGTGGCCGATGTGCAGGCTATCCGCCGTCGGGTCAAAGCCGACGTAAAACGTCGTAGGCTCTTCCAATTGCTTGTACAGCTCGTCTTCAAACGTTACCTGGGCCACAAAGCCCCGCTCTTTGAGTACGTCCAGAATATGCATGTCTTTTAACCTCCGTCGTCTTATTCTAAGGTATCCATTTGGCGGCGTTCTATTTCAATTCGGCCTCGACGACCTGCCGCAGGATGTTCATGCCCTCGTCGATCTTTTCGATCGTGCTATTGGAAAAGTTGAGGCGTATCGTGTTCTTGTGCGTGCCCTCCTCGCAGTAGAAGTGCGTGCCCGGCACGTAGGCGACGCCGCGCTCGATGGCCTTGGGCATCATCTCCAGAGCATCGATCTTTTCCGGCAGCTCCGCCCAGATGAACAGTCCGCCCTCGGGACGGGTGAAGCGCGTATCCGGGAAGGATGCTAAATGCTTCAACATCCGGTTCATCTGCACGGCGTAGCTTCGACAGATGCTCTTCACGTGACCCTCCATCAAGCCACGGTTCAGGTATTCCGCGACGATGGCCTGCGTCAGGTTTGAAGAATGCACGTCGTTAGCCTGTTTGCCGAAGATCAGCTTCTGGCGGATCGGCTCACGCGCGATCGCCGCGCCGATGCGAAGGCCCGGCGAGATCAGTTTGGAAAAGGAGGCCATGTGAACGACCCAGCCCGCCTGATCGTAGCTCTTGATTGAGGGTAGCGCCCCGCCCGCATAGCGCAGATCGCGATAGGGGTCGTCCTCCATGACGACCATGCCGTACTTCTCCGCCATCTCGGCGATAGGCCGGCGCCTGTCCGCCGCCAGCGTGCGGCCCGTCGGGTTCTGAAAGGAGGGGATTACATAGAGCATTTTCGGGCGGTGCATCCGGATCAGCCGCTCCAGATCCTCCAACACGATGCCGCCCTCGTCCGTTTGAACGGCAACGAGCTTCGCCTGATAGAGCTTGAACGCCTGCAGCGTGCCAAGGAACGTCGGGCTCTCCACCAGCACCACGTCGCCGGGGTTGATGAGCGCCTTGGCCAGCAAGTCGATGCCCTGCGTCGACCCTGTCACCGGCAGGATATCCTCCGGGCCGCAGTCGATGTCAAGACCCTTCACCCATTTTGCCACCGCCTCTTTATACGGGGCGTAGCCGTCCGTCGCGCCATACTGCAAGATCCGTTTGCCGTCCGCGAGCAGCACATCCCGTGAGATATCGGCGATGACGTCCTCCTCCAATGCGGAGGCCGCCGGGTTGCCGCCGCCAAAGGAGATCATGTTCGGGCGGGTCATGTACTTGAGAATCTCGCGGATGGCGCTGCCCGTGATACCGTTAAAGCGCTCCGCAAACTGCACGGTTTCAATTGATGCCATACTATGACTTCCCTTCTGAGTTTACCGGAAATACAAAACGCCTTCCGGCACGCTATTGCGTACCGGAAGGCGTGTAACCGCTGTACCACTTCCGTTCGGCGCCTTCTTGTGAAAGGAGCCCTCACGGCCCGCCAACACGGGCCTGCGCTGTAAGCGGCGCGCCGCCGGAACCCTACTCGCTATCTTTCAGGTCCGCGCTCGGGGATGTATTCGCCGGTCGCCGCCGCTTTCTTCCACCAACCGAAAGCTCTCTTAAGGCCAGCCGCCCGGTTACTTCTTCCCGTCCTCGCGTAGTATGAGGGCATTATATAATAACCGCCCCTAAAAGTCAAGGGGCTAAAAAAGCAAAACCGAGGCCACATACAAACAAATTGTATCTTGTAAACCCGTCATAGCCATGTTATTATAGGGGCAGCAACTAAAGGAGGCTACTCCGATGGAAGAGAAAGAGATATTACAGACTATTTTATCCGAGATCACAGGCATCAAAACCGAAATCACGGACCTCAAGTCCGAGGTCGGCGATCTCAAGTCCGAAGTCGGCGGCCTCAAGTCCGAGATGAACGACCTCAAGTCCGAGGTCGGCGATCTCAAGTCCGAGATGAACGACCTCAAGTCCGAAGTCGGCGATCTCAAGTCCGAGATGAACGACCTCAAGTCCGAGGTTGGCGGTCTCAAGTCCGAAGTCGGCGGCCTCAAGTCCGAAGTCGGCGGCCTCAAGTCCGAGATGAACGACCTCAAGTCCGAGGTCAAAGAACTCTCCATAAGGCAACAGCACACCGAAGACGCCGTGCAGCAGCTACGCACAGACATGAACCACAGGTTTGACACGCTGGAGGCAGATATAGGGAAAGTGCTGATTTCGATCACGGATGAGACGAGTGCCGTCATCGAACAAAAGAAGCGCAAGCTGGAGCTGTTGAAAAAGTAAGGTGATTTATGCCGCCTCCGAAAGGAGGCGGCAGTTTATTTGCTTATGCCTCCATCCCCGCCGCGCGCATGCGCCGCTTGAGCCATGCGCCCCGCTTGTAGTAAACGATGAAGAGCAGCGAGGTCAGCACCCAGGAGATGGGATAAGAGAGCATGACCGTAAACATATCCGACCGCAGGGGGACGACCGCCCAAATCCACACGACGCGCATCACACACACGCCCAGACAGGTCATGACCATCGGGCGCACGCTGTCGCCCGTGCCGCGCACCGCGCCCGAAAGGATCTCGATGCCCGCGTATGTCCAATACGTCGGCGCGACGACGCTCAGAATTTGCATACCCAGCTCTACTACGTAGGCGTCGCTGGTGAACATGCCGTAAATCGGCCACCCGAAGGCCAACAACAGCGCGCCCAGCAAAGCCGTCGATCCTACGGCCATCGCCATACAGGTGCGCACGCTCTTTTGGATGCGGTCCAACCGCTTCGCGCCGAAGTTCTGGCCGACGAATGTGGTGATCGATACGCCGAACGCGCCGTAGATCATCCATACGATGCCGTCGATCTTGCCGCAGGCCGTAAACGCAGCCACCATGTCCGTGCCAAAGCCATTGACGCATACCTGAATGATGATGTTGGAAATCGAGTACATCATCGATTGCACGCCCGCCGGCAGGCCGATCTGTAAAATCCCGCCGAGCAGTTTGGGATCAAAGCCGAGCTTCTTCCAGCTAAAGTGATAGCTCATGCCTGTTCGCATCAGCGTTACGATCACCAGCACGGCGCTGACGACCTGGCTGATCATCGTCGCCAGCGCCGCGCCGAAAACGCCCAGGCCCAGGCCCAGCACAAACACGATATCCAGCACGATGTTCACGCCACAGCAGACGATGAGGAAGTAGAGCGGCCGCTTTGAATCGCCCACTGCGCGCAGGATGCCCGAACCGATGTTGTAGATGAGCACCGCCGTCACGCCCGCAAAATACACGCGGATATACGTGATGGCGTGCGGCAGGATATCCGCCGGCGTGCCCATGGCGCTCAGCACGGCGGGCGCGAAGGCGATGCCCGCGACCGTCAGCACCGCGCCGAAGAGCAGCGACAGGGCCATCGCCGTATGCACCGCGCGGCTGACGCCGTCGCGCTGGCGCGCGCCGAAAAACTGGGCGATGATGACCGTCGCGCCCGATGAGAGGCCAACGAAGAAGCCGACGACGAGGTTCGTGATCGCGCCCGTCGCCCCGCCGACGGCGGCCAGCGCTTCTTTGCCTACGAATTTGCCCACAATGATCGCGTCCGCGGTATTGTAGAGCTGCTGAAAAAACGTGCCCAGCATGATCGGGAAGAAAAAGATGAGCAATTGTTTCCAAATGACGCCGTCCGTGATGCCGTTATTTACGGCGTCCGCGCGCTTTTGCATGTGACGATCCGCTCCTTTGCTCCTCCCTATATAGCATAAAACGCGCGCTTTGTCTACGGGGATTTTCGCGCACGTCAGATCCGCGTGTGCACGACGCAGTCGCTCTCCGCAGAGCGGAACAGCGCCTCCATCAGCTTCATGACGCGCAGCGCCTGCGCGTGCGTGATCTTCTGCTTTTCCTTGCCCTGCACGGCGGCGGCGACGTTGCGGTAAAAGTCGCGCACGTCGGATTCGACCTTGGGCAGCGGATACGTCTTGATCGTGTCCTCCGTACGGGGCGCCATCGTCTTGGTCAGCCCCGCCGCCGTCACGACCGGCACAGCGTCGCGTTTTTCCCAATCGGACACCTTGACGATGCGGCCATTCAGTGCAAAGTCGTCGATCTGGCACGAACCGTTCTCGCCCAGCACGTACCAGCGCGGCAGGCTGATGAAGTGGCTGGTGCCGACCTCAACATGCGCCACGAGCCCGCTGCCGAACGTAAGCTGCGAGATAAAGCCGTCGTCGACCTCGTCGTTCGTCACGTGCTGCACCTCGCAGTGCACCGAGACGATCGGCTCGTCCACGAGCTGCAGAATCTGGTCCAGCAGGTGTACGCCCCAGTCCAAAATCATGCCGCCGCCTTGACGCGCGCGGTTGCGCCAATCGCCCGGTACGCCGCGCGAGCCGTGCACGCGCGATTCGATGCGGAACACCCGTCCCAGCGTATTCTCCTGCAAAATGCGCTTCACCGTGAGATAGTCTTCGTCCCACCTGCGGTTCTGGTGCACGGTAAAGAGCTTGCCCGTCTCGCGTGAGACGTCGATCATCTGCTGTACCTCGTCGCTCGAGAGCGCCACCGGCTTTTCGCAGATGACGTTCTTGCCCGCGCGCAGGCAGGCGCACACCACCGGCAGGTGTGCATCGTTGGGGATCGCGACGGTCACCAGCTCTACCTCGCCGTCCGCGAGCAACTCCTCCAGCGAGCTGTAGACGTGCAGCTTCGCCTCCCGTGCAGCCTCCCGGCGCGCAGGGTCGATATCCCAAATGCCCGCAATGTCAAACTCCGGCATCGTCGCGACCTTACCTACATGCCAGCCGCCCATGCCGCCGTAACCGATCAGTGCCCATTTCATACATTTTCCTCCCTATCATTTACTCGATACAGCCTCTAGCGCTCGCGCTTGATCGCCGATAAGGTTACCCCTCTTATTCCGTGTGATTATACCACAACCATGAATCCCTGTAAATCACCTTTATCGCCCCTGAATGCGTCCTTTTTATCACAATTTCTGTGTGGCGTATGCGGGATTTGCCGTTCGAGCGCCGTCTTGATAAACCTGTTGCAAGGTGGTAAAGGCCTTCCGCACAGGCTGTGGAATATCCACATGGGCGATGAACCCCTTTCCCCGCGGCCCATAGCCCAGCGCGTCGTCCGTAAGGCGCGGGATCTCGCCCATCAGCAGCGAGATATATCGATCCATCTCCCACATGCCCAAGATTTCCTTTTCATAGGCGAGCTCGCCCAGCCGCACGCTCACCTCGGCCTGATAAACCGCGAAGTTGACGATCTCGATATCCTCCGCGTGCTTCCGAAGCCCAGCCTCCATGCGCCGCTGCATGGTCGCATCCTGTGAGAGGATCACGGATCGATAAGACACGCCGTTCGATTGCAGCAGCCCCAGCAAATTCGTGATATTGTTCCCGCAATTGGTGGATGCGCACTCTATCCAATCCGGCGTGAGCGCGTACCGCCAGCGTAAATAGGCTGCGAACACCTCCGCCTCCGGCAGGCCCGCCGTCTCGATGGCGGGGAACGCCCCGTGCATCTTCTCCCGCAGCGTCTGCGTCGTATGTCCCTCGCCGCCGACGATGACGTAGCGCTTCGCCACGTTCTTTTTCATCGCCCCGGCGAGCACGTCGCCGCCGCACAGGATGCTCCCGCCAAACAGGACCATCACGTCGGCCTGCCGCACCCCAAGGCGCGCCGATAAGGCCTCCTGCGTCAGTGCGGGCACATCCCGTATCCCCAGAAAAGCGCCCAACGTATTGACGCTTTCGGCGATTCGTTCCAGTTCCATTTTCGTCGCTCCCTTCCTCTCGTGTATCGTTAAAAGCAAAAGAAGGAAGATTCCCTTTTGTCGGGTAAAACCTTCCTTCTTTGAGTGCCTTGCCGGGTCCGTTTACCGAGCGATCAGGCTCTCGCCGGTCATCTCGGCGGGCTTTGCGATGTGCATCATATCCAGCAGCGTCGGCGCCAGGTCCGCCAGGCGGCCGCCGCCCAGCAGCGGCTTGCCGATGAGCGCGTCGTCTACCACGATCACGGGCACCGGATTCGTCGTATGCGCCGTAAAGGGCTCATGTGTCTGCGGATCCACCATCTGATCGGCGTTGCCGTGATCCGCGGTGATGATCGCGCGCCCGCCGACGGATTGAATCGCCTCGATGATGCGGCCTACGCAGGCATCGACCGTGCGCACCGCCTTCTCCGCCGCTTCCATGATGCCGGTATGACCGACCATGTCGCAGTTGGCGAAGTTGAGGATCATCACGTCGTACTTGCCTGCCAAGATGAGTTCAACCGCCTTGTCGGTCACCTCGACGGCGCTCATTTCCGGCTTCATGTCGAATGTGGCGATCTTCGGGCTGTCGATCAGCACGCGGTCTTCGCCCGGGTTCGCCTCTTCGACGCCGCCGTTGAAGAAGAACGTGACATGGGCGTACTTCTGCGTCTCGGCGATGCGCAGCTGCGTGAGACCCAGGCCGGAGAGGTATTCGCCGAGCGTGTTCGTCAGGTGCACCGGCTTGTTGACGACGGCGATGTTCGTAAACGTCTCGTCATACTGCGTCATGGAGACGTAGTACACCGGCTTATAGCCGCCCTTGCGCGTAAAGCCCGCAAAATCGGGCAGGATGAAGGCGCGGGTAATCTGGCGCGCGCGGTCGGGCCTAAAGTTGAAACACACCACCGAGTCGCCCTCTTGAATCCGTCCGACGGGCTTTCCGTCCGCCGTTACGACCGTCGGCTGCACAAATTCGTCCGTTTCGCCCTTGGCGTAGGAGATTTCCACCGCCTCATGGCCGCTGATCGCCTGCAGGCCCTCGCCCAAAACCATCGCGTCGTAGGCGCGCTCGACGCGCTCCCAGATGTTGTCGCGATCCATCGCGTAGAAGCGACCCATCACCGTCGCGATCTTACCCGCGCCGATTTCTTCGCAGCGGGCCTCCAGCTCCTTCACGTAGTCGAGGCCCGAGGACGGGGGCACGTCGCGCCCATCCAGGAAGCAATGCACGTACACATTCTTTACGTCAAGGCGCTTTGCCATCTCAATGAGCGCGTACAGGTGCGTGTTATGGCTGTGTACGCCGCCGTCGGAGACGAGGCCCATTAGGTGCAGCGCGTGGCCGGGCTGCTTGGCATTCTCCATAGCCTGGACGAGCTCGGGTTTTTTGAACAGCTCGCCGTCCTGAATGTCCTTGGTGATGCGCGTCAACTCCTGATACACGATCCGGCCCGCGCCGATGTTCAGGTGGCCGACCTCGCTGTTGCCCATCTGTCCGTCCGGCAGGCCGACGTTCATGCCGCTGGCGCCGATCTGCGTGTGCGGGTACTTCGCGCAAAGCGCGTCCAGCACGGGCGTGCCCGCCCTGGTGATGGCATTATAGGTCGTGTCCGGATTGATGCCGAAGCCGTCCATGATGATGAGCGCGGAAATGGATTTTGCCATGGTATTCCTCCAATTTGTTATAGGGAGCTCAATTTAATCAAAGTGTACGACCTTTGCGAAATCCTCCGCCTTCAGCGACGCGCCGCCGATGAGGCCGCCGTCGATCTGAGGCTGCTGCATCAGCCCGTGCGCGTTCTTGGGGTTCATGCTGCCGCCGTATTGAATGCGCACCGCGTCCGCCGCATTCCCGTAAGCGCTGCGAATCGCCTCGCGGATGACGCCGATCGTCTCGTTCGCCTGTTCGTCCGTCGCGGTCAGGCCCGTGCCGATGGCCCACACCGGCTCGTAAGCGATGACGACGTCCTTTACCTCTTCCGCCGTCAGCCCGGTCAGCGCCGTCAGCGTTTGGTAGGCTACGAGCGTATCGGTGTAGCCCGCTTCGCGCTGCTCCTTGCGCTCGCCCACGCAGACGATCGGGATCAGGCCCGCGGCGACGGCCGCGCGCGTACGCAGGTTGACCGTCTCGTCCGTCTCGCCAAAATACTGGCGGCGCTCGGAATGGCCCAAAACCACGTATTCACAGCCGGCCTCCTTGAGCATGGCCGCGGAAAGCTCGCCCGTGTACGCGCCGGATTCCTTCCAGTGCATGTTCTGCGCGCCCAGCTTCACGTTCGTGCCCTGAATGGCCGCGCCGACCGCCGCAAAATCGACCGCCGGGGTGCAGACGACCACGTCGCATTGCGCGTCCTTCACCAGGGGAATGAGCGCCTCGACCAACGCCTTCGCCTCGGACGGCGTCTTGTTCATCTTCCAATTGCCCGCAATAATCGGCTTACGCATGTGTGTCCATCTCCCTTATTTTTATCATAACCCGTCCGGTTCCATATCAAACCCCGAACGGCCCTTTCTACGAGGCGCCATCCGGGGATTGGGGGCCGTTTTACTTGTCGTCCAGCGCGACCACGCCCGGAAGCGCCTTGCCCTCGAGGAATTCGAGGCTCGCGCCGCCGCCGGTGGATACGTGGGATACCTTCTTGGCAAATCCCATCTGTTCCACGGCTGCCGCGCTGTCGCCGCCGCCGATGATGGTCACGCCGTCGCACTCGGCCATCGCCTTGGCGATCGCCCGCGTGCCGGTGGCGAAGTTTTCAAACTCGAACACGCCCATCGGGCCGTTCCATACGACGGTCTTCGCGTTCGCGATCTCGTTGGCGAAGATCACCTGGGTCTTCGGGCCGATATCCATGCCCTCAAAGCCCTCCGGAATCTCCTTAGAGTGCACAGTGATGCGCATCGCGTCGTTGGAGAAGGCGTCGCCCGCCTCGTTATCGACCGGCAGCAGGAGCTTGACGCCCTTCTTCTTCGCCTTTTCCATCAGTTCCTTGGCGAGATCGACCTTGTCGGCCTCCAGCAAGGACTTGCCGATCTGGCCGCCCAGCGCCTTCTGGAAGGTGTAGCTCATGCCGCCGCCGATGATCAAGGTATCGACCTTGTCGAGCAGATTGTTGATGACGCCGATCTTGTCGGATACCTTTGCGCCGCCGAGGATCGCGACGAAGGGGCGATCCGGATTTTCCAGCGCCTTGCCCATGAAGGAAAGCTCTTTGCCGATCAGGAAGCCGGCGACCGCCGGGTGCAGCAGATGCGCCACGCCCTCTGTAGAGGCATGCGCACGGTGCGCGGTGCCAAACGCGTCGTTGACGTACATATCGGCCAGAGAAGCCAGCTGTTTGGAGAATTCCGGATCGTTCTTTTCCTCTTCCTTATGGAAGCGGACGTTCTCCAGCAGCATCACGTCGCCGTCCGCCAGCTCGCCGGCGAGCCGGTGCGCGTCTTCGCCGATGACGTCCTTGGCCAGCTTGACTTCCTTGCCCAGCAGCTGGCTCAGGCGCGCCGCGACCGGCGCCAGGGAGTACTTCATGTTGAATTCCCCCTTGGGGCGGCCCAGGTGAGAGCAGAGGATGACCTTTGCGCCATGATCGATCAGATACTGAATCGTCGGCAGCGCGCCCTTGATGCGGTTTTCATCGGTGATGTTTTTGTTGGCGTCCAGCGGGACGTTGAAGTCACAGCGGACGAGCACTTTCTTGCCGGATACCTGAATGTCTTCGATCGTCTTCTTGGCCATGATAACACTCCTCCATTTTTCATGCCGCAGCACGATGGTACATTATGGTTGCAGACGCCGATGCGCCTGTGTCCATTCTTCTTCCATTTTAGCATGCGAAAGGGTACCTTGTCGAGCCTTTTCCTGCATCCAGTCAGTTAAAAGATTGTCAATCTTTTCATTCAAAGCTTGTCCTGTTTTAGGGAAGCGCCCTTTCAGCCGCATAAAAGCGCGAGCATGCGCTTCGCAGCGCCCTCGTCCGTCACGAGCAACTCGTGCGGGTGGCTGCGCATCACCGCGATAATCGCCGCCGCTTTGCTAGAACCCGCTGCCACAGCGATCATGGTGCGGATGTCCGCCAGCGATTCCAGGCTTACGCCGATGTTCGCGGCCGCATAGACCGCCTCGCCCTGGGCGTTAAAAAAGAACCCGTAAGCTTCGGCTACGCCGCCCTTGGCGAGCATCTCGCGCGTCTCCTGCGGCGACAGGCGGCGATGATGGGCCATGTCGTCCGCCCGGCCTACGCCGTGCAGCAGCACGTCGGTGCGGCGGAGCAGTTCGAGCACCTCGCGCACCTCCGGCAGCTCGAGCACGGCCTGCAAAGCGCGCTCATCCACGCGGTCGGGCGTATGCAGCAGCCGGTTGTGGCCGCCCAGTCGCTGGGCGATCAGCGCAGCCAGCGTGCCCGCCTGCGTCTCCACAGCCCGTCCATTGCCGCCGCGCGCGGGGATGACGAGCACGTCGATCGGCGCGCAGACGGGCAGATGCCTGGCGACCTCGGCGATCGTCGTCCCGCCGGTTACCGCCAAGATGGCGCCGTCGCGCAGCATGCCCCGCAGGCGTTGCCCGGCGGCGATGCCGGCCTCCGTGGTGACGTACGGGTCCTCGTCCGCATCGCCCGGCACGACGACTACGCGCTTTACGCCCAGGCGTCTGGAGAGCGACGCCTCGAGCATCGATAGCGCGCGGATGCCGTGGCTGATCTCCCTGGCCGTGGGCAAAACGCCCTGTGCGGAGGGCGTCAGCGTCATGCCGGCGGCGTCCAGCTC
>JAEYAR010000144.1 GCA_023404715.1 Bacillota bacterium | reverse complement strand
AGATTGAAGCGTATCTCGTCAAGGCCCGCCTCGCCCAGCGCGCGTAGCGTCTCCTCCTTTGCCAGCACGCCGTTCGTGTAAAGGTGCTGGTATATTTCGGCCGCTTTGAATTTGCGAATGATCCCGTAGTATTTTTCGATCTCCATGAACGGCTCCAGATAGACGTAAGAGATGCCCGTGGGCTTTTTCTGAATGCTGAGCAGCAGGTCGATGTCCCGCTCGTAAAACTTCGTGCCGCCGATCTCCCACAGACCCTCGCCGATCGGGGGGATGCGTTCCAGCTCGCCGTAATCATAGCAGAACTTGCAGGCGAGATTGCACTTGTTCGTCTTGCGGATCGCGCTCAGCCCCGTGCCGAACAGGCAAGAGCGGCAGCCCATGGGGAATTTGCGCTCGTTGCCCACGTAAAAGGTTCTGCCTCCCAGCGTCTTCAAATGGCGTATTTCGCCCATGAGCGCCGCGTTGCGCGCGTCGACCGCCGCCTCGATCTGCGCGAGGGCTGCGTAAGCGATCTCCTGCTGGCGGGGCATGATCTCCTCGTCCTCGGGCAAGGCCGCGAAGAATTCAAGCCACATCAGCGCATCCTTTTTAGAAATTTTCATTTGAATTCCCTCCACCGTCCAATCACGCTTGCGGCTATCGTCTTATTCCGTCTGCCATCCCTTGCATACGTCCACCCATGCGGCCGCGCAGGAGAATTGCTCAAGCTCCGCGAGCGTCATCTCGATCGCGCTGCTTGCGCTCCCGCAGGCCGGAAATACCGTCTCAAAGCGCTTCAGCGACGCGTCCAGATAGACGGGCACGCCCGCGTTCACCGCGAAGGGGCATACGCCGCCGACCGCATGGCCGACGAGGCGCTGCGCGTCCTCGGGCGTCAGCATCTTGGCCTTCATCCCGAATTGCGCCTTGAACTTCGCGTTGTCTACCTTCGCGTCGCCCGCGGCGACGATCAGGAGGCATTCCTCTCCGTGCACAAAAGACAGCGTCTTTGCGATGCGCGCTTCTTCGCAGCCAAGCGCCTGCGCCGCGAGCGCGACCGTCGCGCTGGATACCTCAAATTCAAGAATCCGGTCCTCCACGCCAAAGCGCTTTAAGTATTCACGAACGCGTTCAATCGCCATTTTGAGTCCTCCCTATTTGATACATCGTCATCATCCCCAGCAGCGTTCCCACGCCGTATACGACGTGCACGCACGCAAATAGCAGGGGCAGCGCCGCCAGGCAAAGGGCCCGGCCGACAGGCGCGGCCGCGGCCTCGCGCAGCGCAAAGTAAACGTCCGCCGCGCCATATGCGCATAGCAACAAAATCAGCGGTGGGGTCAGGCCGCAAAGCGCCATGGCCGTGCCTGCGAAAAGCGCCAGTACGAATAGCGCCGGCACAAAGTGGCGCGGCGAAAAACAGCGCGGGGAGAGGGCCATCGTCCGCCCGATCCACAGACCGTTTCCCCACTTCTGGCGCAGCTGTCCCCCGAGCGACGCACGCGCCGCATGATAGGAGACGATACGCGGGCAGTAGCGGAAGCGATAGCCCGCCTGCCGCATGCGGTAATGCATCTCGTTGTCCTCCGTGCGCCGTAATCGCTCGTCATAGCGCCCCACGCGGTCGTAAACCGACCGGCGGTACATCGCATAGGCGAGCGTATCCACATCCCGCGCCCTGCCCGCGTTTCGAAAGGGAGCGGCCCCGCCCGCGAAGCGCGAGACGTCCAGCGCGGTCAGCACCGCCTGCCAGGGCGTCTTCGGGGGGCTTCCCTCCACATGCCCGCCGACGATGTCCTCCCCGCGCTCGATCGCGCATACGTTGTTCGAAATAAAATCCCTGGGGATGCGAGCATGCGCGTCCAGGCGAATGAAAAGCTCGCCCTGGGCCGCGTCGAGCGCCACGTTGATGCCAGGCGCGAGCCAGCGCTTCGGATTGTCGAGCACCCGAACGCGCATCGGCGCTTCGCGTGCGAAGGCCTCCATTAGGGCGCGCGTGCCGTCTGTCGATGCGCTGTCGACGAGCAGCGCCTCGATGCGCTCGGACGGGTAATCCTGCGCCGCCAAATCCGAAAGCAGATCCTCCAGGGGCTCTCTCGCATCGAGGGCGACGACGGCAAAGCTGACATACGGCCTGTTCAAGTCGTCGCCCCCCATCGCGCATAGCTTTCATCGCGCCTGCGGTATGTGAGCATCCCCGCAGGCATGTAAAACAAGAGCAGCAAGGCCGATACGAGAGAGCGCCCGCGTCCCCTGCGCCTGAGATACGCGAGCAGCGCGCCTTGGCATAGCGTAAAAAGGAGCGCAAAGACGCTAAAACCTTTCATTCCGCCCAAAGCCAACCCCGCCGCCAGGGCTACCGCCAACGCGACCGCCTCGATCGCCCATGCGCGCGTCGTCAGATCCCCCTGCAATAAAAAACGCGCGCTTCGCCGCGTGATCGCGTGCCAAAGCGCCTGCCCCTGCCCGAGGCGGCGCCGCGAAATAATCGTCCCGAGCAAGCCGCGCGCATCGCGCACGCGGTCCGTATGCGTGATCATCGGGATGGGCAGCTCTACGACCTGCATGCCGCAGCGCTTAAGGCGCGCGTACAGCTCCGCCTCCTCGCAGGTTTCGACTGCGGGCGCCCAGCTGCCGGCCTCCAGCAGCGCCGCGCGCTCCAGCAGCACCGCCCCGCCAAACTCCGGCGCAACGCGCCTTTCGCGGCAGCCAAAGTAATTGCCGCATTCCCCGCAGATCTCGCCGCCGCGCATGTAGACGTCGCGCCGGATGCCGCATACGCCCCTGTATCCCTCCGCCAGGGCCGAGAGCGCCGCCTCGACGAAGCCCGGCTCCAGCGTCATATCCCCGTCCAGGAAGAGCACCTGCTCGCCCCGCGCCTCCCGCGCGCCGATGAAACGCCCGAGCGCCGGGGTCGTCCGGCGCTCCCTCGGTAAAAAGCAGTGCGCGCCGAGCGCGCGGGCGCGTGCGAGGGAATCGTCCTGCGAGTGCGAATCTACGTAAAGGATCTCAAAGGGAACCGCGCCTGTGAGCGCGGCCAGAACGCTTTGCAGGCAGCTTGTGATGCCCACGCCCTCGTCTTTGCCGATCACGACCACGCTGACCACGCGCGTCCCCCCCTTCAAGGCACATTATAGACGGCCAAAGATACTAACTATTATCGCACATTCGACATACACGCGCAAGCTCCTTTTCCGTTTCCGCCGCGGTTTCTGACCGGTAGACGCGTTTTTTCCTTGCATCCGCGCGAAAAACGGGGTATCATGGAACAGACATAAACGCCCTTGAGGGCTCTTCTCCATGCCGGGAACCGGCGAAAGGAATGGTTTTCGATATGATCATCGCGGATTTGCACATCCACTCCAGATATTCGCGCGCGACCAGCGGCGATTGCGTGCCCGAGCAGCTCGACCTTTGGGCGCGGCGCAAGGGCATCGGCCTGCTCGGGACGGGCGATTTCACCCATCCCGCCTGGCGTCAGGAGCTCAAGGAAAAGCTCGTGCCTGCGGAGGAGGGCCTTTATGCCCTGCGGGAGGATCTGCGCATGACCGGCAGCGCGCCGGATACGCGTCCGCGATTCGTCCTCTCCGCCGAAATCAGCTCGATCTACAAGCAGGACGGGCGCACGCGCAAGGTGCACAACGTCATCCTTCTGCCGGGCCTTGAAGCGGCCGACGCGCTCTCGCGCAAGCTGGAAGCGATCGGCAACGTGCACTCGGACGGACGGCCGATTCTGGGGCTCTCCAGCCGCGACCTGCTGGAGATTACGCTGGACGTCTGCCCGGAGGCGATCTTCATCCCCGCGCACATCTGGACGCCGCATTTTTCGCTCTTTGGCGCTTTTTCCGGGTTTGATACCGTCGAGGCCTGCTTTGGCGATCTGACAAAATACATCGGCGCCGTAGAGACCGGCCTTTCCTCCGACCCGTCGATGAACTGGCGGCTCTCCGCGCTTGATCGATTCACGCTCGTCTCCAATTCCGACGCGCACTCGCCCGCCAAGCTGGGGCGCGAGGCCAATCTGCTCGATATCGATCTCTCCTATGCGGCCCTGCGCGGCGCGATCACGCGTGGGCGCCCGGGCGGCTTTGCCGGCACGTTGGAGTTCTTTCCGGAGGAAGGGAAGTATCACTTCGACGGGCACCGCAATTGCGGCCAGTGCCTCTCCCCAGTACAGGCAGAGGAAGCGAACGGCCTGTGCCCCGTCTGCGGCAAAAGGTTGACGTTCGGCGTTTTGCACCGCGTCCTTCAGCTCGCAGATCGCCAGGAGAACTATCGACCGGCGGACGCGCTCCCCTTCGAGCGCCTCGTGCCCCTGCCCGAGGTCGTCGCCGCCTCTATCGGCGCGTCGGCTGTGAGTAAAAAGACGGCCGCGCGCTACGAGGCGTTGGCCCACGCCCTGGGCGACGAGTTCTTTATTTTGCGTGAGGCGCCCCTGGAGGACATCGCGCGTGCCGCCGGCCCCTGCGTTGCGGAGGGCATCCGCCGCGTGCGCCTGGGGCAGATCGAAGCGGCCCCAGGATATGACGGCGAATTTGGCCGCGTGCAGGTGCTCCGGCCGGACGAGATCGAGGCGCTGTCCGGGCAAATCTGCTTCCTGCCCTCAGAGGAGACGCGAAGGCGCTCTGATAAAACAGAGGCCTCCGCGCCGCTCAGCCCCACCGTAAAGCCGCACGCCGCGCCGGAAACGCCAGCGCCTGCGGATACGCCGAACGAGCGCCAGCAGGAGGCCATCACCGCCGCGCGGCGCGTCGTCGCGGTCATCGCCGGGCCCGGCACGGGCAAGACGAAGACGCTCGTCTCCCGCATCGCGCATCTGATAGAGGATCTGGGCGTAAAGCCCGAGCGCATTACGGCGGTGACGTTCACCAATAAAGCGGCGCGCGAGATGCAAGCGCGCCTCGAAAAGCGTTTGGGCCGGCGCGCGGCCCACGCTATGACGATCGGCACGTTCCACGCCATCTGCCTGCGACTGCTCTCTCAGGAAGAAATCTCCCTCGCGGACGGGGCGCAGGCGCTCGCCGCCGCGCAGGAGACCGTGGACGCCCTCGCCCTCAAGACCACGGCACGCAAGCTGCTTTCAGAGATTTCTCGCCGCAAAAACGGCCTGGCGTCGACCCTTGAAGACGAAGCCCTCGCGGCCTATCAGGCGAGCCTCGCACGGCAGGGCTTGCGCGATTTTGACGATCTGCTGACACAAGCCCTGGCGCAAGACGAAGCCTTCAGCCATCGCGCCTTTATCCATCTGCTGGTCGATGAATTTCAGGATATCAACCCCGTGCAATACGAGCTGGTGGCGGCCTGGTCAAAAGAGAGCGAGTCCCTCTTCGTCATCGGCGATCCGGATCAGTCGATTTACGGCTTCCGCGGGGCGGACGCGCACTGCTTTGAGCGCCTCCTTGCCGCGAAGCCCGACGCGCATGTCGTCCGCCTGCAGGAGAACTATCGTTCAACACCCGAGATCTTGCGCAGCGCCCTGCCTGTCGTTGAGCGCGACGGCACGCCCCGCGCGCTCGTCGCCCGTAGGCCCTCGGGCGCGCGCGTACGATTGCTCACCGCGGCGGACGAGTTTGCTCAGGCGCTGTTCATCGTCAAGGAAATCGGCCGCATGGTCGGCGGCATCGACATGCTGGACGCGCAGGAGCAGTCCCGCGGGGGCGCGGGCCGCGGTTTTGGCGATTTCGCGGTCCTCTACCGTACGCACCGTCAGGCCGAGATGCTGGAGATGTGCCTGAAAAAGGAGAGCATTCCCTACGTCGTCACCGGCCGCGACGGCACGCTCGAGGATGAGCAGGTGCTTTCATGCGTCCACTTTCTGCGCCTTGCGCTGCACCCCGTGCTGCAGGCGAACGCAGCGCCGCAGCTTTTGGAGAAGCTTTCGCGCTTTACGCCGCGCGCTGCGAAGGAGCGTCCGCATAAGCTGATCGAGTCGTTTATGCTGATGGAGGGCATCGCATCCTCCTTAGCGATGGAGCGCCTGCTCGGCATCGCCGCGCTACATCAAAGCCTCTCTTCGCTGCTGGATACGCTCTCCCTCGGCGGCGAGGCGGACATCTCCCGTTGCGGCGCGAAGGCCTATACGCCCGACGCCGTGCAGCTCATGACGCTCCACGGCTCTAAGGGGCTCGAGTTCCCCGTCGTCTTTTTGCCGGGAGTGAACGACGCCGTGCTGCCGCTGCGCATGCCCGGCCGTGAGACAAACGAGGCCGAGGAGCGCAGGCTCTTCTACGTAGGCATGACGCGCGCCAAAGAGGAGCTGCTCCTGCTGACGTACGGCGCGCCCTCCCCCTTCCTCGACGATCTGCCAGGCGCATCTCTTCGCCGCGAGCGCGCGAGGACAGCCGCCCGTCCCGCCGAAGGCAAACAGCTCAGCTTTCTGGGCATATAGGAGGAGACGCATGCTGCTTTCCATCATCGTTCCCTTTTACGGCGTAGAGCGCTATATCGCCGATTGTCTCACGCGCCTCGCCGCCCTGCCGTCAGAAACGGTCGAAATCCTGCTGGTAGACGATCGCGGAGAGGATCAAAGCCGCGCCATCGCGGACGCCTTTGCCGGCCGCTACCCCGCCATGCGCGTTCTGACGCGCGCTGAAAACGGCGGTCTCTCCGCCGCGCGCAACACGGGGCTCGATGCGGCGAAGGGCGAACTCGTCTTCTTTTTGGATAGCGACGACCTGCCCGTGGCGGATAGCCTCCTCCCCCTCGCCGAGCGCATGCAGCGCGAGCAACTGGACGTGCTCAAGGCGCGGTTCGAATCCTTCGACGACGAGACAGGCCAGGCGTTGCCTGCCCCCCAGCCGCCCAGCACAGATGCGATGGCGGGCGATGCGCTCTTCGCCGCCCAGTGCCGTGCGGACGTCTATGAGCCCATGGTCTGGCAGTGCCTTTACCGGCGCAGTTACCTGCTCGCGCAGGGCCTGCGCATGCCCGAAGGCCTGCTCTTTGAGGACGAGCTCTTCCAGACGCCGGCGCTGCTGCGTTGCCATCGCGCGGCGATGAGCGACCTGCTGCTCGTGCGCTACCGCCAGCGGCGCGGCAGCATCATGCGCTCGTTTGCCAGGGATGCCGCCTGGTGTGAAAGCTATTTTGCCATCTGCGAACGGCTGGACGCGCTCGCGGACAGCCTTGCGCCGACCGACGGGCAGCGCATGCTCAGGCGCCGCATAGGGCAGATCGCGCTCTCCGTAGCGAAGAACATCCCGGCCTACGGCCTTACCGGCGACGTGCGGGCGCAGGCGCTCTCCTTTTTAAACCTGCATTACGCATCGCTCGGCGAGTACGCGCTAAAAAGCGGAGACAAGTCGGTGCGCCGCCAGGGCATGCTGCTGCTGTTTAGCCGTCGCCTGTTCCTCAAGCTCTACGCCGGCCTGCACCGCCATTAAATATCGAAGAAAGAAGGCCAACCCTTGCTGCAAAATTTCTTGTTCAGCCTGAACGTCTCGCTGCCGATCTTCATCCTGCTCGCGCTCGGCTGGCTCGTCAAGCGCTCCGGCATGCTGGACGAGGGCTTTTTCTCCAGCGCTAGCACGCTCGTCTTCAACGTCGCCCTGCCCGCCAAGCTGTTTTACGACACGGCGACGAGCGATTTTTCACAGTTCAGCCCCGTCTTTATCTTCGTCTGCATGCTGGGCACGACGGCGTTCTTCCTGCTCTCGTGGGCTGTCGGCGCGTTGCTGCTCAAAAAGCATCCGGAGAAGGTCGGCGCGTTCGCACACGGCGCGTTTCGCGGCAATTACGTGTACATCGGCTTTGCCCTGATGCAAAACATCCTGGGCACGAGCGTCATCCCCCTCTCCGCTACGCTCGCGAGTGCCTTCGTGCTACCGCTCTACAACGTATATGCCGTCATATTGCTTACCGTTACAGGCCGCACGGGCAAAAAAATCGACGTGCGCAACATCCTAATGCAGATCATCAAGAACCCCATGATCCTGGGCATCGTCTGCGGCCTGCCCTTTGCGCTACTCCGCGTAGAGCTCCCCTTCGCGATTACCAAGTCGCTCGGCTATCTCGGCGGCCTTTGCACCCCGCTCGCCCTGCTCGTCATCGGGGCCAGCATCCAATTTTCTGAGATCGCGCACGACATAAAGCCTATCCTCGGCGCCTGCTCGCTCAAGCTCTTATTACAGCCGGTGGTCATGGTCGCCGTCGGCCTATTGCTGGGCCTTTCAAACGAGCAGTTGCTCGTGCTCTTCATCCTCTTCGGCGTGCCCTCCGCCGCCAACGTCTACATCGTCACCAAGAAGATGGGCGGCGACGCGGACCTCGCCTCGGGCATCATCGTGGTCTCCGTGCTGCTCTCCATGCTCACGATGACCGCCGGCATCTTTATCCTGCGCACGATGGGCGTCGTGTGACATACGGGATCCTTCGATGGAGCTTTCTTCAAATGTTGCTGGCTGATAATCCATAAAGCGCCCGGCAGCTGAGCTCACCGCTCGCCTGCCGGGCGCTTTTTACGCTTCGATCGATTTTAAATCGTGCACCATAATGTACTCCTCGTCGTTTTCGCCGACCGTGCGAAAACCGACGGCGCGATACATCGCAAGCGCATAGTTGTCCTTTTGCACCGCGAGCGATGCCTTCTGATAGCCCGCCGCCTTCAAGTGGGCGAGCATACCTTGCATCAGCGCCGTTCCGATCCCCTGCCCGCGATACGTCGGCAGGACGGAGATCGCAAACTCCGGCGTCTCGTCGTCCACGCTGCCGTATCCCGCGATATTGCGCGCCCAGACGGCCCCGACCACCGCCTTCCCCACCTGCGCGCACAGGCAATGGTCGTCCGGGCGCTGCCCGAAGCCGTCTACATACACCCATAGCGCCGGTTCGTGTACGACCGATCTGGGCATACGATTCGCCGGATCCCTTTGAAAGAGGGCCTCGTATAAAAAATTCTCCAGCAGCGGGTACTCCTCCGGGCGCATCATGCGAATGCGGTATGCGCTGTTTGTCATGAATTCACCACCTTTTATCCGTTTCAATCGATCTTATGGTCTGATCTCTTTCGTTACCCTGTCGACATAAGTCCGTATTCGCTTTGTCAAGGCATCCCTGTCGTAACGCTGCTGCGGGAAACAGCCATCCGGCGAGTTCTGGGCCGCCGCCACGGGCAGCGAAATGCCCGTATCCCACTCTTCGTCATACCCCACCAGCCGCAGCTGTATCGTATCCAATGCGTTGGCAATCGTGTCGTTAACCATCTGCTTGTAACTTTCAAGCGCCCACGCCTCGCCGCCGCCGTGCGAGATGATGCCCGTCGGAATGCCGTAGACCTCGGAGCGATAGGCGGCGTCTTGATGCCAATGAAGGAACGTCGCTTGTTCCATCTTTTCTAGGAGCATGCATAGCTTCGCCGGAATCGGCGCATAATGCGGCGATACGATGAAGAGGACGTCCGCCTGGATGATCTGTTCGTATAGGCGGTTCCAATCCGGATCCTCCGGGCATCTATGGCGCGCATAGCATCGCCCGCAGCCGATGCAAGGCTTCAATGCAGCGTCGCGCAGGTCTATGATATCCGCCTGAATCCCTGCGTCCCAGAGCGCCCGCACGGTGATTTCACATAGCTTGTAAGACGTCCCCGCTTTGCCCGAATGCAACACGTTTGACGCGCAGATACATAGCCCTCTTCTCATCTATTCTTTCCCTTCTTCTCTAGGCACATTGATAATGTCAGCGAATACGTTTCGGCATAGCGCTCAAATCCGCATGCCATCGCTAGAGCGTGCGATGCCGTATTTGCGGCTCCAGCCGACCATTGCGGGCATTTGCCGGACTGTACGATATGACGTATCGCCGCTGTACAGGCTTCAGTAGCATATCCCTTACCTCGATATCTCGACAGCGTATGGATGCCGATCTCTTGCACGCGGTCTGCCATGTATGGCATATCCGGCGCATCCGTGCAGCTTACAATTTTCCCTTCGTCCAAGACCGCGCAGAAATATCCCCGCTCCGCATGCTCAGAAAAATACGAGTGCAGCCACGCTCGATCTTCTGCATTCATGCCAAATGTCCGGCACTTCTCCCGCCAAAAGGCGAACAGCATCTCAAAATCGTCAAGCACCAAAGCCCGTGCTTGTACTGACGTCCGCCGCTCGCCCCGAAAGATAAACTTGGTTCCTTTATTTGGGCTTGCACCGTAAAATCTCTGAAACAGGGCCTCCAACTCCCCATTTTGAACCGCAAGAGGCAGATTCTTTATAAAGGGCTCGATGTTGCTCAAGGCCTTATCGCCAAAGGAGACGATTGCTCGATCTCTCTGGTGAAACATATAGATGTCGAACGGACGGCTGTACCCGGAAGGGGGACTGTTGCGCTCCTCGTTATATACGGCCAAATATTCGCCGCATCGAAGATCCGCGACGCTCGCCCCTAACCACCGCGCAAAATAGGCCTGCGTGATGCCCTCATAGTCCATCGCCCATCCCCCCAAGCCGCGTTCTCATCCCTCGTCCCGCAAGAACGCGTAAAAGTCAAGCTCCGCCCTGCGATCCGCTTCTGAAATGCACCCCGCCGTCGCTGCGTAGAAGACGAACTCCTCCTCGCCATCCAATCCGAACATCCGGTTTACATACGGCGTTTCTACCGCCGCGATCGCGCATGTGCCCAACCCAAGCGCCGTGGCGGCGGTGTACAGAGCCTGGGTGATGTGCCCTGCGTCGATCAGCGCAACGCGGTGCGCATGGATGCCGTAGCGCCACTCCGCGCGGTAGGCCACCATGCTGTAATAAAAGACCACGGACGCCTTCGCGCCCCAGCGCTGACCGCAAAGGGATTTCGTCAGCGTCTCCTCCTCGTCCGCCGGGATCGGGCCCAGATATTCCACTGCGTGCTCCATGGGCAGGTAATGATAAAGACCTGCGGAAAGCCCATCTACGCGGCGCACGGCCAGGTAACACTCAAATTCATGGCGCGCGCCGCCGCAGGGCACCGTGCGCAGCGTCGCATAGTTGTTGCCGCGGATGCTCTTAACGCCCTGCTGCGCCCAGAGCAGGAAGGAGAGCTGCAGGAGCGTGAGCGGCTCCTGCGTGTAGACGCGATGGCTCTCCCGTCCGCCGATAAGGCGCAGGAGATCCTCCTCTCGCTCCAGGTCCCCAAACGTGCGCGGCAGGCGCGTTTGCTCCCCGCCCATCGCCGCCTTGGCGAGCGGCGGTTGAGGCAGCCGTTTTTGCTGGTCGGATTCAAAGTCGTCGTCCGGGGGCATCTTCATGAATTCCCTGCCCTGCCGGATCCGCGTGCGGATCGTCTGTTTGTCCATCGCTTTACCCTCCTATGACCTCCTGAATCATCTGTTCCAATGCATCGCCGTCGACGAGCTCGATGCCGTTGCGCTCGGCGTAATCGACGGCTGTGCGCGTAAAACGGCTGGTCGTGACGAAGAACGCGCCGTGCGCCTGCGCGTCGATCATCGCGCCTTGCAGCTTTTGGATCTTCTCCCGACCCACGTGCAGATCCGGTTTGTAGAGCTTGACCTCAACGACGTAAAGCTTCCCGCCTCGCCGCATCTCGATGTCGCGGCCGCAGTCGCCCGTGCGCTGCGTCACATGCACGCGGTAACCACGGCGGCGGTAGATCTCCGCGACATAGCGCTCAAAGTCCGTCGGCTGCCTGCCGTAACGGCGTAGCAGCCGCTCCACATCGTCGCGCGCGGTGATGCGCACGCGGCGCGGCCAGGTGAGCGCGAGCGCGCCGGCGATCAGCGCCGCCACGACGCAGGGCAAAAGCCAATTGAACCTGAAAAACAGCGCGGCGGACACCGCCGCGCAGAAAATGGCGATCAAAATACGTATCATGACTTATCGATCGTTTCCTTCAGCCTGCGCAATGCGCCCGACGGCAGATGCATGATGCGCCTTGCCAGCTTCTCCGCCTTGCCGGGCGGCGCGAGCAATCGGTCCACCCGTGCGCGACTGAACCCCTCTTTTTGAAATTGTTTAAAGAACTTCGCCCGGTTGCGGTGCGGCTTGTAGGAACGTACGAGCGGCGGACAGAACGGGATGTTGCGCTTGGGGTCGGTCTTACGAAAGTCGATCTCGTCTCGTATTTTAGCAAACGCCCGGGCGCCCTTTTCGCTGTTTGTAAAGACGAGCGAAAGCCCGCGGTCGTCGTCCATGTCGGGCACGATCTCCTGCGCGCCCCACATGTCGCCCAGCGTGATATCGCCTGGCCTGCGCTCGCCCACGTACGGGCAGCTATGGCAGGAGGGGCGCAGAAACAGGTCGCCCAGGAAGCCGCGCATGAAGATGTCCTCCCGCTGGCCGGCCGCGTACTGCGCGCCGTCCGCAAACGTCGCGACGACCGAAAAATCCTTCCAGCCGTTGCGCTTATCGCGAAAGACATACCGCGTCAGCTTCGCGCCCCGCTCCCCCTCCAGCATCTTCAGATAGCCGTCAAACACCGCGGGAGAGGGCGCGCCGTGGCAGACGATGTCGGCGGTCAGCAGATTCTCCCGGTCCCCGCCGAGCGACGCATACAGCCCCGCCACCTGGCAGGGCGTGCCCGTAAAAAAGACCGGCAGGCCCGCGTCTAACAAGAGCGCCGTTTGATGATAGGCGTCGTCCACGTCGCTTTGCACGTATTTGGATCCGCGCAGCGCGCCGAGCGCCGTCTCCTCCATCACTCCGACATGGCTGACGTGAAACTCCGCGTCCATCGCCGCGCCGAATACCACCCCGCCGCGGGCGAGCACCGCCCGCGCCAGCGCGGTGAAGAGGCCGCCGGAGGAGCTCTCCTCGCGTACGCCGTCCGCGCGAATCCGCGCCGCATAGGCCGTGCTCTCCCCGCGCGGCGCGGCCTGTATCGCCGGGCATCTGCGCTCGCACAGCCCGCAATCGACGCACAGCCCCGGATCGATCGCCGGATAGAGGAACCCTTCCGCGTCCGGCCGCATTGCGATCGCATTGTGCGGGCAGACCGCCGCGCAGGCAAAGCAACCGCAGCAACGGCTTTTCTCCTTGAGCACAGCATTTCTCACGCGCGCTTCCTCCTCAGCAGATTTTTGACGGTCTCCTTCTCCTGTGCGTTGAGGCCAATGGCGTACATCAGCGGCGCATACCCGGCGCAGATGACGGCGATGCGCATAAGCAGCGTACCCCACCCGGCGATCGGCATGAGAAACGTCAGCGCGCCGATGCACCCGGCCAGCAGGAGCGCCGGCAAAATGCCGCGCAGCGTCTCCTTAAAAAAGCGGGGGATGTTCAGGCCGATCATCTTGTAATAATACCAGTTGATGATGCCGACATTGCCGATGAGCAGCGAGAGCACCGTGCCCACGGCCGCGCCGACCGGGCCGTAACGCCGGGCCAGCCCGATAGAGACGGCCACGTTCAGCGCCGCCACAACCACCAGCACGACCGAGCGGAACGCGTGGCGGTTCATCGCCTGCACGATGGAGATGCCCGTATTTTGAAACAAGGGAACCATGAGCGCCAGGATCAGCATCGTCGCGATGGCGTAGGATTGGTTTACGTCCGCGCCCATCGAATCCCCGACCCAGCAGGTGAGGAACTGATGGCCGACCGATACAAAGCCCACGACGAGCAGGCCGATGATCATCAGCTGAATGCGTCCGATGCGCACCATCATGTCGGTCAGCTCCTCCGTCGTCGCCCCGCGCACCACCATTTGCGTCGCCTTGGGCAAAAACAGGCCGGAGAGGGAGCTCGAAAACTGCATGAAGTATTCGGCGATCATCGTGCCGATCGTTGAAATCGTCACCGTCGTGGTCGTATAGAGGATGCCGATGATCGTGGAATCCACCTTCCAATACATCTGCTCCATCAGCATGTTGAGAAAGATGAACGCGGAGTAGGTCGTGATCTCGCGCAGCAGCGGCCTATCAAAGTCGAAAAACCGAATCCGCACCTTGAGCTTCCAAAATGCGTAGCCGAACTGTACGAGCGTGAACACGACGTTGAGCGACGTATCCAGAATCACCACCTGCAGCACGTTCGTGCCCAGGGCGAGCATCACCGCCAGGATGACGATGCGCAGCACGATGCGCGCGATGGAGAGCGAGCGCATGAAGACGAAGCGCTCAAACCCCGACAGCACCCCCGGGAAGACGTTCATTACCAGCGAAAGCGTCGCGTTTAACACGAGCAGGAGAAACATGGGCCGCGCCAGCGCCAGATCTTCGGGTGTAAAGTTGGGGAAGATGCTCGGCAGGAACGCGTAGCATACGCCGCCCGCGATCAGCACCAGCACGCCGATCGCCAGATACAGCGACATCGCCATGCCCAGGAAGCTCTCCATCTTGCGCCGCTTGCCCTCGGCGCGGTACTTCGCCACGTACCTGATGATCGCGTTACCCAGGCCGAAGTCCATCACGCTGATGTAGGCGACGAAATTGCCGATCAGCGAATACAGGCCCGCCTGTCCGCGACCGAGCACCTCCATCATATAGGGCGTAAAGAAGAGGCTGCTGGCGATACTCAAGGCGATCATCGCATAGGAAAGCGCCGCCCCCAAGCGGTATTGTCGGTTGTCGTTCATTCGTCTATCTCCCCGATCACTTCGCGGGACCTTTCGCCGTCTGCAGCAGCGCGGTCATCATCTCATCCCGGCAGGCGGTATATGCCGGGATTCTCTTTTCAAGGGTCACGCGCTCCTGCGCGGCGCCCGCCTCCAGCGCGTCATAGGCGGAAAGGAGCGGCCATGGTTCCCTGAGCTCCTGCACAGGCAAGAGGTGTCCCACCTCCGTGCCGTACAGGTCGCGCGCGATGCCCCGCGACTTGACCGAATAGCCGATGGCAAGCGTCGGCACCGCGCTTGAATACGCGGCGATCGTCGCATGCGTGCGCGCGCCGATAAACAGCCGCAGCCGGGCGATATAGCCCTTGATCTGGCAGGCGTTCAGTTGTCCCCGCAGTAGGAAGACGCGCGGCTCATTCCAGAAAGCGCTATTGATACGCCTGAGCGACTCAATATCGTTATCGTGCGGCCAGGTCACGTGCGGGATGAGGCATATGGCGCTGTCCGTCTCAGCCCTTATCTTGTACATCAGCGCGCGGATGGAGTCGAGCACCGCGTACGGATTCGCCACGCGCTTTTGGATTAGCGGGCCCACGTTGATGCCGATCGTATCGCCCTCCTTCCATTCCTCGGGCAGCGGCAATTCTTCCTTCGGCAGGAAAAACGCCGGGTCGACGCCCAGCACCGCCGGCAGGCCGGCCGCCTTCATCGCCTCGTAGGTGATGGATTCGCGGCAGACGATCAGGTCATACCGCCTAAAATCCTCAAGCAGCTCGCCGCTGAGCAGTTCCGGCTCGACCGAGCAGCCCCACAGGACGATGGGCGTTCCCTGCGCCTTGAGGCGCGCGTTCACCGCGAGCAGCAGCTCCGGGCGGCCGTAGCAGTACGTATCCCCGCCGACGGAAAGGCAAAGATCCGCCTTGCGCGCCGCGCGCAGGAAGGGCATGTTGTTGCGGGCAATCTGCTCCAGCCGCGGCGCGCCCATGCGCGAGCGCACCGCGTTGACCGCCCGGTCCCAGCTCATAGGCTTCACGCCGTGCTCAAGCACGCGCTCGATTCCCGGCAGGTTCATCGCGCGGTCACCCTCCGGCTCCAGCGAGCAGAGCGATACCTGCGCGTTTGGCTCACGTTCATGCAGCAGCGACGCGGTCGAGCGGACGATCGCCTCGCACCCGTGGTTTTGGCATCCGCCGTGGTTGTACATGATCACTCGCATCCGATTTTCTCCTCCTTTTGCCGCTTGTTGTAAAGGTGCCTGATCACGTACCAGGCCGGAAATACGTGCAGCCGGATGAGGCGGTATAGCCG
>JAEYAR010000105.1 GCA_023404715.1 Bacillota bacterium | reverse complement strand
ATGAGCCGCAGAGCGCCGCGAAGCGATAAGGGAGGCCGAACGGCCGACTAGCGACGCGCGATTTGGAAAATCGCCGACGCGTACCCCGCGCGCTACGGGCGCGGGGCGAAGGGCGACAACGGCGAATTGAGGATCTGGAAGCCCCCGAGAGTGGCCGCTTCAAGGGGTTACAGGGGAGTCCAGAGGGGACGAAGGTCGAAGGGGCGCAAAGCGAACGAGCGGCGTGCGAATTGAAAATTCGCCGACGCGTACCCCGCGTTGCGTAGCAAGGCGGGGCGAGAAAGGAAATCGGAATCCCCCCTGTCCCCTTTGGCCCCAGCGGAGCGCGTTTCCCCGCCGGAGGCATCTTTACGCGCCCATCGGATATGTCATCGTAAAGCATGTGCCGGCGCCGGGCGCGCTCTGGGCCTTTATCCTGCCCCGCTGCTGCGTGACGAGCGCCTGGACGTCCGGCAGGAGGTTTTGCCCGGACTCCGCCTCGTCGAAAAGGCAGGTCAGCTCCTCCGCCGGGATGCTTTTGCCGTCGTCGAGCACGCTGACGGCCGCCTGGTCTCCGTCCTTGTGCACCCGTACGCACACCTCCTTCGCGCCCCCGCGCACGATCACATCCTGCAGCAGGTTTTTGAGCGCCTGCGCGTAGGCCGCCTGGTCCAGCACCGCGAAGAGCGGACGATCGGGAATCTCCGACTCGAGCAGCAGCCCTCCGCCCTCGAGCAGGGGGCGGCACTCGCTGACGACCGAGCGCGTGATGGCGCATACATCGCTGCGCTCCATGCGCAGCGTGCGGGCCGCCTGCTTCTTGCGCAGGAGCTGTGCGCGGTGGTCGAGCAGGATGTCGTTGATGTCGCTCAGGATCTTGCGGCTTTGCTCCGAACCGTCCGCCGCCACGAGACGAAAGCGGTTCCCCTCCTTCATATCCGCGAACGCGTCGCCGATGAGGTTCAGTTGACGCTTGACTTGCCGCAGCCGGAAAATCAGAAACATGGCGACGCCGCACAGCGCCAGGACGGCGCAGAGAAGCAGCACGTGAAAGATATCCATCAAAACACCTCCACAGGACGAATAGGGGCTGCTTCAGACGCACCGAAAAAACGCATGCACACTGAAACAGCCCATATCTTTTCCGTATTCTAGTTTTCAATTTCTTTGTTGAGCAAGCTTCTTCTAAAGTAGGACGGCGAGAAATTGCGCACCGCCTTTTTATCTTCTCCCTTGATGTAAAGGCCCGTCGTCTGGTAGTACACCTGCATATTGATTTCCAGCAGCTGCTGATCCTTGTCGTACACGGTGATGCCGTTTACGTCGCGGCTGCGTACGAAGATCCCGTCCGCCGCCGCGAGCGTCCAGGTACCGTCGGGCGCGAGCGCCGTACAGCCCATAGAGGTCACGCGGGTGATCAGCAGGTTTTCCGCGGTAAAGGATAGCATATCCACGCGCTCCATCCGGTCAGGGTCCGCCTCCACGAAGCGTTCCCCCGTCGACAGATCCAACCGAATCAGGTTTTCCTTCGTCTGGATCGCGATATAGCGCCCGTCGGGGCTGAGCGCGATGTTGAGCGCGTTTTTCGTGCCCAGCACGCGGTAGGCCTTCATGCCCACCAGATCGATGAGGCGGGCGTCGTCCGTAAGCGCCGCCTCCCGCTCCGCCCGGTCGTAGAGCAGGACCATGCGCCCATCGCGCGTCACATCAAAGGCGCGCAGCGAATGATAGTTCTTGCCGCCCAGGCCCATCGAGGAAAGGGAGATCGCGCTATCGATGACGAGCTGCTCGCCCGAGCCGATCTTTCCGGCGAAGACGGCCCGGTTGTTCAGCAGCGTCATGCGCAGGTTTTTGTGGTCGATGTGCCCGATGAAGGCCGTGCCCCCGCTCGTCCACTTCTTTTGAAAGTCCGAGGCAAAGCGCTTCGGGTCGGGATCGCTAACCGGCGAGGAGAGCAGGCCCGCCTCGACGCTGAGCCCCAGCATCGCCGCGTCCGGCGCCTGCTCGAGCACGGCGGAGGCGGTCGGCTCCGGCGTCGGCTCCGGCGTTTGCGTCACATCCGGCGTCGCGCTCAGCTCCGGCGCGGGCGTCTCCTTGGGCGTCGAGGTCAGCGCGGGCGCGGGCGTCGCGCCGGTCGCCCGCTCGGAGGCGGCATCCGGGATGATCGCCTCGCCGAGATAGAGCCTAAGCCCGTCCCAATACCCGTCGCCGAGGCTGTCGCGGCGCTGCGGGTCCAAACCCAGCCGGTATTCCGTGCGGGAATACAGGCCGTCCAGGTCGTCGTCCTTGGGCTTAACGTACGGCGCCTGATCGGCAGAGGGCACGCTAGGCGGAACGGGTGGCTCCTCAAACTCGTCCCATTCGCTGGGGTCCGGCGTGGTTTCCGGCTCCGGCGTGGCGTTCGGGTCCGGGGTGGCGGAGCCGTCCGGCGTGGGCGTGACGTCCGGCGCGACGATGGGCTCGTAGATTGCGCTTACGAGGATCTCCTTGGTCGAGGTAAAACGCAGGGCGAACGCGTAACGCGTGCCGTAAGGGATCGAAACGGCGTAGCGGTGTTTTTCGTCCTTTTCGTCGGGCAGAAGCTGGTTTTGCTCGGCCCAGCTCTCCTCCGGCAACCCGGCTACCGCGGCGGCCAGCTGCTCCGGCGTCTCGATCGTGCCGTCCGGCAGGAGCAGGAAGAGGACCTGAATCGCGCGCACGTCGTCCTTCGCGCGGGTAATCTCAAAGTGCATCGCGCACTTGTCGACCTCCGGCTGCACCGCGTCCGTCGAAAAGGGGCCGAACGACGGCATGGGGAACGGGGTGCGCGTCGGCTCCGGCGTCGCGGTCGTCTCCGATGTGGCCGTGGGCGACGGCGTCTGCGTAGGGGCCGGGGTCGGGGTGGGTTCCGGCGATTCCGTTGGCGCCGGGGTATCCGTGGAAGCGGGCGGCGGGGTCGGGGAGGACGTCGCTTGGGGCGAAGCGGTCGCCGCTTCGCTGGGCGTCGAATCGGCGCCGACCACAGCCGGGCTCAGCGCCAGCGCCGCACATAGGATCATCGCGCCAGCGCGCCGCGCATGGATTTTCATCAAATCTACTCTCCCTTATGTAGTGGCATCATTTCCAATCAAATTGACGCACGAGACGGGGCTTTTATTGCCGTCTCATGAAATTTTAATCTCAGGCCGCGCGTAAAACAGCCTTCGACAGAAAACGGGCGGCGCGATGCCGCCCACAGATGACAATCCCATATGGGTTGGGGAGACCGCGCTCAGCGGGTCTCCAGCAGCTTCTCCTTGAGCTCCTTCTCCAGGCGGCCGAGCTCCTGCTGCGCCTGTGCGCGGGCGTTGGCGCCCTCGGTCTGGATGCGCTGCACCTCGGTGATCGTATCGATCAGAGCGATATTCGCGGCGCGCACGGTCTCGATGTCGATGATGCCGCGCTCCGCCGCCTTCGCGGTCTCGATGGTGCCGGTCTTGAGCATCTCGGCGTTCTTCTTGAGCAGGTCGTTTGTGACGTCCGTCACCGCCTGCTGCGCCTTGAGCGCCCCCTCCGCGTGGGCCATGCCCAGCGCGATGACCATCTGGCTCTTCCACAGCGGGATGGTATTGACGATGGTGGACTGGATCTTTTCGGTGAGGATCGTGTCGTTGTTTTGCATCAGGCGCACCTGCGGCCCCATCTGGATCGAGACCATGCGCGAGAGCTTGAGGTCGTGCAGCTTCTTTTCAAAGCGGTCGATCATCGCGGCGAAGTCGTTCGCGCGCTGCGCGTCCGCGGCGTCGCCCGTCTCGCGCGCGTGCGCGAGCAGCGGCGGCAGCTCGACCTCGCGCAGCTTCTTGAGGCGCTCCTCGCCGGCCACGATGTAGAGCGTCAGCTCGCGGAAGTACTGCTGGTTGAGCGCGTACATCTCGTCGAGCATGGTGATGTCCTTGAGCAATTGCTCCTGATGGCCCTTGAGCGCGGAGACGATTACGTCCACGTTGACCTCGACCTTGTCGTACTTCGCCTTGAGCTGGGTGACGCCGGAGCTCGTGTTTTTGAACCAACCGAAGAGGCCGCCCTTTTTCTCCTCCTGCACGTCAAAGCCCTTGATCTCGGCCACCAGCTTGGCGAGCATGTCGCCCACCTCGCCCGTATCCTTCGTGCGCACGTTTTCGAGCACCTTGTCGGAGAACGTCGAGATCTGCTGCTGCGCGCCCGCGCCGTAGGAGAGGACGACGCGGCTATCCTCCACGTCGATCTTATCCACGAAGTCGAGCACGGCGCGGCGCTCCTCGGGGCTGAGCGCGTCGAGGGTAAGCGCGGGGTCCGCCTGGGCGGCAGGCGCGGCCTGCGCGGCAGGCGCGGCCTGGGCGACAGGCGCGGCCTGGGCGACAGGCGCGGCC
>JAEYAR010000072.1 GCA_023404715.1 Bacillota bacterium | reverse complement strand
ACCAAAAGCCGTCTGCAAGACTGTAATCGTATCCGCCGGCTTTGCCGGCGGGGCGGGGATTTTTCCGCAGCAAAATGTAGTTTGCGGAGGAAAAAGTCACCCGTAAACTCGACAAAGTGGCAGACGCCACTTTGTCGACACGCAGCCGTAATAGGAGATGACGGGGGTAGAGACGATGCATATCGCGGGATTCTTGAATCATTTGTTGGAGGCGAGCGTCGGCGCGGCGATCTTGGTTCCGCTGTTGCTGCTGCTGCGCAGGTTTGGCCGCGCGCGGGTGGGCAGCCGGGCGGTCTATCTTGCTTGGCTGCTGGTGGCGGCGAGGCTGCTGCTGCCCATTTCGCTGCCCAATCCGCTGCTGGAGACGGATCCGGTGCCGGCGATGCGAACAGCGTATGAGGCGCGGATAGAGCCGGTGCAGGCCCTGGCGCAGACGGATGCAGGCACGGCGCCCGCATACGCAGGACAGCTGCCGAACGAGCCGTCACGCGATGGAGCGCAGCAGCCTGTGCGCGTACAGGATGTGCAAACGGCGAATTTGCCGGCCGGTCAGCCCGTGAGCGAGCCTGTGCCGCCGCCGGCGCCGCTGTCCGTCCCGGTGTGGGGGGCGCTACAGTGGACGCGGGCGATTTTCGTGGCGTATCTGCTCGGCGCGGCGATGACCGCGGCCTACATGTTCGTCGTAAACGTGCGCTTTCGCCGCCGCGTGCGGCGGGCGGAGGCGGGCGCGTTCGACCCGCTGGCGCGCGCTCAGTACGACGCGCTGTGCGCACAGCTTGGGGTGAAGCCCCTGCCGGTCGTGCTTTGCGATCCGCTGCCGGGCGCGTGCCTCGTGGGCGTGGCGCGTTCGCGCATCGCGCTGCCGCTGGCGCTGCGCGGGGAGGATCTGCGCCTGACGCTGCTGCACGAGCTGTCCCACGCCAAGGCGTATGACGGGCTGTGGGGCCTGATCCGCAGCGCATGCTGCGTGCTGTTCTGGTTTCATCCGCTGGTGTGGCTGGGCGCGCACCTGTCGCGCCTGGATGGGGAAATGGCCTGCGACGAACGGGTGACGGATAAGCTTTCGCAAATAGAGCGCATCGCGTATGCGGAGATGCTCGTGCGCGCGGCGGCGCGGCGTGGCGCGCCCTCGTTGGGCGTGCTGGCGACGGGCATGTCGATGAACGGCAGCCGCATGAAGGCGCGGGTGCGCAGCATCGTGCAGAGCCGCGCGGTGCGCCGTTCGGCGCTGGCAGCGGCCGCGCTGGTGGGCGCGGCGATGCTCACGCTGACGTTCGCGACGGCAGAGGTGGAGCGGCCCATGGAGGAGGATATGCCCGCCGAGCCGCAAGCGCAGGTGCTAGCGGCTACGCTCGACGCGGACGTGATCGACGCGCTGCAGCTGCCCGTCGAGCGGGTCACGCTGGAACCGGGGGTTTGCGACGTGATCTGGAATCTGCCGCAGGGCGAGTGGGAGGTCGCGTTGCTGGATGCCGGACGCAGGGAGCTGGACCGGCAAAAGGCGAGCGGCGAGGCGAGGACGCGGCTGAGCCGCCCGCAAGGTGCGGCGGCGCCGTGGACGCTCGAGCTGACGGACCCGCAGGGGGCTGAAATACGCTTTGCGCTGGATGCGGACGGGGCGATTGCGGGCTACGATGCGGGCATTGCGCCGGAGTCGGCGCAGCGCACGGAGCGGCTTTTCGTCGAGGGCAGCGGCGAGGACTGGTATGACGCGGACGAGAGCCACGCCGAGCGCAAGCTTTCCCAAATCGACGGGCGTTTTTATACCCGAGAGAGCGAGCAGGCGCGCGAAGCGCTGATGTACAGGGTTCTGGGCGCGACGCCGCTTCGGGGCAGCGAGTACGCCGAGGTACACGCGGATGCCGGCCACGTACGCAAATATCTGGTGCGGCGCCAGCGCGGAGACGCCCAGGAATCCTGGCGCATACGCATGCAGATGGAGCCGCCGCGCATCCTGAGCCTGGAGCGCGAGATAATGGATCCGGCCTATCTGGACGTATCGGCTTACGTCGTGCCGCTGACGCAGGCGGAGACGATCGACGCGGTGCGGGCTTTCCTCACGGATGCGGCAGGGTGGACGCAGGCGGATATCGCCGCGCCGATGGAAGGGAACGCGCAGATTTCGGACGGCCTGCGCACGGACGTGTACGGCGAGACGGAGAGCGGCGCGCGCGACCTCTGGTACGCGGCCTATCATCAGTCCGGCCGCTGGATCTCGCAGTACTGGAGATTAGACGTGCTTGAGAATGCGCCCTCACGGCGGAGGTTGACCGAGAAGGAGCGCGCGTGGGCGGAAGGGGAAGCCGAGCGCTTTGTCCAAGCGCATTATTGCGACCATAAGAGCACCTTTGTTTCGGCGACGGCGGAGGCGGACGTGCAGGTCTACGGGGATGAAGAGGTCGTGCGCGTCGCGGTGATGTACGGAAACGACATACATCCGCAGTATGATCGCCTGTCCATCCGTCTGAATCCCCCGGCGGTGCTGGCGCTGGAGCGCATGGAAGCGCCCGCGCCCGTCGCGGTCGATTGGCCGCCCAGCGAGGTGCCGCCGCAGACGCTCGACGCGCTGGGCTTGCCCATCGCGGGGCTGCGGCTGACCTCGCAGGCCTGCGAGATGGATTGGCTGGAGCCGGTGAGCGGCTGGCAGGTCCGCTGGTACGACGCGCAGGGCGAACAGATCACGTCGCAGCGCGGCGCGGGCGTAAGGCGCCACACGACGCCCTACGGCAGGCCCGCGCCCTGGACGCTCGAGCTCTCGTACGAAGGGCACAGCCCCCTGCACACGCTGGCGCTGGACGAAGACGGCAAGATCCTTACCTACGCCTACGGCGGCTATCCGGACGACGTGGTGCTCGGCACGGAGCAGGCGATGCCGCCCCGCAGGACGTTTGACGCGGAACGCGAGGTGGAGGCGCGCATCCGGCAGATCCTGCCGAACGTAGACGGCGGCGCTACGGGCGCCGCGTACGCGGAGATCCGCCGGGACGCAGGCAGGATCCGCAAGTACGTCCAAACCGAGCAAGGCGAGACGTATTACTTCACCGCGGCGACGGACGGCTTGCGCATCCTCAGCATGCGCTGGGGAAACGGCGAACCGCAGCACTATATGGATTTGACGATCGCCCCTACGCGGGAGGAGGCCACGGCGCACGCGCAG
>JAEYAR010000056.1 GCA_023404715.1 Bacillota bacterium | reverse complement strand
AAGGCGTTCTGCGTGCGCTGCTCAAAAAGGGCTTTGTCGAGGTGGCCGAAATCGTATACAGCGGCACCGTGCTGTGCCGCAGCTACCGGCCCACGGAAAAATCCAAAGATAT
This sequence comes from Bacillota bacterium, assembly GCA_023404715.1. Lineage (GTDB taxonomy): Bacteria > Bacillota > Clostridia > Christensenellales > Aristaeellaceae > Beduinella. The sequence goes on along the minus strand of JAEYAR010000056.1, from coordinate 9,753 downwards.
CGTGTTTCAGGAATTTTTCTCGGATTTGAAGAGTTTACGCAAAAACATTCCGCTCTATCAAATTATTGACGATATCATCAACGCCGAAGAGGACAAAGAGGCCGTGATCGCCGAGCTGGAGGCGATCATCGCGGAAAGGAAAGCCTCCTATGCCCAGGAGAAACGGAAGGAGGAAGAATAGGTGACCTTCTCCCTCTCGACATTGTGTACGCATACGGTCTTATGCAGCCTGATGCTGCTGGCCACATGGCTGCTGTTTCGCAATCCCTCGCGATTAGGCCGTTTAGGGGGTTCCGTGTTGACCCTCAGTTCGGTTTTGCTTTCGATTCGCCTGTTGCTGCCGTTCGAGTGGAAATTTACGAGGACTTTCTCTATTCCCGGATTTTATTTTCAAATCATTAATTTGCTCAGTACGCCCGTTTTCAACCGTCAATCGTTTTCTCTGTGCGCCTCCTTCGTCTATTCGCCATTCAAAGGATGCATTTGAATCTGGATGCTTTGCCGGAGTCATAAAATGAACCGCGGCAGTTTCGCCGCGGTTCATTTTTGAAGACTTTTCAGTCAATGATCTGCGAGTTACGTTCGAGACATCATACATTTTTGCAACATCTTAAGCACCGCGTCGACTTCAAGCGGCTTTGTGAGGTGCCCGTTCATGCCGGATTCGAGGGATTTTCGGCTGTCCTCGTCAAAGGCGTTGGCCGTCATGGCGATGATGGGCACGCGCTGCGCGTCGGGATGATGCAGCGTGCGGATGCGGCGCGTGGCCTCCAGGCCGTCCATGACGGGCATGCGGATGTCCATCAGCACGGCGTCATAATAGCCGGGCGCGCTCTTTTCAAAGCGCTCGACCGCCTGCGCGCCGTCCGTCGCCTCGTCGACGGCAAAGCCGTTCATCGACAATAATGTAACCACGATTTCCCTGTTGAGGTCGTTGTCCTCCGCGACGAGCAGGCGCCTGCCCGCAAACGAGACGGGCCGCTCCGGCTCCGGATCGGTCTGCAGCTCGGGGGCGTCGTTTTTAGCGCACGGGACAAAGGCGAGCGTAAAGAAAAACTCGGAGCCCTTGCCCGGCTCGCTTTGCACCTGCAGCACGCCGCCCATCATCTTCACGAGCTGGCTGGAGATCGAAAGCCCGAGCCCGGTGCCGCCGTAACGGGCGGCGGTATCCTTCTGACCCTGCTCGAACGTATTGAAGATGCGCCCCAGCGCGTCCTTGCTGATGCCGATGCCCGTATCCCGGATGGAGAAGCGAATGTGAATGAGCCCGTCCTCAGCGGGCTCGCGCGCTACGCGCACGGAGACGCTGCCGCCGGCTGGCGTAAACTTGATCGCGTTGCCGATGATGTTGATGAGCACCTGGTTGAGCCGCAGCGCGTCCAACGAAAGGCGCGGGATCGGGGAAAAGGCGTCTTTAAACGAGAGGGAGACGCCCTTGACCTGCGCCTGCGCGCCCAGGAGCGATTGCAGACCCGCGAGTTGAGCGGCCAGATCCGCCTCTTCGCATTGCAGCTGCATCTTCCCGCTCTCGATGCGCGACATGTCGAGCACGTCGCCGATGAGCGAGAGCAGATAGGCGTTGGCCGATTCGATTTTTTCCAAGCACCTCAGGGTCTGCTGCGGATCGTTGACGACCGCCTTGGCGATGGTGGTCATGCCGGAGATCGCGTTCATGGGCGTGCGTATTTCATGGGACATGCGCGAGAGGAAGTTGGACTTCGCCTGGCTGACCGCGTCGGCGCGGGCTTTCATGACGAAGGAGGCGATGAGCCGGGCGAGCTCGCGCACGAGACGGATATGCTCCGGCGTCCAGGCAAACCCCTCCTGGCTACTCTCGAAGCAGAGCGCGCCCGCATAGGTGCCCCGATCCCAGATGGCCGCGCTCAGGCAGGAGGCCAGCGGTTTGCGGCCGCGGATGGATTCCATGCAGACGCCGTCGTGCACGTAGAGGGTGGAGATTTCGGCGTACGTCTCCGGCGTGATATAAAATGTCTGGCCTGTCTGCTGTTCCTCGCTACGGCGCGCCCACTGATAGGTCACGTGCACGCGTAGATACTCGGGATCGACCTCTGTGACCGATACGCGGTCAAAGCCGCAACGCGTGCCCAGGCGCGCGAGCAGCAGGAAGACGGCGTCATCCAAGCGCTTGGCTTTGCCGAGCAGCTCGAGCGCAAAGTCGAGCATGTTGCCGTCGTCCTGGGCGGGCCGCATGTCGATCTCGTTATACAGGTACTCGCTGGGATAGATGTGGGTGAGCGACGCGCCCATCTCGCTGGAGGAATCCAAATAGCAGACGGCCCGGCCGCGCCCATGGTCCTTGACGAAGAGCAGCGCGCTCTCGGCGCAGCGGTATAGCCCGGCGTATTCGCCCGTCACCTGGGTAGAGCACATGCCGATGCTCGCCGAGATGACGGGGGCCTCTTCGGCGGGGGCGGGATAGAGCGTGCGCACGCGCGAGGCGATGCGCGGGCCGACGACGGTCGCCTCGGCCCGACCGATGCCCGGTATGAGGATCATAAATTCATCGCCGCCCATGCGCACGAGGGTTGCGTCCTTGCCGCCCTCCTCGCGCAGCACCTGCGCGACATCCTGTAGGATGGCGTCGGCGAACACACGGCCTTCGCGCGCGTTGAGCGCGTCAAAGTCGTCCATATCCACCAGCATGAGCACCATGGATTCGTGCGTCTGGCGCTGCTTGAGCGCATTTTGAATGTATTTTACACCCGGTTCACGCAGATAGACGCCGGTAAGGGGATCGTGCGAGCGGGCGGCGTGGAGCAGCAGCTCCATCTCCTTTTCACGGGTGATGTCCTCGATAATGCCCACGAGCGAAAGCGACTCGCCCGATCTGTCGCGCACGGCGGAGAGGGTCGCCCGGCACCAAAGGCCGCTGGGGCTGCACTGGAAGACGCAGCTGGCCGTTTTTTCGCCCGTCTGTAGGCAACCTAACATGGCCAGGAAATCTTCGCGGCAATCCGGGGCGATGTAGGCGTTGCAAAAATCCTCCTCCGCGCCCACGAAGCGCGCCCCGCATCCGAAATGCACGCAGGCGCGGGAGGGGATGCGCAGCTCTTTGCGCTGCAGATCGTAGTAGAATTCATAAGCGGACGTGTGCTCGAGGGCCAGCCGCAGCATCGCGCGCCCCTCCTGCACCTGCCCGGCCAGACGGCGCGAATTCGTCTCGGCGCGGCGGCGCTGATCGATATCCATATAGACGCTTTGGATCATCGTGCCGCCCTGCGGATCGGGCACGAGCTCCGCCCGGCCGATGATCCAAAGGGGGGTGCCGTTGCGCCTTTGCAGCTGATAATCGAAGGGCAAGCTGTCGCCAAGCTTTTGAAGCCCGGATAACTCCTGCATCATGCGCTCGCGATCCGGCGGATAGATAACATCCTGCAAGCGCCAATCCTCTTTGGCCCAGAAGGCGGCGGGCGAGTATCCGAAGATGCGGATGGCCTCCAGGTTTGCGTCGCGAAAGTACATCCGGCCGTCGGGGCAGAGCTTGTACTGCGCAATGCCGCACAACACGGATTGGAAGAGCTCGTTGTAGCGCCGCGCCTGTTCCTCCTTCTCGCGCATTTCCCGCTGCAGCCGCTCCTCGAAGAGGACCTCTCCCGAGACGTCGCGGATGACGCCGAGGGCTACGGCGCGCCCGTCCTGCGCCGTCCCGATCTTGCTAACGTCGCTCACCCAGATATAGGCGCCGTCCTTTTTGCGCACGCGGTAGCGGATTTCGCCGGCGTCGTCCCCAGCCGGGGCCTTTTGCAGCCAGTCGCATACCCGCGCGCGGTCGTCGGGATGGACGCAGTGTAGGAAGAGGTCGCCTGTGGCCTGAACGAATTCGTCCAATGTATAGCCCAGATAGCCGAGCATCTGCCCGTTGACGTAATAGAGGGGGAAGCCTTCCTCCAGATAAATGCCGACCAGGCCGCCGGGGATAGAGCGCCCAAGCAAGTCGGCGGCCTTGCGGCCCAACCGCGTTTCAAAGTCGGAGAAGGCCTCGCTCTGCATCTGAACGGGGAAAAACTCGCCTTCGGCCTGGTCGCTGCAGGGCAGGGAGGCGTGGATAGAGGCGATGCGGCAGCCCGCTTCCGCCCAGACGCACATCGCCGTCACGCGCACGAAAAGCTGCGCACCCCCGGCTTCAACGCCGAGCGTGCAAAGGCATAGCGCGCATGCGGGGGAGAGCTGCTCGTCCTCGTCCTTGAACGATAGGGCGCACGGCGAAGGGGATTGTTCGATCTCCGCTTCGATCAACCGGCGCGCGTGCTCCCGGCCGCAGGCGACTTCATGGCCGCCCGTGCCGATCCAATGTACGTTTTCCGTCAAGAAGCCCGCTGTCCGCTGCGGGTCGCGCTGTACCAGATAGGCGTCAAAGAAGGCCCGGACCGTGGCCAAAGCGTCCCCGCGACGGAGTTCCATGCCGCGTCCCCCCCGTTTATCATTTGACTCGTTACCTTTGAATGTATGCCTCGATCAGCCGCAATGTGTTTTCCACGCCCTTGATATGGCTGCGCTCGTAACCGTGCGAGGCGTAGACGCCCGCGCCGATGAGGGCGAAGCGCATGTCGTGCCCGGCCTGCAGGGATGTGGCGGCGTCGGAGGAATAAAAGGGATAGACGTCCACTGCGTAATCGATGCCGTTTTCCTTCGCCAGGGCGATCAATTCCCCAGTCATCGCGTAGTCATAGGGGCCCGCGCTGTCCTTTGCGCAGATGGAGGCCTGCGTTTCCCTGCACGTCAGGTCGTCGCCCACGCAGCCCATGTCCACGACGAGCAGATCCTCCGTATCCGCCGGGATGCCGCTGGAAGCGCCGTGGCCTACCTCTTCGTAGACGGAGAAAAAGAGCGTGGTCTTGCGCGCGGGGCGCACAGCGCCCGCGGCGACGGCCCGCGCGAGGGCGAGCAGCATGCCCGCGCTCAGCTTATCGTCCAGAAAGCGGCTGCGGATGAAGCCGGAGGGCGTTACGCGCACGCGCGGGTCGAGCAGCACGTAATCGCCCGCGTCGATGCCGAGCTTTCGGACGTCCTCCTTCGTATAGACGAGCTCGTCGAGCAGGATTTCCAGCGTCTCGTCGTTGCGGGCCTTCGCGTCCAGCTCGCCGTTGACGTGCTTGGACGCGTTTTGCAGCTGCACGACGCCCGTGTAGCGCTTGCCTTCGCGCGTGACGACGGTAACGTTTTCCGTCTCTACCGCCTGCAGGGACGGACCGCCGATGCGCGTGAAGCGCAGGCGCCCGTCGCTTTTGACGGCGCGGACCATGAGGCCTAGCGTATCCACGTGCGCAGCCAACGTGAGCGGCGCGCCCTCGCCGCCCAGCGTGCAGACGACGCAGCCCTTGCGCGTGCGCTTTGGCGCAAAGCCCAGGGCGGATAGGGAAGCCATGAGGTGGTCGGCGACGCCCTGCGTGTATCCCGTAGGGCTTCCGATTTCAAGCAGGCGCACGGTCTCATCGACCGCCGCCTGAACATAAACCTGATCCATCGTTATACTCCTTTGCTTTCAGAAAGGGAAGCGTCAAAATAGGTGGGGCCGCAGGCGGCGACCACGCGGGCATGGTACGCCCGCTGCAATGCGCGCGTGACGGGGCCGGGACGCCCGTCTGCGATCGGCCTATCGTCGACCGAGACGACGGGCGCGGGGCGATGGGTGACGTCGGAGCAAAAGGCTTCGTCCGCGCTGAAGAGCTCTTCCGTGGTAAAGGCGCGCTCCTCAACGGAGAGGGCGAGCTGGGATGCGAGCTGTAAAATATGCTTGCGGGTCGTGCCGGGCAGGATGGCGTGCGTAAGCGGATGGGTGCGGAGGACCCCGTCCTTTACGATATACATGGTGGAGGCGGCGCATTCGGTGACGAGGCCCTCGCGCGCGAACAGCGCGTCGTCATAGCCCTGCTCCAACGCTTTTTGCATGAAGAACGTGTTGGGGATGAGGTTGAGCGTCTTGATGTCGCAGCGGCCCCAGCGGATGTCGTCGAACAGCTTAGAGCGTAGGCCCTGAACGCAATCCCTTTCGCCAAAGCGATGCGGGCGGACGGTCATCATAAACGTCGGGGGCGTGCCCGAAGGCGGGAACGCATGGCGGCGGGGCGCGGCGCCGCGCGTGAGCTGAAAGTAGACGATCAGCTCGTCGCCCTCCACCTGCGAGATGCCCTCCTGAATGAGGCGGGCGAGCACGTCGCGGTCATAGGGGCAATCGATCTCAAGCTCGCGCGCGGAGTACGCGAAGCGGTCCAGATGGTCGTCCAGCGCAAAGGGGATGTGGTTGAAGGCCATGACCACGTCGTACACGCCGTCGCCGAAGTAAAAACCCCGATCCATAATGGATATGGAGGCTTCCTCAATGGGTAAAAACGCGCCGTTGCAAAACGCAATGCTCTTTTGCATGTTATTTTCCTCCTATACCCTTCCATTATAACATGTCGAGACCCTGTGCTTCATCTTTTCTACAATATTTTTCTGTTTGTTTCTTCGCCCAGGGCGTATAGCGCGTTTAGATCGTCGGGCCCGAGCAGCACGTAGACGGCGTCCCCCTCGCGCGCGACCAATGCGCCGCCCTCCGGGCCGGAGAGGTGCACAGCGCTTTGCCCGCGCAGGCGAAGGCCCGCCGCGGTATCGGGCACGAAGCCCGCGTCCGTAAGCGAGAGCAGATAGGAAGCGGGCGCGGCGCTGATGCAGCGAATGCGCGCATTTCCTTGCGGGGCGTATTCGAGGCTGACGACGCGGCAGATTTCGCCGCCGACGCGCACATCCGCCGCCGCGGCGGAAAGGGGCGCCTGGTCCCCGAGGGCAAGCAGATCCGCCGGAAAGTACGAGGAGGCGTTTTGCACGGTGATCTCGCCGCCCAACGGGCGCGCAGAGGGGAGCGGGACGGCGACGGGCGCTTCGCCCTGCGCGGCACGCCCAAGCTCCGGCGCTTCGCCCATGACCGCGACGAGGTAGAACGTGCAAGCGCATGCGGCTGCCAGAAATGACCAGCAGACGAGGGTGAGCAGGCGTTTGATCCAATAGGACGCTTTCATGGTCTTCCTCCCTTCGAGCCCCGGCGGCTGCGCGTGCCTTTTTCGTCTTTCTGACGCACCTCATCCCCACATACGCCCGATACGAGCGCGAGCAGCGCGCAGGCGAACAGCACGGCAAACGACGGGCGGACCCCGTATAGCGGCAAGATCAGGTAACCGATGAGCGGCCAGGGCCAGGCCGCGATGGGCGCGATGGCGCGCCGGGCGATCCGATAGGGTACGAGAATGCTTAAAACCGGGCATAATAGATAGACGAGCCCGAATGTGCCGGCGTAGAGCGCCGCTTCAGGCAAAAGCGTGAGCAGAGGCGGCAGCGCCGCAAAAGGAATGACGCAGGCTGCGATGCCGAAAAAGAAGCAACGCAGCGTACGGGGTTGTTTTTGCATAGGGCCTCCTGATATACTGATACAGAGCGATTATAGCATACCCCAGCCGCGCGTGCAAATATCGCCCGGTGGGAAGAAGCGGCGCGTTTGAAGCGTTATTGTATACGAAACGACGGAAGCTTCATAGGAGGAACGGCATGCTAGAAGAGAGCAAATGGCTCCGCCGGGCGCAGCGAGGAGACCCGGATGCCTTCGAACAACTGCTCGCGCCCTACGAACGGCGCGTTTACGCGCTGTCGCTGCGGATGATGGGCAACGCGGAGGATGCGCGCGACGCGGCGCAGGATGCGATGGTGCGCATTTGGCGGGCGTTGCCTGATTATCAGGAGAGCGCAAGCCTTTCCACCTGGATATATAAAGTGACGTCCAGCGCGTGTCTCGATGCGCTCAGGAAGCGCAAGGTGCGCGCACAGGAATCGCTCGACGCGATGGTGGAGGATGGCTTCGCGCCGACCAGCGGGGTCAACGAGCCGGAGGAGGCGCTCATGCGGGATGCGCGCGAGCGACGCGTGCGAGAGGGGCTGCAGAGCCTGCCGGAGGATTTGCGCGCGGCGATCGTCCTGCGCGATATCCAGGGCGAGCGCTATGAGGACGTTGCGCAGGCGCTGGGCGTGAATGTAGGAACGGTCAAATCGCGTATTCATCGGGCGAGAGAAAAGCTCTGCACATTTTTGCTGCAAAGCCCGGAACTTTTTACGCCCGCGCGCGTTCAAAGGATTGAAGGGCAAAACGGCAGGAGCGGAAGGAAAGGAGGGGCGAAAAATTGAACTGTGATACATTTTTGTCCCTTCTGACCCGCTGGCCGGACGGCGAACTGAGCCCGATCGAGGAGAAGGCGATGCGGGACCATGCGGCCCAGTGCCCGGGGTGCGCGCAGATGCTTTCCGCGATGGAGGAGATGCGCAGGACGCTTTCGCATATGGACGACGAGCCAGCCGCGCCGGAGGATTTTGCGCGGGGCTGGCGAGACGCCGTACGCAGCGAGGCTTTCCGGCAAAAGCGCAGGCGCGTCAGGAACGTGTGGCAGAGCGTGACCTGTGTGGCGGCCGCGTTCGTGTTGCTGCTGGGCGGCACGGCGCTCTGGCGGGCGGGCAGATTGCCCATCGCCTATCCCGGCGCGCCGGAGGCCCGGTTGCAGCAGGAGGCATCCGCGCAGGACGAGGCCTTGGATGGGGGGCAAGCGGCGGACGGCAGCGGCGGCCAAACGCCGCAGATGGCGCGCATGGCCCCGTTTGCCGCTTACGACGCGGCCCCGGGCGCCGGAACGGCGCAGGACGGGGCCGACCCGTCCAGCGCGCGGCCGGAAGCCGCGCCCGCCCAGGCGCCCGCACGAATCTTCATGACCGACCTGGCGGCTTTCGCGGGCAAGATCCTCCCATGGGCTCTGGGCGCCCTGGCCGTCGCGCTGGCCGGGCTTTACTGGATCAAAAGAAGGAGAGAAAGAAAATGAAAAGATTGCTAGCTATTGGATTGACGCTCGCGCTGCTGATGGGCCTGGCGCTGACGGCGCAGGCGCAGGATGCGCAGCCCGCCCCCGTACCCACGAACGCCTGGGATGCGTTTGTCGACAGCGCCGCGCAGGGCGTGGCGGAACTGACCGCGGCGACCGGTACCCTGAGCGTGACGGGGAACGCGGCGGTGACCGCCGTGCCGGACCGCGCGAGCATCTCCGTAGGCGTCAGCGAGACTTCAAAGGACGTCGCCGAGGCCCAGAGCGCCGCGAACGCGAAGGTCGATGCGATCTTGGAAGCCGTGAAGGCGCTGGGCGTCGAGGAAAAGAAGATCGTCACCAGCAACTATTCGATCTATCCGCAGTCGGATTACTCCTCCGTGACGGGCAAGTCGACGTTGGTGGGCTATCAGGTATCCAACACCGTGACGATCAGCCTGGACGACTTTACCCTGCTGGATAGCGTCATCGACGCGGCGGTCAAGGCCGGTGCGAACGAGATGTACGGCATCAACTTCGATGTAAGCACCCGCAGCGAGCTATACCGCGACGCCCTGGAAAAGGCCGTTCAGGCGGCGAAGGACAAGGCCGCCCTGCTCGCGGAAGCGGCGGGCGTACGGCTGGATTGCATCCGCGAGGTCAATGAGGTTGGCGGCATCGGCGTGAGCGGAGGCCGCGGATACATGAACGCCATGGATACGGTGGCCGAGGCCGCGCAGGACGCGGGCACGAGCATTCAGGGCGGCGAGCTCAGCGTCAGCGCGCAGGTAGAGCTCGTATACCAGATAAAGAATCCGTGATTAGGGCGTAGGGCGTCCGCCGATGCGACAAAATTTTCGCATCGGCGGACATTTTTTGCATAAAATGCCGAAAGAAAGATTGCATTCAGGGTCTGCGC
>JAEYAR010000036.1 GCA_023404715.1 Bacillota bacterium | reverse complement strand
GTATTGGGCATTGCGCAATCGACCGTATCGACGCGATTGAAGCGCGCGCGGACACGGTTGCGCTCAATACTGGAAGGGAGGCGTTATCATGGATGAGCGCAAGGAAAGACAGCGGCTCAAGTCCGCTTTTGATACCACTCTATCCGGTATTCAAGGCGACCCCTGGCTGGCGCAGCGCGTGCTGGCCGAAGCGAAAGGAGACGTTAAAGTGAAGAAAAAACTATCGTTTGGGTTAAGCTTGATTATTGCGTTGGTTTTAATTGCTGCTACTGCGTTAGCCTATGTGACATTACGAGAGACTGCACAGATTATAGCGCAAACGGAGCAGGAAAATGGGAATTTTGCTCAATGGCCAGTTGAGAAAAAAATTATGGTTGTCACAGCCCTGTCAGAAGAAGGATATATTGAAAAAACCGATTTGATTGAAAAGCTGTACGAAGGAGGCTTGGAACAAGAGGAGATCAACCGCATTGCCGATGAAGCAATTTCAAATTTTGTGGGACAGGATGCAGAAGAAGTTGGCTTTTTGACCATTATGCAAGCTGCATGGGGGCCGTTCGATCAATGGACAAATGAAGAACGGGCATGGTATTCACAGGTCATGGAAAGTGTTGGATTGGAGATGGATGGAAAAACATTCTATGTTGAACCAACTGGCGCCATTGATGAACAGAAGGCTGTTGAAATTGTTCGAAGTGAGCTTGCAAAGGGCTATGGAGTCGATGAAAGCTCGCTGGACAGCTATTCTTATATCGTCTCCTTTCAAATCCCCGAATCAGCGGAATCTGGCGATAAACAGCCTTATTGGTATGTGGCGTATTCTGCCCCGGATAGTATGCCGCAAAAAAATCGTTTGTTTGACTCTATGGAATTGTTTGTTCATCCCGAAACCGGTAAGTTACTTCAATCTGTGGAGGAGATGCGTGAAATTCTAGCAAATCTTCCAAGGCGGCCCTCAAATGAGCTCTATCAGGCAATTGGGTCATTCAATGATCGTGCAGAGGAAATGGGGGTATACACCTTTAGAAAATGGCCGCTAGAGCTGCGTGCGGAATATTCACAAGAGATAACGCCTAAAGTAAAGTCTGTGATTGAAAGTGGTGATCTGACCGATTTAATGAATTGCGGAAGCGTTGATGTTTCCGTAATTGCACAATCTACATATATTTATGGTGTTCCTCAAGAAGATTCGATTGCACAAGACGATGCATGTGCTCTGGCAAAAGTGGCTTTAGAGGAAAAGTATAATTTGCCAGGAGAGATATTGGAAAAATACGAGGAAATCGGAATATATTATGATATTACCGATCCTGTTACTCCACTGTGGAAATTCTTCTATAATCCAAAATCGTTACCTGTCCAAGCAGTAGATAACGGTTACGAAAATCCTTTGTTTAACCTGTGCTACAAGGTTGAAATTAATGCGTATACGGGAGAAATTGTATATATCGATGAATTTCCCTTCCAAACTTTGGGTAACGAACTGGAATATGATCTCAAGTGGTATTAATGGAGAAGTTAAGTAGCTGAGAATAGTTAAAACGAGGATGCTCATTTTGAGCATCCTCGCGCGCTTGGCTAATATACCTTTGTTTTAATAGCATCCATCCGGCAATACATCCAGTTCTCCCCAGATTGCGACTTTCGTATTGCGTCCACATTGACCATCAACGCTCAAACCATTACCGTAATCACGCTGAAAAGCAGACACAGCCTTCGACGTATTGGAGCCATATATACCGTCAATGGTTCCTGGATCATAGCCAAGAGCGACCAACATGTATTGAAGATTTGTTACTGCTCTTTCAGTGCCATAGCCAGGCTTTAGGGTGCTCTTGCTGAGATAAACCGAAGCCGCCTCATAGCCGCCAGAGAGAGCCAGCGCCGGCGCGGCGATAGCGAGAACAGAAACGATTACGAGAGCCAAAGCCAGAATTTTTTTCATCTTTTTCATTTGAATTTTCCTTTCATTTTGGGCGCACTTAATACAGCTAAGCGCGCGTTTTCTTTTGCTTTGTTACTAGTGTAGCGGATAACCCTTAAAAGCGCGTTTCAGCGCTCCGTTACGTGCAATGAATCCTTGCAGAACATCCATCCCTTTGAGGATGGCAGCGGCCAAGCTCGTCTTCGGGAAATCACTCACGCCATGAACCTCACCGTTGGACTCACCCCTTTCTCCATGTCGTTATGTTCACCGAGCTTCTGTTTCCCTCTCGGCTTGGTTATAGTATAAGACATAAAAGTGGTTTTGAACATTGAAGAGTTCCGGCAGAAACCATGAAAAATTCCGGCAACGCTTTAATACAGTAAAGCAGCCGCCCTCTTCGGACGGCTGCAAAGCTATGTCAGGTTACTTCTTGTGGGACTGATCAGGCATCGTCTCGTCGTACAGATCGCCAAAGAGCGCCAGAATGATTTTTTGATGGCGCTTCACGAAGTCCACAATCTTTTCCAGTCCGCTGGCCTGATAGCCGATCAGCGTTCGCTCGGCGCGGGTGAATTCATTCTCCCAGCACTTCATGAACGAGAACGCTACGCGCGGCCACTCCAGTTCCTCGATCAGATGCTTCTCCAGCACAAACCGCTCATCCGTATTGAGAAGATTGAACCAGCTCTGGATCATTGCGACCTTCGTATCTACCACCACGAGCGCCTCGCGCGCTTCTTTGTTTTCTCGCATTGCGAGCCAGTGCTCGTACATCTCCTTTTCTGCTACAAAACTTGTGTACTTGCTCAGAATCATTCGTACAAATTCTTCCATGGGTATTCTCCTTTGCATAAGCATTTTTCGCTTTACACGCCGGAGAGAACATGCTACAATGAACACGTCCTTGTAGAACATCCATCCTTTTGAGGATGGCAGCGGCCAAGCTCGTTTTACAGGGACATTCTTGTATCTATCCTGCCAACGTGTCTTGAGAGATAAAGCCGGCTGCCGTTTAAACTATGTTTAAAACGCTACTTCGCCAGAGGTTTTTGTGATTGTATGCCCATCAGCGTCGAATGTGGCTACAATGCGGTATGTGTTGCCGGATGTACAGCTAGAGGCATAATTCTTTTCTGCCGCATAAGTAAAACGATTTTTTGCCACTAGAGAAGGCGGAGTCAGGTTAGTGGCTTTATTCCATTCCCGTCCCTCCTTTATTTGGAGCGTGCAACTTGTGACGGATAGCGCTTGAAATTGAAAGGTTGTAGTCGCGGAAAAAACTGCTAATCCCGCCGATGTAAAGGCTACGCTCGCGTCTGAATAATACTCGCTCGCATAGGGCTGTATACCAGACGCTGATGCGACGCCAACCATCGACAGCAGCAGGCAGATCATGATTATGGACACTGTAAAGCGCTTCATTGTCATTCCTCCATTTGTAACCCTGTTGATTCAATACATTGTAAAAGATCATCAGTAGCGATAGGTCCATATGCGGTGTATTGCGTAGCGCCATCTTGCCAGAGCGCGGTCGTCAACCCGAAATTCTTTGTGATGTACACTATAGTTCCATTGTTAAGAGTAACGATTTCCCCGCTTTTATTTTGCTCTATTTCCGACCTATATGCGTCCATGTCCATATAAACCTTTTCGGTAAATATAAGATAGCCGTTGATTAGATCACTCTGGTATATTGCAGCGATAGATCTGCTGGTAGCAAGCAGATCAATGTTGTATTGTAGCAATTTCCAGCCTTCCGGCACTCTCCGGGGGATATTCGGAATGGAGCCGTAAAGCGATACTGCATCATTCCAGTTTGTCGTATCGTAGGTCCCTTGAGATTCGGACGAACTTGGATTCGCAATATCTGCATACGAAACCGCGCTTTCTTTGGCTTTTTCCCCTTGAAGAATCAGCTGTTGCCCATCAGATGACTGCATGATGCTAACCTTATCCTGAAAAAGCAAAGAGGCTCCAAATATCAACATGGGTACCAGGCAGCATGCTATGACCAGACGTAGCGACCGAACGAGAACGGAAGGATTAGAATGTTGGCGTAACCGCTTATGAATGGCTGCGAGGTTCCTGTCATAGTGGCTCTTAACGGCAGACGCCCTATTGCTGTTAAGCAACGTAAGCAGTTTCTCGCAAGCATCCACATAATGCATATCGACCTCCTTCGCGGGCTTATTTAACTCTCTGGAAATCTCTGCAAGCATCGTTTGATGGATAGCTTCAGCATCAAGCGTACCGTCGGAGATGGCCTTCTTGATAGCTTTCAATTGATTTGGGGGGCGTCCCATAAAGCTATCGCTCATTACATTTAACCTCCTTTCACTATATAAAGCGCATGAAAAACAAAATTGATACGGTAAAAATAAAAAATTTATAAGGATTCTTGGAAGCCATTTTCCTTATCTTAATAAAAAGCCGAGCAAGAACAGCTTTGATTGCGGCAACCGTACTGTGTTCCTTCTCGGCAATTTCTCTGAAAGACATGTTTTGTTTAAACCGCATGTCAACGATTCTGCTCTCACGTTCGTTCAAGGCTGCTACGATGCGCTCCACACATTCATGGTTATGGAGTTGGTCAAAAAACTCATCTATAATATCGACTATTTGTCCCGTGGGAAGGCTGATATTTTCATTCAGCGAGTAAGCATGCCGACTCTTGCGACGGCGATAAGTCCTTAAAGCGGTGGTTAATCTTTTGCGACATGTGTTCATCAGCCAAGCATCAGTATGGGCGTCCGTATATGTGGACAGAGCTTTATAATTTTTGACGGCTTGGAGCATTGTTTCTTGAATGCTCTCATCCACGATTCCACGATATTCTTCTCTGTAGCTCACAAAATGCAGGCAGTAGTTCTCCAGCTTATTGTGGTTACGATGATATAGCTCCTCAAAAAAGGTATCCTTAACACTCATGATCCGGCCTCATTTCACGGAATACTTGACTCTTGAAACAGTGAATCGACGGATACTCCGAGCGCTTTGGCGATAGCGAACAAATCATGGTCGAATACGGCTATGCGTTGACCCTCTATTCTCGAGAGCTTCGCCTGGCTCATCTCTACGCCCTGTAATTGTATTTGAGACAGCAATTCGCCCTGCCCAATATGCTTTGCCCGTCGTATCTGAGTGATGCGCAGGCCCACCATATTCCGGTCTCCTCTCTTACTTCTTTGCCGCATCGCCCCGCATCTCCTTATGGTTTTATCCATTATAAGTTGACGGGTTGCGTTCATTATGCATATTGTGCAAAAACGCATTATTTTGTGGGCTGTGCATTTGACTTGCGTTTATGCAAAGCTTTACTGAAAAGATCTCATTATTTTCCCCCCTTCTTTCATTTGCTTATCGTTATTAATTATAACTTATTGTATTTTAATACGCAAGAAGATTCCGGCATGGGGTTCAGAGTAATACCGGCAAGCAATGCCTGTGGCTAGCCACAGGCTCCTGCTTGTTGGTGGCAGCGCCCCCAAACCCCTTTGAACGCATGATGAAATCATCATGCGGCTACGCGCCTAAAGGCGCTTGATTCAGCACGATCCATCCACGGCATAATGTTCATCCCGCGTAAAAAATCCCAGCGTCCGACTGCGGCCGTATCGCCATACTACCCACGGAGGTGTAAGCAAATGCCGGCAGCAGCGCATAAGGCCGCCATCGCCTTTGGGATGGTATATATTCCGGTGTCTCTATATACGTCGGTCAGTGATTCGGGAATTTCCTTTAATCAGCTTTCCGCGGATGGTAAATCCAGAATCCAATACAAAAAGGTCCGAGCTGATAATGGGCAGGAGATTGCGCCGGGCGAGATCGTCAAAGGCTTTCAATACGAGAAGGACAAGTATGTGATCCTGACCAACGATGAGATCGAGCGGATGAAGTCCAAGAAGGATAAGGCGATTACCATCCTGCATTTTTGTCCGCCAGAATCGGTTCCACCCATCTTCTATGAAAAGACTTACTATGTCGTCCCTGACGGCGGCGGGGACAAGGCGTATGCGCTGCTGTTGCAGGCCATGCGGGACGAGGGCAAAATGGCGATTGCTACGACGGTGATCGGCACGAAAGAAACGCTGGTTGCCCTCGTGCCGCGGGAGGATGGATTGATGGCTGAGACGCTCCACTACCTGGAGGAAATTAAAGCGATGCCCAAGCCGCTAATGGCTCCACAGCTCTCCCCGCAAGAGCTGGACATGGCTAAAATGTTGGTGCGTTCCATGAACAAAGCCTTTGAACCGACCTTGTACCGCGACACTTACAGGGAACGACTGATGGAGGCGATCCAGGCCAAAATTCGGGGCCAGGAAGTCGTCGCGCCGAATGATGAACAGCCCGGCAATGTGATCGACCTGATGGACGCAATGAAGGCGATGCTCGCGCAGCAAGGACAAGTGCCGCCCCCCGTAGCGCCGCCTATTTACACAGGTGCTCCGCAATGAGCCTGTATGAACAGCGGGACTTAAAGCCCATGCTGCTCAGCGAGACAAAGGAGCCGTTTGATTCGCCGGAATACGTCTTTGAATTGAAGCTGGACGGCATCCGTTGCTTGGCTTATGTATCGCCACAGGAGGCTGACCTGCGGAATAAACGCGGCCTCTCTTTGCTCGTCCCTTTCCCTGAATTTCGCGCGCTCACGGCCTGCGTAGAGGCTCCCTGCGTGCTGGACGGGGAGCTGATCGTCATGACGGATGGTCGCATAGATTTTGAAGCCGTACAGAGCCGGGCGCTCAAGTCCACGCCGGAAAAAATCGCTCTTGCGTCCCGCCTGCATCCGGCCAGCTATGTGGCCTTTGACATCCTCCATTACGCGGGACGTGATCTGATCGACGAGCCGCTACTTGAACGTAAAGAATTGCTGTCGAGAGCTGTGAAAGAGAACGGCATGGCGGCGATTTCGCGCTGGGTGGAGCAGCAAGGTAAAGCCTTTTTTGACCTTACGCATGCCCAAGGGTTAGAAGGGATCGTGGCGAAACGGAAGGGAAGCCTTTATCATCCAGGCAAAACTTCTAAGGATTGGCTGAAGATCAAGAATCTCATCGATGAGGACTTTGTGGCCTGTGGCTTTATCGAAAAGGGAGAAGGCGTGGTGTCCTTAATCCTTGGGCAATATGCTGGGCGCAAGCTGGTTTATAAGGGGCATGTAACCTTGGGCGTAACGATGAGGAAGATAGCGGGATTCCAAACATCAAGCCGCGTTCCCAACGGTATACCGCAGCAAGAAGGAGCGAGATGGTTTCGGCCCATGAAAGTTGTCACGGTCACTTACATGGAGCGAACCAGTAGCGGCGGGATGCGGCAGCCGAGGCTCAAGGGATTCCGTGAGGATAAAGGCATCAATGAATGCACCATCGGTCAAAGGGAAACAGAAAAAAGCACGCAATGAGGGAGGGCATCCTCCGCTCATTGCGTGCTTCTGTAAAGATGTTACCGCTACTCGCGCGGTTCCTCCTGCCGCTGCTTTTGTTTTTCGTCGTCATGACCTAATAACCGGTCAATATTAGCTTTTGCTATAAGCAATTTTCGCATTTCGTCCCGCGCCGCCCGATAGCTTTCATAGTCGGCTTTCTTGCCGGCTAGTATCGTTGCGTATTCGCTTTGCAGGCTTTTGACGGTGGGCAGCTTCGTTACTCCCAGCTCGTCGAAGGCTTTCTTGGCCGCTTTGTGCAGCAGAATATCCGCTTCATGCTCGGCGAGGAACTTTTTCGCGTATCCCGTCCGCCTATATGCGGCGTAAACCTCGCGGGTTTTGACATAATGGATGATATGCGTTTTGAGGACGGCGATCTCCGCCAGCCGCTTTTCAGCGTCTTTGATCTGCGCGGAGAGCGCGTTGCGGCGATCAGTAATTGTTTCTATGCGTTCCTTTAAAGCGCCGTAATCCAGCAGTCCGTTTTCCGACAGAAAGTTGACCGTCTGCGCCATTTGTTTAAGATTGAATGATTTGGCCCATCGCTCATAGCCTGCGCCCTTCCCGGCGCGGAGTTTAGCTTGGATGTCTACCAACAGGTCGAACTTATTCTCCGCCGCGGGCTGAACGTAATTTTTCCGGGGCGTGTGGACTTTCTGCCCGGAAAGAATGGCGCGCAGCACGTCCACATCGTAGTTCGCGCCTAGGGTGTCCATGCGGGCGGCGGCCTTCCAGCCGGGGGCCTTGAGGGATGGCACCTTGCCGCCACGCTTGACCACGCACCCGGCCTCCTGCAAAAGCGTCAGCAGCGCATCGAAATTGGCGGGCTTTTGCTCCAGCGCCTTGTCAATGATGGCGCGCAACTCGTCCCGCTGGGAAAGTTTTTTTCTATCGCCCAACCATTTGTTATACTTCTTACCGTGCTGGTTTGGTTTCTCCACAATGGACAGGCCGTTCTCGATACAGAGGGTGTCGGAGAGCCGCCGCACGGCCATGGCGCTCCCCCAAAAATTGCGAAACTTCCGCGAGCAATCCAGGGCGGTAGAGTTCCAGATGATATGGTTATGGGTGTGTTCTTTATCAATATGGGTGCAGACGATGAAGGCATGATTGTTTTTAGTAAACCGTTTAGCAAGCTCACACCCGATGCGGTTGGCTTCCTCCGGCGTGATCTCCCCCGGCACAAAAGACTGGCGCAAATGATAGGCGATCACATCATCCTTCCCCCGTGTCCTGCCGGTGAGCACGGTATACTGCTGTTTGGAAAAAAGGAACTCCTCGTCGGCCACCCGGCTGTCGCATTGGAAGCCGGTAATGAGCCTGCCGTTATCAGTCTTTTGCGGGTTCATCACATAATCCAGAATATCGGTGATGGCCGTCCCAACTCTCCGGCCCTTGCCGGCGTGCAACGGCATAAGCCACGTGGTTGCCATGAGAGTTACCCCCTATGAGATGTTTGCGACGTTAGCGATATACGTGGGTGACAAACACGCAGCGCCGGTTTGAACCGATAGGCAGGCGCTACAATATTGAATAAGCGAGAGGTTGCAAATGGTAGCTTATACTTATAACAGCCCGCCGCGTGTTTGCGGCGGGCCTAACCAACTTATGCACGTTCTCTTTTTTTCGTTTCCGATCTGGGGCTATCCTTATCGGCAATCTCTTGAATCATGCGTCCTGCCTTTGACCGGCCTTCCCCGCCCATCCTCTGGACACGGCTCCTCCTTATTAACCCGCCAGCGTCCACCGACCTTCCTCGCTGTTTTAAGCCTACCGTCCAGCGCCATTTTGCGGATGCCGGATGGTTCTCGCCTATGCAGTTCGGCATACTCCGGCAAAGAGATCATTTCAGGTGGACATATCTCTTTGTCGATCATAGCTTTTAGTTTTTCAATTGCTATGTCTATGGTGCCGCCAGCTTTTGCGTTGCTCCTGCATACAGCTTCTGCCAGCACATACATTGGCCCCGGTTTTTGGGTTACATTACCGAGATAAATACTAAACCCTGCAATTTCCATCACGTCCGTCATCTTGTCAATATAGGCATAACCCTTGTCACTCAATGGTTTAAATTCCATAATATAGAACATCATGAGCCGGAACGCCATGCCTACAGAGGACACCGTAGGATACCTACGCGCCAACCAGCCGGTTGGAGGATAGCATCCATGGCGAAATTTGGTTGCTTCCATCCAAGTCAGATCAAGCAGATACCGGATGATGCCCCAGGCGTAGCTTTCGCTATCGGACAGTTCCTCATAGATTTGCTGGTTATACATTACTATTCCTCCTATTTTTTTATTTTTATATAATTAAATTTATCACATATTATCACGTTTGTAAAGTTAAATCGTGATATTTTTTACAAAACACGATATTGGCGTGTGTCAATTCCGGCTTCGGTAGATAAAAAAAGAAGGCTAATGCCTTCAAGATAATAAGAATCGTTTCAATTCAAAAGCACAAATATCAAGAAGCAACACGCACTTATCCGTATACCTTTTCTTGAATTGCTTCGCAAAGCGTTCCAAAGACATACAGCATCTTTTCAGCCAACAGCGGCAATCCGGCAGGGCTTATCAGCCAGGCGACGACCAGCACAGCAACGCCGCTTTGCACATTGACGGTAAATATCACCAGGATAGCCAGGAAACCCAGCAACGAAGCCGTCACGCTCAAAAGCGATGTGGACAGCGCCATGAGGAAGGCGCAAATAAGAAACAGGAGCTTTAGCGCCAGCAGGATGGGCGCAAGGATAATTTTTAAGACGACGCGCAAAATGGACATATCGAATCCCGCCTCCTTGGCTGTTTGGCGGCGCTTTAGAGATAGCGCTTAAAACGGAACAACTTACATAGAAAACATATCGCACATCTGCGGAAAAGGCAAGGATACGGCAGTACAGAAGCGCGGAGGGACGGCCGCATACGCCTTCTCTCCGCGCCGGAGCATAACTCCCTTATGTCAATGCAGCCAGACGGGCCAGCAGGTCATTCAAAGCACGCCACAGCGCCTGCTGCATTTGAAATACCCCCTCCATATCCGCCTCGTAAAGCCGGCCTGTCTCATTGGCGTGGCGGGCGATCTGGTTGAGGTTATTACCGCAGCGGCGCAGAAGGGACGCTATCCCCGTCAACTCCGGCAAGTCGAGCTGTATCACCATGCCGTCGATGGCCATTTTGCGCAAATATGCCTCCATGTTGCGGATGCCAAACCGTGTCATTTTCTCATGAATCAAGTCTCGTTCCTGTTCCGTCACGCGGAACAGGAGCTGAATGCTTCGCGTCCTCTTAGCCATGGTCAACGCTCCTGCTCTTTCTTTTTATCGAGCTTGGCCGGCTTCAAGTCGTCGGGCGCTTTCTGGAGCTTATCCCGCACGGAGGCCCGCCCCCGACGCGGGGGATGGAAGCGATCTTCGTCCTGGGAGATGAAGGCGAATACACCCGCCCGGTCTTTAAGGATGGAGAGGAACAGCGAGGGAAAGGGCAGCTCCTTCATCAACCTGGCCTGATCTTCGGAGCTGGCGCGGGCTAGGAAGTCCGGGGAGACTTTCGCCATGAAGTATGTCCCCTCCGGGCTGTTTGGCTCCAGCGTGTCCTGGAATTGGGAGAGAATGTTCAGCGCCTCCGCCTTGATGTCCTCTTTGGTAAGAGGCTGCGACAGCAGATATTCCCGGCGCGCCTGCTTGACGAACAAATCCACCAGACCGGGGTGGCTCTGGTCTACGACAAACTCCCGGTTGCGGTTGCCGCCGAAGCCGTCGTTGTCGTCAAAAATCGGAATCGTCCGTGCCCAATCCTTGCTGCGTTGGTCGATGCGCCCGTCCCACTCCTTTTCCCGGACGGTGTTGGCTAGCACATAGAGGGTGCGGTCAAAGCCGAACTCGGCGATGACCTGCTTTGCGGTGTCCGAGCCGAGGCAGTTATCCCGGTAGTTGTCGCGGATGGCGCCGTCGATAGCGTCTCGGCAGGCGATGTTCGCCTTGTGGGAGGCCCGGTACTGCTCCAGCTCGCCATGTTCGCGGGCGTAGGACGCTGGATACTTGTACAGCGGAACCGCGTTCATACCGGTTGCTTCTTTTGCTGTCTCAAACTTTTTCAGCAGACCTTTGATTGTGAATGTCCCGGTTAACGGCTTGTCCAGTTCCTTGTGCCGGTAAATAACGTCCCAAACATACCTTTCGCTGTTGTACTGAGATTCCGGCATCCTGTTAAGTGCCGCTTCATCAAAACGTTTGCCCTTAATTTCCATGAAACGAACCCCGCCGTCCGTATCAAAAAAATCTTTCATTTCAGGTACAGTGGCTTTTATTTTAATATGGCTTTCCATCATCGTTCCTCCAATTCGTGAGATATTTTCCTGTCCTGCCTGCCGGGTACATAGGGTGCTTTCAGCTTACCCAGCACAGACGGGCGGGCGCTTTTTGCAACGCCCGGCTCGGCCAAACGCTCTATAGGCGTCTTGTCGTCGATGTTCAGCTCGGCGTTCAGCTCCGCCAGCCGCGCAGATTTTTGCCGAAGCTCATCCTCCTGCGGGAAGGGCTTGCCCAGCTCGGCCTTTGCCGCCGACATCTGCGCGTTGAGGTTGTCCAGCTTCTCCCGGACGGCCTGCAAACGGTCAGGAATGGCGGCGAGGGCGTTGTCGATGCGGGTCAGGTTGCCGCGCGCGTCCTTGCCCAGCGTGACGCGGTGGCTCATCCGCCCTTTGAGGGCGAGGACAAAATCCTTGCCGAAGTCATCCACGGTCAGGCCCATGGCAAAGCCGCGATAATTGCCGATGGGGACGACCTCCCAGCCTTTGGCGTCCTTGACGGCTTCCAGCAGCGCAGCGCCGGCGTTGTCCTTGTCGGTCAGCAAATCGCCCTTGACCTCCATGCCGGCGAAACCGTCTTTAGGATGTGGGTGCGCCGCCAGCGCCGCTATATCCGCTTCAAAACCGGCGATGAAGCCCTTGTTCTGTTCGATCTGTTCGGGGAAGTGGCGGAGAAGGTTGTCCTCCAAGCGGTATTGCTGGCTCTGGTGATTGGCTTTCATCAGGCGCAGGCGGGCAACGTCCACGTCCAAATCCATCTTCTCGCGGATTCTGTCGTCCCCGGCGCATAGCGCCTTGATTTCCGCATAGGAGAGCGCTGTTTCGTCGATGTCCTCGCAGGAGCGCACCGGAGATTTGCTCGTCATAATCTGGCTGATGTACTTCTGCTTGTTCTCCACCGTCTGCCAGAGGTAGCTGTCAAACGTCCCCTCGGTGACATAGCGATAGATATGTACTTCCTTGTTTTTGTTGCCCTGCCGGATGATGCGACCGCTGCGCTGCTCCAAGTCTCCCGGCCGCCACGGGCAGTCCAGGTCGTGCAGCGCCACAAGCCGGTCTTGCACGTTCATCCCCGCGCCCATTTTGAAGGTGCTGCCCATGAGGACGCGCACCTGACCGCTACGGACTTTGGCAAATAACTCCTTCTTGCGTACATCGGTGTTTGCTTCATGGATAAAGGCAATCTGTTCACGGGGGATACCTTGTGCGACCAGCTTCTCCCGGATGTCGTCATAGATGGAAAAGGCCGGCTCCAGCGCGGCGTCCTCGGTGAGCTGCTCCAGCGCGTGTAGCTCGGCGCTATCGAGATTGCCCGCCGCCGCCTTTGCAGCCCGCTTCGCCTGCGCGGGCTTTGGCGTGGACAGGTCGCAAAAGACGAGCTGGGTCAGCTTATCCGCCGCCCCGTCCCGCCAGATCCGCGCAATGTTATCTACGCACTTGTTGACCTTGCTATCCGGGTCGTCGGGCAGGTTGGGATTGATAACGCGCTGGTCGAGGCCCAGCTTGCGCCCGTCGCTGGTTATCTTGAGCATATTGTCGATGTTCGGCTCCACCCGTCTGGCGTGTACCTCGGCGGCGCGCTCGGAAAGCTCCTGCACCATCACCTTTTGCAGCTCGGAGGGCTGCGATACCTCGGTGTGGTAAATCGGCGTGGGTATGGGGAGATTGAGCTGATCGGCGGTCTTAATGTCCGCCACTTCTTTGAACAGCGTCATCAGCTCCGGGAGGTTAAAGAATTTGGCGAAGCGCGTCCGGGCGCGGTAGCCCGTCCCCTCCGGCGCAAGCTCGATGGCGGTCTGCGTCTCCCCGAAGGTGGAAGCCCAGCTATCGAAATGGGCGAGGCCCTGCCGCCGGATGGTGTCGTGCTGAAGATACCGCTGCATGGTGAACAGCTCGGTCATGGAGTTGGAAATCGGCGTACCCGTGGCGAACACCACGCCGCGGCTATCGGTAATCTCGTCGAGATACCGGCATTTGAGCAGCATATCCGAGGATTTCTGCGCGTCGGTGGTAGAAAGCCCCGCCACGTTTCTCATCTTTGTATAGAGAAATAGGTTTTTGAAGCTGTGCGCCTCGTCCACATAGAGGCGATCAACGCCGAGCTGCTCAAAGGTCACAACGTCGTCCTTGCGGTCAGAGGCCGCCAGTTTTTTCAACCGGACTTCGAGGCTTTTCTTGGTGCGCTCTAACTGCTTGATGGTAAACTGCTCCGCGCGGCTGCTTTTCAGCTCTTGCAGGCCGTCCTCGATCTCCCATATCTGCTCTTGCAAAAGTCGCTCCTGCCGCTCTCGCGACATGGGGATGCGCTCGAACTGGCTGTGACCGATGATAACGGCGTCGTAGTCGCCGGTGGCGATCCGGGCGCAGAACTTCTTGCGGTTGTGCGGCTCGAAGTCTTTTTTGGTGGCGACGAGGATGTTGGCCGAGGGATAAAGCCGCAAAAACTCCGACGCCCATTGCTCAATTAGGTGGTTGGGGACGGCGAACAGGGATTTGTTGCACAGGCCCAGGCGCTTACTCTCCATCGCTGCGGCCACCATCTCAAAGGTCTTGCCCGCGCCCACCTCGTGCGCCAAGAGGGTATTGCCGCCGTAGAGGATATGCGCCACGGCGTTTAGCTGATGCTCCCGCAGCCGGATTTCCGGGTTGATGCCGGAGAAGGTGATATGCCGCCCGTCATACTCCCGTGGGCGGGTGCTGTTGAATAGCCGGTTGTACTTTTCGATAAGCTCCCGCCGCCTGTCCGGGTCTTTCCATATCCAGTCGCGGAAAGCGTCCTTGATGGCCTGCTGCTTCTGCTGCGCCAACGTCGTTTCTTTGCTGTTGAGGACGCGACGCTCCTTGCCATCCGAGTCTTGCACGGTGTCGTAGATGCAGGTGTCCCGGAGGTTGAGGGTATCTTCAAGGATGCGGTAGGCGTTGGCGCGCTCCGTGCCGTAGGTCATGTAGGCATTGATGTCGTTGGAGCTGGTGCTGCTCTTGCCGGTGATGTTCCATTCGCCGGTGTACTCCGCGAAATTGACCTGGATCTTCCGGCGCAGGTAGGACGACGGCTCTAACAAGTCCTGCATGAACTCCTGAATGTACTCTTTACCGATCCACGTCGCGCCGAGGCGCACCTCGATCTCCGCGGCGTCGAGGTCTTTGGGCTGCGCCGCACGGAGGGCTTCCACATTGACGTTGTAATCGTCAGGATGCTGTTCGGCGGAGCGCTCAGCCCATACGAGCTTTTGCCGCACATTGCCGGAAAGGTATTCGTCGGCGGTGACATATTTTTCTTCCCGGCTGTTTGCATAACCGCGCATGGGATTGAGGAAAATGACGCCCTTTAATTCATTGAACAGGGCGTTTTCATCCTTGCCGGTGAGCTGGCTCATGTATGCCATATCCACGCGGGCCTTTTCCGAGATGGAGAGCGCCAGCGCCTCCGACGCGGTATCCACCGAGGTCACGACATCATGGGGCTTGATGGTGCGCTTGTGGAACATATCCGCCTTGCGCTCAAGGTTGCCTTCCTCGTCCAGCACCTCCAGAGAGCAGAGCAGGTAGTAGGAGCTGTCGTCGGCAAAAGCGAGGGCGTTGCTCCGGCTGTTGATAAGCCCGTATTTGGCGGTGAAGCTGTCGTAGAGGCCGTTTAGCTCCGCCTGCGTCCTGCGGATGGCGGCGTCGGAGATAAAGCCATCCATCTGCTGGTCGATGAGCGTCTGCACACAGTCCCGCAGTTCCACCATACCCTTTACACGCTGCTTCGCGGTGGCGTTCAGGTCGGGCTTCACCATGCGGCTGTGCTCCCGGTAATATACTTCGCCGTTTACGACGGTATAGGAGTAATTCTTCACGTTGGGGTCGGCGGGGATGGATTCGTCGATGGCCTCGCCCTCGCCCAGCTCCGGCAGCTCGGCCTCTTGATATGTGCCTCGGATATGCCCCACCGCTTCGCGGAGCTGATCTGCGAGATTCGCTCCTTCGATGGGCGCGACGGTGAAATCCTGCTTGCCGTACTGGGTATTTTCTGAGGTCTGCGTCCCTAAGACCATCTCAGGATGCTCCACAAAATAGCTATTGATGGCGAAGCCGTCCGCGTTCTGCCCAAGGTGTACCCACTCCGGCGTGACCTCTATGGGGTGGTCGCGCTTTTGCAGGAAGATGATGTCCGAAACAACCTCCGTCCCGGCGTTGGCTTTGAAGGCGTTGTTGGGCAGGCGGATCGCGCCGAGGAAGTCCGCGCGCTGGGCGATGTGCTTTCTTGCGCTGCTGTCCTTTGCGTCCATCGTATAGCGGGAGGTCACAAAGGCGACCACGCCCCCCGGACGCACCTGATCCAGCGCCTTTGCGAAGAAGTAGTTGTGGATGGAAAAACCGAGCTTGTTGTAAGCCCGGTCATTGACCTGATACTGTCCAAAGGGGACGTTGCCGATGGCAAGGTCGAAAAAGTCTTTGCGGTCTGTGGTTTCAAAGCCCGCCACGGTGATGTCCGCCTGTGGGTAAAGCTGCTTGGCAATGCGCCCGGTGATGCTGTCCAGCTCCACGCCGTACAGCTTGGAGGAACGCATCCCCTCCGGCAGCAGGCCGAAGAAGTTGCCCACGCCCATCGACGGCTCTAAGATGTTGCCGGTCTGAAAGCCCATGTTCGCCAGCGCCTCATAAATGGCGCGGATAACGGTGGGGCTGGTGTAGTGGGCGTTTAGGGTGGAGGAACGCGCGGCGGCGTATTCCTCCGGGGAGAGCGCGGCGTACAGTTCCTGAAACTCGCCGGCCCAATTCTGCTTGCTCTCATCGAAGGCATCCGCAAGCCCGCCCCAGCCGACGTACCGGGACAAAACCTCCTGTTCCTCCGGCGTCGCCTGCCTGTTGTCAAGCTCCAATTCTTTCAAGAGATTGACGGCATCCATGTTCATGCGGAACTTTGATTTTGCGCCGCCCACGCCAAGATCGTCGTCTGTGATGCGGAAGTTTTCGGCGGGCGGCGGTGGGGTGCGCTCCGGCTCCGTGCGTAGTGTCTGAATGACAATATCAAAGGGCAGATGATTTTCTTCTGCCGGGTAGAACGCCACGGTTTCCGAGGTGGTTTCCGGCTGTCTGATCTCCGGCGCGGATTTCTCCGGCTGCGGGTATTGCTCCATCAGTCGTGCGAAGCTCTCCCGGCTCTCGGCACGGAAGATGGGATAGAACAGCGTCGGGTCTTGGAGCTGGACGGTGGAATCGCGGATCTCGGCGATAGTGTACGCCTTGCCGTTCTCCAGATAGACGGTATCGCCCACGGCATAGGGAAAGGGCTTGGCGCTGTATAAGACTTCTTCCGCTGCCTCTGTATTTAGAAAGGTGCGAAGCGCCCCGTCAGTCTCCGCGGTGATCGGATAGCTGTCCAGTATGTCGTCCATACCCCTTTCAGGGCTGTCCGGCTCGGCCTGCTCCGGCTTCAGCGCCAGCGGCTCATGGGAAAAGCCGTCGCGCTCCTGCTGGTACATGGCGCGCAGGACGGGCGCGATCTCGTCCCAGCCAAAGGAGAGGGTGGTATTGAATTTGTCGTGGATGTTGATTTCAAAGCCCGATGAAGTGGCGAAGTAGTCCGCTGTCTCGCCGCTGAGCAGGGTCATTGTCTCGGCTGTCCCAGCGTAGGCGGCGGACAGCCTTTGCGCGACGGCGGCGTTGCTCTCGCCGCTTCGGAAGTATCCGGCAATCGTGTCCTTGCCCTGCATATCCAGCAAGCCGCCCTCGCCGGTGAGCGCGTCCTGCAAGTCCGTGTCGGCCAAGTCCAGCTCGGCGGCGGCATCAGGTGGCAGCGCCGTCTCCAGAGAGGGCGCTTCTGCCTGTGCTTGCGCGGCTTTATGCGGGAAATCTCCAAAAATGCGGAGATACTTCCGCTCCTGCACATCGTAAATGGCAGCGCCGTCATAGGCGAAGCCGTCATCCTCCATCGTCCCGTCCACGTAGCCCCGCGCCGCTTTTTCGGCATCTAGCAGGGTTGGATACTCTAGCCTTTCGTCAAAGCCGTTTTCAAGGTGGTGATAGACCACCACCTGATACCGATTTTCCTGAGAGGACGAAGCAACGGGCGTTGACTGCTCCTGTATTTCCGATTCAGGCAGGAATTGCCCCTCGTTGATAAGCTGCGCAATGCGGCGCTGCACCTTCGGCCAGGACAAATCGGCGGCCCCGTAGTCGGTTGTCACAGGGAACGCGGGCAGGCCATCCCCATATTCAGCCCGCAGCCACGCGGCGGTATCCTTTTCACGGGCATGGTCGGTCATATACTCCTGAACGCGGCGCTTGCTGGCAGCATCGCCGTTCCATTCCTGAATAGCGGCGTCGATGTCGGCCTGTGTGATGTCGCGCTGCGGCGCTGGGGCGTCCTCCTTGATTGGCTGCGCCGTAATGTTGGGAAACGCCCGTGTGCCGACCGCGCCGTATTCCGCCTCGTGCGCGTTGATGGCGCGTTCGGCTTCGCGGCCATAGGAGAGAAGCGAATAGACCTGACGGGCGCGGTTTTCAACATCGATGCCGGAAATGGTCAGGTCAAAGCCCTCCCGAAGATGCTCCACATACTGCGTGAGCTGGTTATCCGGCACACGGAACACAGCGCGGTTTCCACCGTCCGGCACGGTGCGGAAATCAACGCCCCTGCCTAAAAACTCCGCCGCCGTCTGTGCATCATCGTCGTAAATCTCATAAAAATGACCCACCTGATACAGCACAAGGTCGTCCGGGTGCTGCTCTCGCAGGGCGGCATATTCCACATAGGAGGACGGGACGGCCTTGATCGCCTCGTTATGCAGATACCTGACCTTTTCCTCCGGCATGAGATAGCGGTCTTTGCGGATCAGCTCGGTGATGCGCTTGGCGGCCTTGCTCCACGGCAGCTCAATGTTTGCGCACTCCGGCTTTTTGATTACGATGCCTTTGCCGTTGTGATCCTCCTGGCTGCGATACGAGCCTGGGAGCGCGTTGTTGCGGCCGCCCCAGCCGTATTCGTCTTTCAGAAACGCGGCCTGCTCCTTCGGCGGCGTGTGCTTCTGTGTAAAGTAGGCGTAGATACGTCCCTTGCCGCCCTCGACGGAGCTGCCGTAGGTCAGCGCGGCGTCGATCTCATCCTCGGTGATGAAACGCCCAACCTGCGGCACATCGGTCATTTCCGTCTCATACTCCCGGCGCGGCATAGCGAGGTCGTACAGGCGGTCAAGCAGCTCATCGTAACGAAAGCGGAGCAAGTCCGGGTTGGTATTGTACGCCTCCAAAAACGCCTCGTACTCCGCTGTCAGCGTGGAAAGAAACTCCGGGGCGGCAAGGGCGCTTGCCAGCTTTTCCGTTTCTTCGGGATAGTTGTTGCCGTGAATATCCTGCAAAGAGGGAAGATAGCCCTGCTCGACTGCCGTTTCAGCAAAATCATGCCGGAGATTCCAAAGGGACTGCGCGAGCTGGCTGCGGATATACCCGTCCGTCTCGGCAAGCTCCACATTGGTGGCAAACCGTCCTTGCTCCAACAGCTCCCCGATGCGCGCCGCCGCGTCCTGCCACGGGATGACCTGCGTGGACGGCACATACCGGGCGGCGTTGCCCCGGGCAAGGCGGATGCCGTCCCCGGTAAACCATGCGGACAATCTGCCGTTTTCGGTGACAAGGCCGCTGCCGCCCTCATACTCCTGGCTGAGAAAGACCGCGATTTCCTCTGCTGGCTTCTGCATCATGTACTCGGCGGACACGCGCATCCGGCTGTGGTCGTTATTGCCGCCCAGCCTGAGAACATGGTCGATGTCCTCCTGCGCAAAAGAAAAAGCGAAGGGCGTATACGTCGCGCTCTCCGCTTGGTCGATATAGGCGATCTGTTCTTCTTCTGTGGAGAAAAGGCTTAACTGGACGCTTTGTACCGGCTGTGGGTTTAGCTGAAAACCAGCTCTGCGAGTATCATTTCCTCCGCCTGCGCCTTGCAGTTGTTCATCAGCCCCACCCACTTCATCGGGTCGCTGGCCTTCAGCGCCTCCGTCACCCCCGCCGACTTCTTCAGCTCCGGCAGCACGCGCTCCAGGCGGCTGCTGGCCGTCTCGTCGATCTCCCGTAGGTGCGGGTACAGATCCCCGCTCAGGAGCAGGGTGTTCCACAGCACCGGGCGATGCTCCTTCAGGTACTCCCGACGCATCCTCCCGTACTTGCCCAGGGGTTTGCCCTCCGTCCCGTCCAGCGTCAGGTCGGGGATCAGGTAATCTCCGTTCTCCTTGTAGTTCAGCTCGCTCATGGTTTTGGCTCCTTTCATGGCTTTTCAGGTGGGCTTCAATTTGCCGCAGGACCTCCCCGCTCATCTCGCACACGGCGCTTCCCAGCGCGGCTACAACTTCGGGCGTGTTCCAGTCGAAGATCGGGAGAAAATCCTCGTGCCCAAAGCGCCTTTCCGGGTGCAGGCCGCATCGGGATTGCAGCGCGTACTCCAGGCTGACGGAGGCGGCTTTGCGAAAGGACGCGCCTACGTTAAACCCATCGTACTCCGCCAAATAGCTGCCGTCAACGATGTCGAGAAACTCCTGCCAGTGATCCAGCCAGTAGGCTTGAGCAAGCATTCCCGCGATGGCGCGGAGCTGCCGCTCCAGCCCCTCCCGCGCGGGCACGTCGTATCCTTCTTCCAACGCGGACAGGACGATGGGGCGATTCTCCTGCGTGATTTCCCATAGGAAAGGGCGGCGGGAATGCTCCCTGCCGCCCGTGTCGGATAGATCAAAGACGTATCGAAGGGTGGGGTTGTCGCCGGAGGCATCGACTAGGGCGATGCCCTTTGCACCCCGGCGCACATAGCGCCCCATGGTCCGGTTCCATACCTCGTAGCTCGCACAGGCCGTCGCGTCCGGGCGCTGCGCGTAGATCATCAACTGCTCGTTGTAAGGGTACTTGTAAAGACGGGCGGCGGTGTCCAGAAAGTCCATCCAGGTCTGATGGCTGGCCGTGAGCCGCTGCGCCGTCTGCCGCGCTAATTGCGCGACGGCCAATGCTTTGCCGGGCATGTTATTCCTCCATTTCCTCGTAGTCGGGGATCATTTCGTTCATCAGCGCCGCGTACTGTTCATCCGTGATGCCGCGGAGTTTGTTGAGCACCGCGTCCGCAAGCGCGCTTAATTCGGTTTCATCTGGGGTGAGATAGCGGGTCATCTCCTCGATCTCCCGAATCAGACCGGAGCGGTCGCCGGTATCATAGATACACATGAGATTGACTTCTTCCACGGTAAAGTTCTGCATATTACAACGTCCTTTCCGCGCTTTTTTTCGGCGCATTTTTGTCCTTTTCCGGCTGGGACGGCTGTTGTTTCAGCCGCTCCATCACGGATTGTTTCTGATGTTCCCGATGGGTGGCCCTGGCGAGATCAAGCAGGGAGATCTGCTGTCCCGCCTTCACCTGGGCCTCCAGTTCCGCGACGGTTGGTTGTTTGGGGCCATTGTTGATGATGCCGTCGATCATTCCATAATCATCTTCCATGGCTATTTCCGCGTTTTCCAGCGGATTGTCCGCGAAGAGGAAGCCGGGCAGCTCCACGAAGCCGATGCTGTCGCAGTAATGACACGTTACCACGCCGCCCTGCTTGATGGCAACAATGTCGCTGACGGACAGGCTGGGGCGGTGATAGTCGGCGGGATGTTCGTTGTTAAAGCGATACCAGAGGCCATCCAGCACCGCGCCGGTCTTGCCCGGTTCCGTAATTAGAGCGGTATAAACGAGGTCGTAGTTCGTGCGTTCCACTTCTCGACCTTTGGATTCCAGCCAGGAGAGCGGTTCAAAGCGGATGTCCCGCAGCTCGTCGCCCTCCTTGAGCTGATAGATGGCGAAGGCGTTCTTCGGCGATTGCAAAAACGCCGCTTCTCGCCGCTCTTGGCGTTTCAGCCTGTCCTCTACAGCAGCGGCAAAGCCCGGGGCGTCCTCCCATTCCTCGCGGGGGACGGCCAGCAAGCCGCCGTGCGCCTCAATATCCTCGCGGTCAAAGGCCATGCTTGCCTCGCCGCCCTCCGCCATCGTGTAAATCGTCAGGTCTTGCACGTACAATTCCAGCGCACGTTCCCTGGACAAAGGGAGCATGTCGCCGTCCCGGTAGCCGCACGCCTCCAGGTCGTCCATGGTGAGCGCCGGGTCGGGCATAGGATACTCGTCCAGCGTTAGCTCCGGGAGGGTGGCGGGCACATCGCCGGAGGGGATGCCGCGGTGCTCCGGTTTGTTTTCGGTGGCGGCGGGTTCGCTCCACTGTTCGTACCCCGGCTGGGCCGGGTCGTTGGCCTGCCCCGAGGCGAGGGCGTCCCGGTTAACAAGGCTGCGCGCCTGCTCCGGGGTGTCCTCCACGGGCGCGGCCAGCTCAGGCGCTGCCTGTTCCGGGGCGGTCAGGTCGATGCCACGCTCGTCCCGGAAATGCCGGTCAATATCGGTGATGAGGCCGGAAGCGGTCTTGTTGATGGTTTCCAGGCTGGCCCGCAGCTCCGGCAGCTCCTTCCCCTTACTCCAGGAGGCGATGTAGCCGAAGCTATTCTCTTCGGTGTGAATGCCGTAATACTGGCAGACGGCGTAGGAGACGCTTTCCGCCTCCACTTCCTCGGTGGCTCTGTCCTTGGGTGCGGGCGGCTTCCTGGTATCGTCGCCTCTGGCTGCCTCCTGGCGCTCCTGTTCATAATTGTGGAGCTTGGCGTGGGCGATCTCATGGACGGCGGCGGAGACGGTCTGCACCTCGCTCATGCCCGCCCGGATGGCGATGCGCTGTTCATCCGAGCTGAAATATCCGTCCCTTCCCTGCATCATCTCAAACGTCACCGGCACCGGGGAGGAACGGCGCAGGGCCTCCATAAACACCTCGAACTGGCGCACGTCGCCGTGGAGGTCGGCGGCGAGCTGCGGGAGGGGCTTGCCCTCGGTCTGGCTCACGTCGAACACCGACACGGGCCGGAACATAGGAATTTCGACCTCTTTTTCCTCCATCACTTCCTTGCCGTCCCTGTCCTGCACTGGCAGCTTGGTATCCGGGTCGAGCTTCTTTTCCTCGATCCGCTTCTTGAGGGGCGTCGGGGCGATGATTTTAATGCTCTTTTCTCCTTTTTTCACATGCCGTTCAAATTGTTCACGCCATTTATTGAAACCGGCCACCAGAGTGGCGTCTGGTTTCTGCATGTGAATGAGCATTTGGTTGTTCACCGAATAGTGAGGAAAGCGGGATAGGGTGCGTAGGTACGCCGCGTAGCGGTCGCTCTCGAACAGCCCTTGGATACCTTGTTCGAGGCCCGCCGTAATCTCTTGCAGGCGTTCTTTATGGGTGGGCTTCTTGGGTTCCGCCATTTTGGACACTCCTTTCTCTGCAAAAAATAGCCCCGCGCGATGTTCCGTCCCGCGCGGAGGTGATTCTGGGGTTCGTAGAACTCCAGTTCCATCTATGGAAAGCATCATGAATCAAGGAATTTGGTGGCAGCACGCCCTACATAAAGCCGCGGGGCCTACCTAAAGTTTGTTTCTTTCATCATCTATTTCACCCGCCTTCAGCCGAGTGAGAACAATCTCCGGGCGCACCCAAAGACGCTGAAATCTCCTCCAGTCAGGTTCCATCGCGCCGGTAACATCCCGGTAGAGCATGGCGTAGGGTACAAAGCCCGCCGCCCAGGTGTCGCGCAGGCGCTTGTCAGCGGCGTCCATCGTATCGCTTTTATAGCCGATCAACACATAGCAGGCCGCCCGGTGGGAGGCTTTGGTGATACCTCCTGCCCGCAGGAGCCGTCCGGCTGCTACCAAAGGCGCATAGTCGTCGGGCATATCGTAGGCAAAATACATGCGTTTTGCTTTGGAAGCCCGCAGGAGGTCCACATGCCAGGGACGCAGAAGGCGGGCCTCCAAGCCGCCCGTGAACACAGGCTTATCCTTTTGCCTCTGGAGCATGTCGAATACCGCCCGGATGTGCCCCTCTGAGCAGGCTAGCAGATTATCGTCCAACACATTCCAGCCCTCGGTGATAGGCAGCTCCCGCAGCACGCCGCCCTCCCGCTGGGGCACCGCGCAAAACCAGCAGTGGTTGGGACAGCCCCGCGATGTGATGACATACCCTTTTTTTAGGTATAAGCCAGGCACAAAGCCGCCGCCCGGCGCGTGGAAGGCAGGGCCGCCCATGCGGACGGGAACGCCCAGCTTCATCCATTGTTCAGCCATACCGCAGGCTTTTTCCAGATCGTAGGTGAAGGCCACCGAAACATGCACCTCGTCGATCTCCGGCAAGCCCTCCCTGGGCGGCGGGCCGATAAAGGCCAGCGGATCGTCAGGGGTGGCAATGGTGCGGCGCGGGAATACGCGCGCTATTTTCAAAGTCATCCCTCCTTGTTATGATAACATTTCGAGCGGCCCAACCGTACCCTAAT
>JAEYAR010000009.1 GCA_023404715.1 Bacillota bacterium | reverse complement strand
GGCCGCGGCCCGCAGGCCCTTTTGAATGCGTCCAAGCTGCCCGGCGCCGAGATTTTGTCCGGTAAATGTAGCCATGGAAAAGCCGAACGAAGTGGCGGCGATTTCCAGCAGGCCGTAGAGCTTGTTCGTCGCGGTGAAACCGGCCACGAAGATGAAACCAAACCCGTTGACCACATATTGTACGGCCATACCTCCGACGGCGATGATGGCGTTTTGCAGGGCCATCGGCGTGCCCAGGCGCAGCAGCGTGCGGGTGCAGGCGCGGTTCGGCGTGAAGTCGCTACGGGCGAAGCGGAGCATCGGCAGATGGACCACCGCGCGCAGGCAAAACAGCGCTGAGAAGACCTGCGCGATGACCGTGGCCGCAGCCGCGCCGGCGACACCCCAGTGAAAGACGACCACGAAGAGCAGATCCAACGAGATGTTGATGACCGAGGCGATGACCATGGCGGTCAGCGGCGTACGGCTGTCGCCGAGGGCGCGTAAAATGGAGGCGAGCACGTTATAAAACATGACGACGCAAAGCCCAGCGAACATGACGCGCAGGTATGTTAGCGCCTGGTCGAGCACGTTGGCGGGCGTGTTGAGCAATAACAATATAGGGCGCGCAAAACACTGGCTTACGAAGGTGAGCGCTAGCGCGATGACCGCGCCCAGCAGCGCGCTCATACCGATGGATTTGCGCAGACCCTGCATATCGCCCGCGCCGAAACGCTGGGCGAACGGGATGGAGAAGCCGCCGGTAAAGCCGGTGACGATGCCCAGCGTCATCCAGTTGAGCCAATCCGCCGCGCCGAGAGCGGCCAGCGCCTCAACCCCCGCGAATTGGCCAACGATCGCGGTATCCACCGTGGTATATAGCTGCTGAAAGACATTGCCTAGCATGAGGGGAAGGGCAAATGTGACGATCAACTTTGCAGGGCTGCCCTGCGTCATGTCTTTAACGTGTGCGCTCATATGTTTCCTCCGTCGCTTGGGTGTATGCTCAAGCATAGCATGGCGGTTCGCCAAAGTCAAGCGGATTGCCTTGACAAAATGGCCCCCTAAAGATATGCTATTCATGGCGCCGGCGAATGCCGCGCCTGATAACAAGCGGAAGAAGGAAGCGGACATGCGCTTTTTGCATCTTTCGGACCTGCATCTGGGCAAGCGGGTGCACGGATTTTCGATGATCGAGGATCAGAAACACATCCTACAGCAAATAGAAGCGATCGCCAGGGCGCAGCGCCCGCAGGCCGTGCTCATCGCGGGCGATTTATACGACAAGGGCGTTCCGCCGACGGAGGCGGTCGAGCTGCTCGACGGGTTTTTGACGCGGCTGCTGGGGATGGGAGCGCAGGTGTTGATCGTCAGCGGCAATCACGACTCGCCCGAGCGCCTTGGCTTTGCGGGGCAAATCCTATCATCCTCCGGCCTTCACATCGCGGGCGCGCTGCATAGAGAAATCGAGCGTATACGCCTTACTGATGAGACGGGATCGGTGGATTTCTATTTGCTTCCCTATGTAAAAGCCGCCAAGGCGGCGGCACTATATCCGCAGGCGCAGATCGATACCTGCGACGCGGCCGTGCGCGCGATGCTTGCGGATATCCCGCAAGAGACCGGCGTGCGCCGCGTGCTGGTCGCGCATCAGTTCGTCGCAGCGCCGGGGGAACAGCCGGAGCGCTGCGATTCGGAGACGCTGCAGGTGGGCGGCGTCGACAGCGTAATGGCCGGCGCGTTCGAGGGCTTCGATTACGTAGCGCTGGGCCATTTGCATCGGGCGCAGCGCGTGGGGAGAGAGACCGTGCGCTATGCAGGGTCGCCGCTCAAGTATTCGTTCTCAGAGGCGCGCGGCGGCAAGTCCGCGACGCTCGTAGAGCTGGGGACGGAGCGAGCGGACGTCAAGCTGCTGCCGCTCACCCCCCAGCGCGATATGCGCGAGCTGCGCGGCCGTTTGCAGGATCTGATCGAGGCGGCGGCAGGCGGCTCGGAGGACTATGTGCGCGCCGTCCTGACCGATACGCAGCCGCTTTACGACGCGATCGGCCAACTGCGCCGCGTATACCCGAACGTGATGGAGTTGGCGTTCGAGCGCGACGCCGCGCTCGCCGGCCGGGAGGCGCTGCACCGGGTCGACGTACGCAACCGCACGCCCTTGGAGTTGTTTGAAGACTTTTTTGCGCACCAGGCTGGCGATGAGATGACTGAAATGCAGCGTGAAGTGGTGCTCTCTGCGTTAAAACGCGCACAGGATATGGGAAAGGAGGGACGGCCATGAAGCCGGTCGAGATGACGCTGTGCGCCTTCGGTCCGTTTGCGGGTGAGACGCGCGTAGGCTTTTCGGAGCTCGGGGATAACGGCCTGTTTTTGATCACCGGAGATACGGGCGCCGGCAAGACGACGCTGTTTGACGCGATGATCTTTGCGCTGTACGGCGAGGCGAGCGGAAGCAGGCGCAGGCCCGACGGGCTGCGCAGCGACTTTGCCCGGCCGGACATGGCGACGTATGTGCACCTCGTCTTCAGCCACAAGGGCGCGCGCTATCAGGTGCGGCGAAACCCGGGCGGATATGAGCGGCGCAGCAAACGGGGCGGGGGCGTCGTGCTGGAGAAGTCGGACGCTACGCTGACCTGCCCGGATGGCTCGGTCCTCACCGGCACGCGCGCGGTGACGGATCGGGTGAGCGTTCTGCTGGGGATGGACGAACGGCAGATGAAGCAGATTTGCATGATCGCTCAGGGCGAGTTCCTGAACCTGCTGCTCGCAAAGGACGAGGAACGCCGCGCGGTATTTCGCCGCGTGTTCGATACGGATTTTTACGTGGAGGTGCAACGCGCGCTCAAAGAGCGTGAAAAAGAGCTGCGCGACCAGCTCTATCGCCAGGAGACGGCCATCGTGCAGGCGATGCAGGATATACCGGCCCTCGCCTCCCTCAATCAACCGGTAGTGCACGACGCGCCCAGGGCCGTCGAACGCATCACGCAGGCGCAAAAGGAAGACCGGCAAAGGCTGTACCTTCTGCAAAAACAGGCCGAGGCGGCGCAAACGGCCATCGGCGCGCTGTCGGAGCGTCTGTCACGCATCCGGTCGGACAACGCGCTGTTGGATGCGCTTAAAAAGGCGCAGGGAAAAGCCGCCGCGCTCGATGCGCAAAAGGCGGAGATGGAGGCGCTGGACGAAAGGCTGCAACGCGCGCAAAGGGCGGAACTGCTCGCATCCGGCCCGCTAAACGTTTGGACGCGAGAGCGAGAGGCGTGCGCGCGCCTGCAAAGCGAGCGGGAGCGGCTGCAGGCGCTGGTAGAAAAGGCGCTACAGGCGCAAAAAGAAGCGGAGCGGCGCTACATGCAGGCGGCGGAGCGCGAACCGGAGGCGGCGCAAGCGGCCGCGAAAGCGGACCGTATCGGCGAAATGCTCCCGCTCTACCGGCAGGCCGAGGCGAGGCGGGAGGAAGCCGCGCGCGCAGAGGAAGCCTATCGGACGATCGCTGCCCGGCTGGAGGAATGCATTCGACAGGAAAGCGATCGTACGCGGCAGGTGGCGCAGCTCAGAGCGCAGGAAGAGGAAGGGGCGCAGGCAAATGTCCAGGCGGAGAGGCTACGCGCCCTGCAGCAGGCGGGCGATGGGCGCGTTGCGCGATTACAGGCGCTATCTGCGCTTACCGACCGGGGCAAACAAACCCAAAAACGGTTTAAGCGCCGTCAAGCGGACTACGAACGCGCGCAGGCCGGTTATACGGCGGCGCGCGCCCGAGCCGCGGAGCTGGAGGACGCGTTCTACCGGTCGCAGGCGGGCATGATCGCGCAGCATCTGGAGGAGGGTGTCGCCTGTCCGGTGTGCGGCGCGACGCATCATCCGCATAAGGCGGAGCTTTCGGATAGCGCGGTGACGCAAGAACAGCTTGCGCAGGCCCGCGAAGCGCTCGCCGCGCTGCAAAAGGACGTGCAAGAGCAGTCCGGCGCGGCGCAAGCCGAGCGCGCTGCGCTGGCGGAGTTGCGCGCGCAGGCAGGGCAGGAAATAGAGGCGCTTTTTCCAGACGGGATCCCACAGGAACTGGGCATGGACGCCGCTGTGCGCAGCGCGCTTGACAGCCAGATAAAGGAGCTAGCGGACGCGCGCGCGCAGCTCGCCGCATGCCAGGCCCGTATCAAAAGAGGGGAGCAGGCGCAGGCCAAACGCTGCGAGCTGGAAAAGACGCTGGAAACGCTGCATACGCTTGTCAGCCAAAGCCAGCTGGCGCTGGCGGACGCCATGTCGGAATGCGCCCGCCTGAACGAAGCCTTGAGCAGCCTGCGCGCCCGTCTCGAGTATCCGTCGATCCAGGAGGCGCAGGCCGCGTGGGCGCAGGCTAGGTCAAAGCAGCAGAAAATCGAGGATGCGGCGAAGCGGGCGAAGGCGGATTCGGAGGTCCGTAACGCGACGTATATTGAGCTTTCTACCCGTTTGTCGGAGAACAAAAAGGCTGACGCACAGGCCCGGGCGGACGCGTCTGCCGCCCGCGAGGCGTTCGAAAGGGCGCTGCAGGCGGCCGCTTTTCAGAGCGAAGCACAGCTGTATGCGAGCCGCATGTCCCCTGAGGCCCAGCGCGACGCTGAGGAGATAATCGAACGCTACAGGCAGGAACGGCTCCGCTGTGAGGGCGAGATTCGCCAGCTCGGCGCGCAGGCGGCGGGAAAGACGTATACGGACGCCTCGCAGATAGAGCGCGAGCGCGAGGCGCAGGCGGGCGCGCACAAGGAGGCGCAGGATCAAATCGTGCAGCTGCAAACCGGCATGCAGCGCGACACGTATACGTTGGAGCGCATCCGGCGGACATATGCGCAGTTTACGCAGACACAAGAGGCCTTTGCACAGGTGAGCCGCATCGCGCGCACCGCCTCCGGCGAGCTGAATGGGCCGCAGGGGCAACGTTTATCCTTTGAACAGTACGTGCAGGTGTATTATTTCGCCAAGGTGCTGGAGGCGGCGAATGCGAGGCTTTCGGGCATGTCGGGCGGGCGGTACGCCCTGCTGCGCAAGGAAGCGGCGCTCGACCGGCGCGTTAACGACGCGCTCGGCTTGGATGTGATGGATTACTATACCGGGAAGGCGCGCGATGCGGCTTCGCTCTCTGGGGGAGAATCCTTTCTCGCCTCGCTGGCGCTGGCGCTGGGCCTATCGGACGTGATACAGCATCGCGCGGGCGGCGTGCAGGTGGAGGCGCTGTTCATAGACGAGGGTTTCGGCTCGCTGGACGACGAAGCCCTCGAGCAGGCGATGGCCGTACTCGAGGGCCTGACCACGGGCGAGTGCCTCGTGGGCATAATTTCACACGTAAGCGCTTTAAAAGAACGCATCGGCAAGAAGATCGTAGTCACGAAGGGATTGGCCGGCAGCAGCGTGCGCGTGACGTGCGAATAAAAAATCAGTTCGGATTCAGCATAGAGAGGGGAACCGTATACTTGTCGTAGCGGCTTCCCCTTTTGTCATGCCATGCGCCGTGACGGGCAGGCACCATGACGGAAGCCGTTTTTCCGATGCGTGAGACGACGCCCCGAAGCGTCTTGCCTTCATATTCGAAACGGACGGACTGCCCGAGCCCCAGGCCGCGCGCCTCTGCCTCCTGCACGCGAGTAGGCAGCGCGTGCGTACAGGTACGATGCAAAAAAAGCCCGCGCGACAGGTCGCGGAAAACTTTTTGATGCGCGGTGCAGCGCCCGTGTAGCGCCCACTCGGCGGCATGGCACAGCTCATGCTCAAATACGAGCAAAAACGCGTCCAGCACATCCGGCGCGCTAATTCCATTGACGAGAAAGGGACCCTTTTGAAGGCGAAATAAGAAGTCCGTGCTCATACGGATCTCGACAACGGGCGCACGGCCCGCTTCCTGTGTGACGCAGAACTTGCCCGCGCAACGCGTCATCCGCGATGAGGGAACGACGCGTAGCTGCGGCAGGCGCGCGGCGAACAGTCCGGCGAAAAAGGCTTCATCGTAGAGGGCGAGCATAGACGTGAGCGCCCTTAAGGGGAGCTGCGCGACGGGAACGTCGCCTAGCTGCGGAAACTCGGCCAGAAGAGCGGAGCGGACGCGGGCGCGGCGCGCGGCGATATCGCCCGCCGGTAGCGGGCAGGGAAAGGGGTACATGCGAAAAATCACCTCGTTGTTTTCAGATTACATTCTTTTGTGCCGGCTGTCAAGGGGAACGCTATATATAGATCGGAAATGTGAATTTTTACGGAAAAGTATTGACAATTTAATAGAATTGAAATATATTGTAGGTGAAGGGGCCTGAGTAAACGGCTTTTAGAAAGGAGTGAGTCC
This sequence comes from Bacillota bacterium, assembly GCA_023404715.1. Classification (GTDB taxonomy): domain Bacteria; phylum Bacillota; class Clostridia; order Christensenellales; family Aristaeellaceae; genus Beduinella. The sequence continues at coordinate 4,857 of JAEYAR010000009.1, read as the reverse complement.
AATGGATACGCATTTGAATTCCGTACAGAAGACATCCGTGCGTTTCAAACGCGCTTTATGCGTTGGCCTTGCATCGGCCCTGATCGCCATGACAGCTTTAACAGCTCTGGCAGATGAGATTGGAACGGTCACTGCGACGTCTCTGTACGTGAGAAAGTCGGCCTCTACGCAGGCAAAGGCGCTGTGCAGCGTAAGAAATGGACAAAGGGTGACCATCCTCGACACGGACGGCGACTGGTATAAAATCAAGACGGGGGAAACGATCGGTTACTGTGCCAAGGAATACATAACGCTGAAGGCGCAAGAGAGTGCGGCTAGCGGCGATGAAAGCCTGGGCACGATCGCTTCGCTGGGCGACGCGCCGGCGACGAGCAAGCCCGGTGACGAGGGAAATAAGGTGCTCAAGCTGCAAAAGGCGCTGACCATTAAAGGGCATTATGCCGGGCGCCTGAGCGGGCATTACGGGGATCTGACGAAAGAGGCCGTCGCATCGTTCCAAAAGAGCAAGGGGCTTTCCGCCGACGGCATCGCCGGCAAGAAGACGATCAAAGCCCTCTTTGGCGAAGAGGCGGCGAACGCCAAGGCCGAAGAGGAGAAAAAGACGTATAAGACGGAAAAGCTCAACTGGTTTCACGGCGGCAACGGCAATATCCCCAATGGCGCTACGATCACGATCAAGGATGTAGCTACCGGGAAGACGTTCAAGGCGAAGCGGCGCTTTGGGACCAATCATATGGACGCCGAGCCGGTTGACGCGGAAGCGACCAAAGCGATGAAGGCGATCTTCGGCGGTAGCTGGTCATGGTCGCGCCGGGCGGTGTTGGTACTCTATAACGGGCACGTATACGCCGGTTCGATGAACGGGATGCCCCATGCGGAAGAGGATGAAAACATTAAAAACAACGATTTTGACGGCGTTTTCTGCCTCCATTTCTATGGAAGCAAGACGCACGGCAGCGATAAGGTGGACAAGGAACATCAAAACCAGGTCGCCAAGGCCATGAAGGCTACTTGGTGACGGATGCGGCGGCTTGTATTTTTACGACGAAGCCGCTGCATTTCATTTTTACAGACGGAGAAAGTACATGGATGTAAAGAAGGTCAGGAAACGGGCGGCTATGTGGGCGGGCTATGCGGCCTTTGTGCTCTGCTGCTTCGCCGCCGGGTATCTAATAGCCTGGGCGGGCAATTCGGGCGGGGCCTCGATTACCGGTAGCAAGCTCGTCCTTACCGTACAGGTCATATTTTTCGCGTGCTTATCGCTCTATTTGCACATTTTGCTGCACGAGGCGGGGCATCTGGTTGCAGGGCTGATGACGGGGTATCGTTTTGTATCTTTCCGCATCGCGAGCTATACCCTCGTGCGTGACGAGGCGGGGCTGCACGTTCGCCGCTTTTCCATCCCCGGCACGGCAGGGCAGTGCCTGATGATGCCCCCGCAGGATATCGACAGGCCGCCTTTCGTGCTCTATAACCTCGGGGGCGTCTTGGCCAACGTCTTCTTGTCCGCCGGCGCGCTGATCTGTGGGAACGGGGTATTTTGGACGATGTTCGGCGCGGTTGGCCTTCTTTTGGGGCTTGCCAACGGAATACCGCTCAAACTGGGTGGCATCCCGAACGACGGATACAACCTGCTCGTGATGCGAAGGCAGCCTGCAGCCCGACGCGCCTTTGCGGCGCAGCTGCGCATTAACGGATTGCTCAGCGAAGGGAAGCGCTTACGCGAGCTGCCGTCGGGGCTCTTTGCGCTCGACCCGGCTGCGGACGACCTATTCAGCATAGCGCTTCGGCAGATGCGCTATGGGCGCGCGCTCGACGAGGGAGAATTGCTCAAAGCGAGGGAAGAACTGGACGCGATGCAGGCGCGGCGCGAAAGCCTCCCGGCTTTTTACCGAATGGAGCTCGACTGCGAGCGCGGTTACATGATGATGGTCTATGAGCAAAGCCGCGAAGCCGTGGACGTCGTCTACGGGAAGGAAGCGCGCGCCTTTGCCGATAAGGCGAAGTACATGCTTTCGCATCAGCGTATCGAAATCGCGTATGCCCTGCAGTGCGAGGGGGATGTAAATCGGGCGAATGCGCTCTATACGCGGGCGATCGCGTGCGCAAAGCGATATCCGGTGTCCGGGGAAGCGGCTGGCGAGATGGAGCTGATCCGCAGTTGGATGGAAAGGGTGAATTGACAAAATAGAGCGCGCGGCGATTTCGCCGCGCGCTTTGTTCAATCTGCTCCTGCTTCGCTTTCGAGCCGCTGCCTGCAGACGGGCAGCGCTTTTTGTTCCTCCTCGGAAAGCTCGGGGTATTGCGGATCGATTTCCTGCAATGCGTGAAGGACCGCTTTTGACACGAGGTAACGCGTGTACCACTTCTGGTCCGCAGGCAGCACGTACCACGGGCACGCAGGGGTAGCGGTTAAGTTTACGGCGTCCTCGTAGGCCGCACTGAATTCATCCCACAGCTCGCGGTCTTCCAGATCGCCGGCGCTGAACTTCCAGTTCTTATCCCGATCGTCGATCCGCTCCAGAAAGCGCTTTTTTTGCGCCTCAGGGGAGACGTTCAGGAAGAGCTTGAGGACGCGGATGCCGTTGTCGTACAGATATTGCTCAAAATGCCGGATGTGGCGGTATCGCTTGTCGAAAAACGTCGCGTCGTCCAGGCAGCGTTCCGCTAAATTGTAGTGCTTGTACAGCCCTCGCACCTTGACGACCAGCACGTCTTCATAATAGGAACGGTTGAATATGGCGATCTTGCCGCGCTCCGGCAGGGCGCGAACCGCACGCCAAAGAAAGTCGTGCGCCAGCTCTTCGGGCGAGGGCTGCTTGAAGCTCGTGACGCATACGCCTTGCGGGTTGATGCCGCTCATTACGTGGCGGATGGTGCTATCCTTACCGGCCGCGTCGCGCGCCTGCAGGATGATGACCAGACCTTCTTTGCCGTCGGCGTACAGCCTGTCCTGCAGCGCACGGATTTTGCGCTGGTTCTTCACCGTCTTTTCCAGCGTCAGCGTTTTATCAGCGCCGTCTTGCAGGCTGTCCGTCGCAAGTTCGCTGAGAAAGAGCTTTCTTTCCCCGTCAAAACGGTATTGCTTGAGACCCATACGTGCATCCCTCCCACCGTCGAAGCTTATAAGCTCGCTTCCAGGCGTACCGCGCGGCCGATAAACGTAACGTCCGCCGCATCCAGCGTATCGGCGCCGTATTCGCGCCCATAGCTTTGCAGCAGCACGCGCGTGGCGTCCAGCTTTTTCACCTTGCGCAGCGCGCGGTGGCTCCGATACTCTACCAGCATGATCGCCTCGTCGATGGGGCTTTGCGCGGGAACGACGAGCACGTGGTCGCCGGTGACGATGCGAAATCCGCGCATCGAGTCGTCGGGCGCGAGGAAATAAAGGACTTTTTCCGGGTTTGCGCCCTCGATTCGTCCGTTTTGTATAGGCAAGAGCCTGCGGTCCACGTTTTGCCAGGCGGCGTTCATGACCGGCACGGCCTTGAGCACGCCGGTGAGCGCGTCCAACCAAATGCCGCTCGCGGCGGCGCCGGAATCCTCCTGCGTGGAGGCGACCTTGACGGCCGCGGGCGCCGGAGCGGGGCGGACGGGCGCCGGTTGCTTGTCCTGCGATTTGAGCATCTCCAGATCGACGGTCGCGGCGATCTCATCGAGCGAAAAGTCGGCTTCGGTCTGCTCGCGCAGCCCGATGGTGCGCAGGATCCTGCGCGCTTGATCGTCCTGAATGATGCGTTTTCCGCTTTCGACCTCGAGCAGATATTTTTCGGATATGCCGCACTTGCGTGCGACTTGTTTCGGGCTCAATTTTTGTCTTGTACGTTCGAGCAGGATGAGATCTCCCAAGCGGCTCATGATCGGTCCCTCCTCAAAAATATGATCTATTGTAGTATAACACAGCGCCGGAGAAACGCAAGCGCCGGTTTAAAACGCGCCTTTGATAAATTTTTGTTAAAAATAGAGGGCAAAATCGCGCGGATAACGGAAAATGGCCTATTCACGCCGTGAAAAATATGATATAATTAATCGGATAATGCCAAGCCTCGTGCTGCGACTATCTGAAGATAGGAGGAATCAATTCAATGCAATACTCCAAGGAAGTTGAAGAAATGGTCTGTATCGCCAAGGGACCGAACCACGGCCCCGCCCCTATTCCCGAAGAGGGCAAGTGGGTGCAGGCGAAGGAGATCAAGGACATTTCCGGCCTGACGCACGGCATCGGCTGGTGCGCCCCCCAGCAGGGCGCCTGCAAGCTGACGCTTAACGTGAAGCAGGGCGTCATCGAGGAAGCGCTGGTAGAGACCATCGGCTGCTCGGGCATGACGCACTCCGCCGCGATGGCAAGCGAGATTCTGCCAGGGAAGACGATTCTGGAAGCGATGAACACCGACCTGGTGTGCGACGCGATCAACACCGCCATGCGCGAGCTGTTCCTGCAGATCGTCTATGGCCGCACGCAGTCCGCCTTCTCCGACGACGGCCTGGTCATCGGCGCGGGCCTGGAGGATCTGGGCAAGGGCCTGCGTTCGCAGGTCGGCACCATGTACGGCACCAAGCTCAAGGGCACCCGTTACCTGGAGATGGCCGAGGGCTATGTGCTCAAGCTCGCCATCGACAAGGACGACCAGGTTTGCGGCTATCAGTTCCTGTCCCTGGGCAAGATGATGGACGCCATCAAGAAGGGCATGTCCCCCAACGAGGCCTATGAGAAGAACATCGGCACCTATGGCCGGTTCAAGGCTGAAGACGGCGCGGTCAAGTGGATCGACCCGCGCAAGCAGTAATAGGAGGTGTGCAGGAAATGGCTCTGTTTGAAGGTTATGAACGTCGCATGCCCCAGCTCCAGCCTGTCCT
>JAEYAR010000187.1 GCA_023404715.1 Bacillota bacterium | reverse complement strand
GCGAGCCACGGCTCGCTTCACCCCGCGCGGTTGTTATTTTGAGTGCGTCATATTTTCTCAAACCGCCCGTACTCAAACGACTTGGCGGCGGCGAAGGCCGTGCGCATGGCCATGAGCACCTGCTCGCCGTCCACGCAGGTGGATACGCGGCTGCCTTGCACGATGTCGCGCACAAACGCGTCGATCACGCCGGAGGTCGTCTGGCGCTCGTTCGTTTGGATGGCGCCTAGGGCGTAGCGCCGCACGCGCCCCGTCTTCGGCCGCCAGACGAGCGTATATTTCGGGTCCTTGAACAGCTGCAAAATGCCGTTTTCGCAGTAGAGCGTCGTGGAATTGTCCTCCGCGCCGTAATAGGTCCAGGAGGCGGCCATGGTGCCCACGACGCCGCTTTGCGTGCGCAGCACGCACACCGCGTTGTCGTCCACGTCGATGCGCATGCCCGTGTCGTCCGCCTTGTCGCGCGTGGCGAGCATCGCGCCGACCTCCTCGCAGTATTCGCCGAGCAGGTAGTGGATGAGGTCGATCTTATGAATGCCCAGGTCGAAGAGCACGCCGTGCCCGGAGGCGTTGCGCTTGAAGAACCAGGTGCCCGCGCCCTGGCCTACGCTCCATTTCTCGGGCCCGCCGTGGCCAAAGTGCGTCTCAAAGGAGAGCACCCGGCCCGTGAGGCCCGATTTGATCATCTCTCTCGCGCGCACGTGCGCGGGGGAGAGGCGCTGGTTTTGCCCGACCATGAGGATCTTTTTGGCCGCGCGCGCCGCGGCGACCATTTGCTCACATTCCTCCGGCGTCGTGGCCATCGGCTTTTCACAAAGCACGTGCACGCCGCGCCGGAGGGCGTAGACGGCCATCTGCGCGTGCATGCGGTTGGGCGAGCAGATGCTGACCGCGTCGATCCCGCCGTCGATCACGGCCTGCCAGGTGGGGCAAACGGCGCCGCCGTACGCATCGGCCATCTCCTGCGCGCGCTGCGTCACGGTGTCAAACCACGCGACGACCTGCGCGTCGGGGTTATGGGCGTACTCGGGGGCGTGGCGGTGCTGCGTAATCGCGCCGCAGCCGATGATGCCGATGCGTATCATACAGAAAACCTCCTTATGGTATGGGGCGCGTCATTCGGCGTCCTTGCGCTGCAGAAGCACCGCCAGTACGATGATCGCGCCCTTGAACGCGGAGCGCAAAAAGGCGGGAACGCCCAAGAGGTTGAGCAGGTTGTTCATCACGCCGATGATGAGCATGCCGATCACCGTGGAGAGGATGGAGCCCTTGCCGCCGCTCATGCGCGTGCCGCCGACGACGACGGCGGCGATGGCGTCCAGCTCGTAGCCCTGGCCCGCGTTGGCCGTATTCATGGAGCCCATGCGCGCCGACTCGACGATCGCCGCGATGCCGATCAGGAAGCCCTCGAGCGCGTAGACCCGGATGAGCACCTTGTCCACGTTGATGCCGGACAGGCGCGTCGTGCGCGCGTTGGAGCCGGCCGCGAACACGTGGCGGCCGAAGGCCGTATGCCGGCTCATCCAGTGCAGCAGGAGCGCGAGCACGATCCAATAGACGACGGGGAGGATGCGCTGGCCCAGGATGACCTGGTTGCTGACGAGCTTAAACGCGTCCGGCACGCCGGGGGCCGCGCGCCCCTGCATGAAGTGCTGCGCCAGGGAGCGGATGATGTTCATGGCGCCCAGCGTCACGATAAAGGGAGGGATACGCCCTTTCGTCACGCCCACGCCGATGGGCGCGCCCGTGCCCGTGCCGCAGGCCACGCAGCACAGCGAGGCGATGACGATCGCGGGGATGCCCGTGATGCCCAGGCGGCCCAGCACGCCGCCCGCGCCCGTATCCATCAGCACGAGCAGGATCGTGCCCATGCCGACCATGGTGGATCCGACGGCCAAGTCGATGCCGCCGGTGATGATCACCAGCGTCATGCCCAGCGCGATGATGCCCACGACGGCGTTGTTGCGGCAGATGTTCACGCAGTTGGAGATCCAGGTCGACGCAAAGTCGCCGAAGGTGGCGAATTGGTTTTTCCAGACGAGCACGCCCGTCATGATCGCGACGAGCGTAAGCAGCGCCATGCCGGTGCTGAAATAGGGGTTTTCCGCCCAGAGGCGGCGCAGGGACCGCTTGCGGTCCGGGGGTGTCTGAGTGGCCTGCATCACGCGATTCCTCCCTTGGTGGCCTGGGCGTCCGGCCCGGCCAGATGGCCGCCCGTGGCGAGCAGCATGATCGTTTCCTCGTCCATTTGGTCTCTTTGTACCTCGCCCCGGACGCTGCCGTGATAGAGCACCAGCGCGCGGTCGCACAGGCGGATGATCTCCGGCGCCTCGCTGGAGAGCACCGCCACGGCGATGCCGGAGGATGCGAGCGAGCGGATGAGGGCGTAAATCTCCTCCTTCGCGCCCACGTCCACGCCCTGCGTCGGGTTGTCGAAGATCATGACCTTGGGGTGCGCGTCAAGCCACTTGGCCAGGACGACCTTTTGCTGGTTGCCGCCGGAGAGGCTGGTGATCGCGTCGTCCATGTCGCCCATCTTGATGCGCATGGCGCGCGCGTGCTGCAAGAAGCGCTCGCGCTCGAGCTTATGGTCGATGCCGGGGCCGCCCCGCCGCCGCAGGCTGGAGAGGGTTACGAGCGAGGCGTTCTCCAGGATGCTCATGTCCTTCACGATGCCGTTTTCCTTGCGGTTGCGCGGCACGTAGCCGATGCCGAGCGAGAGCGCCTGCTCGGTGGAGCGGATGCACACGCGCGCGCCCGACACCTCGACGCCGCCGCTCGCGCGCGGGTCGCAGCCGAATACGGCGGAGAACAGCTCGCTGCGCCCGTCGCCCAGCAGGCCGGTGAAGCCCACGATCTCGCCCGCGCGAAGCGTAAAGGAGACGTCCTGAAATTTGCGCGGCGAGGAAAAGTGCGATACCCGCAGCACCGCCTCCCCGACCGGGCGGGCGGCGTAATCCTGCCGCGCGCCCACGTCGCGCCCGACCATGAAGCGCGTGAGGTCTATCTCCGTCACGTCCTTCACGCTACCGTCGGCGACCCGCACGCCGTCGCGCAGCACGGTATAGCTGTCGCACAGCGAAAGCACCTCGCCCAGCTTGTGCGAGATGAAGAGGATCGACACGCCGCGCGCCTTCAGGCCGCGCAGGAGGGCGAAGACGTGCTCGATCTCCACGTCGGTGAGCGACGTCGTCGGCTCGTCCATGATGATGATCCGCGCCTGCTGATGCAGCGCGCGGGCGATCTCGACGACCTGCTTATAGCTGGCGTCCAGGCTGCTTACGGGCGCGTCCGCGCTCAAGGGGATGTTCATCTCCTCGAGGATCGCCTGCGTCTGCCGCCTCATCTGCGCGATGTCCAGGCCTATCCCCCGGCGCAGCTCGCGGCCGAGAAAGACGTTCTCGTAGACGCGCAGGTCGTTGACGAGGTTGAGCTCCTGATGGATGAACGCGATGCCGTGCTCGATGGCGTCCCGGGCGGAATCGAACCGCACGCTTTGGCCGTACAGCTCGATGGTGCCCGAATCCATAGGCAGGATGCCGCCGAGGATATTCATCAGGGTGGATTTGCCCGCCCCGTTCTCGCCCAGCAGCGCGCGGATTTCGCCCCTCTCCAGGGTCAGGTCGACGCCGCGCAGCACGACGTTTTGATGGAACGCCTTCGTGATGGCGCGCATGGACAGCGCGAGCGGCTCCATAGGCGGCTCCTCCTTTATCTCAAAAAAGCCCCGCAGGGGCCCCGGGCTCTGAGCCGGAAGCCTCTGCGGGGCGGTTTGCGCATGCGCTGATCAATAGGGGTTGTCGGCGCTCAGATAATCCGCGACGTTGTCCTTGTCGACGATGGCCGCGTCGATGATGACCTGGGCATCGACCGTCTCGCCCGCGACGATCTTCGCCGCCAGCTCCACGCAGTCCGCGATCATCGCCGGGCTGTACAGGGCGGAGGCGATGTTCATGTCCTTGCCGGGCATCATGTTAAAGTACTCCTGGCATCCGCCGCCGCCGGTGATCGCCTTGATGTCGGTGCGGCCGGCCTCCTCGATCGCCTGCAGCGCGCCGATGGAGGTTTCGTCGTCCATGGAGTAGACCGCGTCGATCGCCGGGTTGGCCATCAGCACGTCCGCCATGGTCGCAAGGCCGTCCTCGCGGGCGAAGGTGGTGGTGTCGTACTCGCCGATGATTTCGATTTCCGGCGCGATTTCGGCGATCGTCTCTTTGAAGCCGCCTACGCGCTCGTCGTTGACCGAGCCGGAGGACACGCACGTCAGCACGACGATCTTGCCCTTGCCGCCGAGCTTGTCGGCGATGTACTTGGCGCTGTTGACGCCCATGGAGCGGTTGTCGCCCGCCAGATAGCTCGTCACGGCGACGTCGAGCTTGCGGTCAAAGTTGACCACCGGGATGCCCGCGTCCACCACCATCTGGGTGGCGTCGTTGAGCTCGTTGTTGTGGGGCAGGATGACCACGCAGGCGGCCTTATCGGTGATGGCCTGCTCGAGCTGGCCGGCCTGCTCGTTGGGGTCGGCGCTACCCAGCACCTTGTAGTTGAGGCCCAGTTCCTTCGCCTTTTGATCGGCGAAATAGGTGACGGCCGCCACCCAGCCGTGCGTCGCGCCGGGCAGGATGATCTCGACCAGGGGCTTGTCCTCCGCCAGGACCGTCGTCATGCCGAGCATGAGCGCGGCCGCAAGCAGCAACGAGAGAAGTTTTTTCATGAATAAACAGCCTCCTTCTTTTGGTGTCGCCTGCAAGCTCCGCAGGCTTCAAATGCCTTCGAGGGCATTATAAAATTTTGACAGGCCTTTGTCAAGGGGGCATCATTTCATATAGCGATTTATTCATATATAAAATCTGCCTTGCAAACGCAAAGGCAGCATGATATGATAATAGCGTAGGCAGGAAGGTGCTTGCAGGCGGTATCCCCCGCGAGACGTCGTACATTTTCGCTCCCCCACATCGTGTGGGGGAGTTTTCATCTGCGGAGCGCTTCGCGCTGTCCTCGATAAAAAGCCTTCGGCCTCTGCGCGGGGTGATAGCATGAGCGACTTCGAGATAATCTCGGTTTTCCTCATGATCTTATCCCTAGTAGTAATACTACTCAAAAAGGATAAGTAACAGAAAACCGCCCACAGGCCGGAATCCTGTATAGGGCGGTTTTCTGTTTAGAACTGCTCGCGGAGTAATCCGCTAAAAGGCACCCAACCTTCCTGCCTACATTGTACGACGCCCCGCGCCGCGTGTCAAGCACACGGTGCGGTTCTTTTTATAAATTCATTCAATGCGGATGTGCTAAAGCGCGCTACATGGCGCCGTCCACCCGCCCTACCTGATATGTGCCCGGCCCGCGTAGGGCGCGGCCAGGGTGCTGCGCAGATAGGGGGATAGGGGCAGCTTCTGACGGCTCCACCCGAACCGTGAGCACCGTCTGCCCGTCGGTGCAGGAGGGTTTATTCTGCGTCCATATCCTGCTGAACCTGTAAAGGCTTTTGACAAGGGTGACCGGGCGTTCATAGGGGGCGCAAACAGCAAAGCGGCGTGAACAAGTTTGCCTGTTCACGCCGCTTTTGGTATGGTTCTGGTTAGATCCGCTTCACATTTGAGGTTAAGTACCAGTATCTTGATATGGTCAATTTTTACACCTTCTAGTTCGTAATAGCAACTGAGACTTCGTTATAAAGACGAACCCAAAGTGGTAAAATACGAACTACAAGGAAGGAGAAAGGAAGTGACGCACGAAGAACTGTTTTGTTCGGCGAACGTCTCTCATGGATATCATTGATGGAATAAAATGACAATAATCCACATATTATAGAAAAGGTAATAAATATGGAGAGAAATGAAAAGAACTTCGTTGGCGAGGCAATTAACCATTTTTGCTTACTGCGAGATATGAGCGTCCAAAGCCTGGCTGATTCTGTTTTTATGGATGGAGAGGATTTAAGACTATCGCTAGCAGGGGATAGAAAACTGACCGCTACTGAGTTATTAAAAATTATGCACGTGCTTGATATGTCGTTCGAGGACTTTGACTTGCCGGCGTGATTATCCAAACTGAAGAGGGGGAGTAAACAAAAGATGATAAACAAACAAAAGGCGCATACGTCGTCAAAGCTTTTGTAATGGAGCACATGGAGACAAACCGCTGCGCCCTCACGCCGTCCGTGAGAAATATTTTTATTGCAGAAGTTTGGGGACTTTTGGGCCCTATAAACGTGCTATAATGATAGTATCAAAGGCTGTACCCGTCAGGGCGCGGCTTTTTTTGTACCCTAAAATTGGAAAGGAGGAAACAAAACCATGTACGACGATTGCCCGGACGTCGGCCTCGAGCCGCGTGAGGAGATCGCGATCTTCAACTGCGATTGCTGCGGAGCGGAGATCTGGGAGGGCGAACTGTACTACCGCATGCCAAATAGCGATATCGTTTGCGAAAACTGCCTGATCGATTGGGCGCGGTTTTTCGAGCGCCGCGCCGAATGGGAAGCATAAGAAAAAGCCCGTACCGGCGAGGGCGCACGGTATCGGGCTGAACGCGCTAATCCTACTCTTCCTTGAGCGGAATCTTGATGACGACCTTTTTATAGTGCTTTTGGAATTCGTTATGGCAGCAGGCCTTGTGCCCGTCGGAAGGGAAGAGGATAGAAAAATTGCCCGGCTTTACGCTGACCGTGGTACAAGGCCCCGTGAGAAAGTAGATGTCCTTCTCGGGGTCGTACTCGGACACCGGCTCCAGCTCCTGCACGTGGGCCCAGGCCATGCGCTCGCCGCCCGCGAAGCAGTACTGCAGGTCGATGAACTTCTTGTGCGCCTCGAGCTGAACGTCGCGGATCTGGCGCGTGTCGCCCTCGGACACCATAGCGTACATGCCGTCGGATAGATCATAGCGGCCGGGATTGAGCGTATCGCTCTCGGCGAGGAATGCAAACGCCTCCTCCATCATCGGATGAAGGCCGTAGTAGCGCTCCTGCTCCTCTATGCGATCAAAGACCATTGAAAAGACCTCCTTTTATTTCACGGTTGGCTGCGGCAAGAAGCCCAGGGAGAACAGCCGCGCTCAGCGGCCTTTTAGCCGTCCTGGATGTCCATATCATACCATAAGAATGGATTCCGTGTCAATCAAACGGCGGAGCGGTCAGTAGGACGTCCCGGCGGTATGACGCGCGGCGTCCCTACCGTGCTTCGAACGATAGGGAACCGATGGATTACACGCATTTTGGCTTTTTCGCCTGAAAATGGATCGGGCGCTTTGCGTCTATGGGATAGAATTCGGAAAATAGGGGACCTGTTTCGGGTGATTGCTACAAGTTCTGTACAGCACAAAACCGATGTGCTAGAATGACGCAAAATGAAGGGACGGACGCTACGGGCGTACGGCGTGGAGGAGGAGGCTGGATGTTGAGAGTTGGCATCATCGGTTGTGGGAAGATCGCGCAGGTGCGCCATGCGCCGGAGTACCGGGCGAATGCGCACTGCGAGCTCACGGCCTTTTATGATCCCGTCAGAGAAAGGGCAGATGCGTTGGCCGCGCAGCATCAGGGGCGGGCGTTTGATAGCGTGGAGGCGCTCTTGGGAAGCGGGGTGGACGCGGTCAGCGTATGCGCGGCCAACGCGGCCCATGCCGAGATCTGCATAAAGGCTATGGAGATGGGAGTGCACGTGCTGTGTGAAAAGCCCATGGCCGTGACGCTCGAGGCGTGTGAGCGGATGGCGGCGACCGCCCGCAGGACGCATACGAGGCTGGTCATCGGCCATAACCAACGCCTGACGGCAACCCACCGCAAGGCGAGGGAATGCATCGCCCGGGGGGATATCGGGGACGTGCTCCGCTTTCAGACGAGCTTTTCGCATGCGGGGCCCGAGCGATGGACGGGCCGGAAGGACACCTGGTTTTTTTCAAAAGACATCGCCGCCCTAGGCGCGCTAGGGGATCTGGGCATCCATAAGGTCGATTTGATACATTTCTTGTTGGGCGAGCCCGTCGTGCGGGTATTCGCGAAATTGTACACCGCGGACAAAAAGGATGCGGACGGCCGCATGGTGGGCGTCGACGACAATGCTCTGTGCACGATGCAGACGCGTAGCGGTGTTCTCGGGCAGATGCAGGCGAGCTGGACGAATTACGGACCGGAGGAAAACGCGACCGTGATCTACGGAAGCAAAGGCGTTCTGCGTTGCTACGCCGATCCGCTGCATTCGCTGATCGTCGATTTTGCGAACGGCGATAGGAAGGCTTACGCGCTCGACGCGATCGCGACCAACGCGGAGCAGCTCGCGGGCCAGTGGCACAGCACGGGCGTCGTCGACGCCTTTGTGCAGAGCATACTGCGGCGTGAGGCGTCGTTTTGCGACGCGCAGGACGCCCTGCTGGCGATGCGGGCCGTCTTTGCCGCGCAGCGTTCCTCGGCACTCGGGGAAGAAGTCGAGATCCGGCAGTAAATCAACGAAGCTTTGAAGGAGGATGCGTATGAATACATTACAAGTTCGCTCCAGCCTGGAGGTCTTCCATCTGGATAGCGGCAAAGCGGAGCAGCTTTGTGAGTTGGATCGCTTGATCGAGGCGCCCAATTGGACGCGGGACGGGGAGAGGCTCGTTTATAACGCGAGCGGCAGGCTGTTTACCTATCGCCTAAAAGACGGATCACACGAGCCGGTCGACACGGACTTTTGTACGCACTGCAACAACGACCACGTCTTGTCGCCGGATGGCGAATGGGTGGGCGTCAGCCATCATACGGCGGAGGACGGCGCCTCGCGCGTATACGCCGTGCCCCTTCGCGGCGGCAGGCCGAGGCTCGTCACCCCGCTGGCGCCCAGCTACCTGCACGGCTGGTCGCCGGACGGCAAGCTGCTCTCCTACTGTGCGGAAAGAGGCGGTCAATACGACGTCTATCTCATCCCGGCGGAGGGCGGGGAGGAGAGGCGCCTGACGGACGGGCCGGGGCTGGACGACGGGCCCGAGTTCTCCCCGGACGGGCGGCATATCTGGTTTAACTCCTCGCGCTCTGGGCTGATGCAGATCTACCGCATGGATGTAAGCGGACAAAACGTGACGCAAATGACGCGGGAGGCGTCGAACAATTGGTTCCCGCACGTGTCCCCGGACGGCAGGTGGGTCGTCTATCTGGCTTATCGCGCGGGCGACGTCGAACCGACCCAGCACCCGGCGAATAAAGCGGTGGAGCTGAGGCTCATGCCTGCCGGCGGGGGCGAAAGCCGTCACCTGCTCTCCCTTTGGGGCGGACAAGGCACGATCAACGTCCATTCCTGGTCGCCGGACGGGAAGCGCTTTGCCTTTGTACGTTACATGCAGGGGGAGGGGCGATAAGGTCTCAAAGGCGCCCGCTACAATTAATTTGGACTATTTTAACAGAAATTGTACGACTATTTAAAACGTTTTTTGAGAAGAGGAGAGATTCAGATGCGCCAGGTCAAGGCAAAGGACACAGTCATGCTTTCAGAGGAAGCGTTTGAAGATAGGGGGAATACACGGCTTTACTGGCTGGGCGGCGCGGGGTTTTTGCTGAACGTCCACGGCACGATCCTGTTGGTCGATCCGGTGCTCACGACAAAGCCGGGCGAAAGGCGCTGTGAGACGGGCAGCCCCATGTTGGTGGACTATCCGATCGACGCGCATGCGCTGCCCCGGGTGGATCTGGTGCTGTATACCCACAGCGACGCGGACCATCTGGGGCCCGTCACGGCGCCGGTGCTCTTCAGGCATAACCCCCTCTTTATCGGGACGCTGGACGTGCGCGAGGCGCTCGAGCGCCTGCTGGGCCAAAGGCCGCGCTTCCTGGCGGGCAAGGCGGGCGCGTCGTTTGGCGTGGCAAACGTGGAGGTGACGCTGACGCCCGCGGATCATCCCTGGCAGCTGCTCGATCCAGGCAAGTACGGCAAGATCCTGGGGCCGGACGACTGCTGCGGCTTTCAAATCGCCACGCCGGACGGCGTCATGCTCTTCATGGGGGATACCCGCCTGATGCAGGCGCATCTGTCCATCGAGGGCGTGGACGTCTTGGCGTTGGATGTGTCCAGGTGTACCTATCATCTGGGCGTGGCGGGCGCGACGGTGATGGCGAACACGCTGAAGGACGCGCTGCTCGTCCCCTATCACTACGGCACGTACGATCTGCCGGATGCCGTCGCCCACAATGGCGACCCGGACGACGTGCTGCAAAACGTCGTGCGGGCGGATGCGCGCGTCAGGCGCCTTGCGCCCGGCGAATGCCTGGTGATCAGGCGCGATGAAAGATGAGGGGCGTTCGCGCCGACGGGAGGGGGAAGCCTATGCAACTGGCGACGCAGGGAACCCGGTGGAAAAGGTGGCTCCGGGAGATCGTACGGTCCAGATATACCTATCTCTTTCTTTTGCCGGGTCTGATTTTTTATCTCATTTTTATGTACGTCCCGATGTCGGGCGTCATACTCGCGTTCAAAAAATACAACGCCCGCCTGGGCATCTGGGGCAGCCCGTGGGTGGGCCTGCAAAATTACGAATTTGTATTTCGGGACGCCAGCTTTTTCAACGCCCTCAAAAACACGATCGTCATCAGCTTTTGCCGCATCTTGTTTCAATTCCCGGCGCCGATTCTGATCGCGCTCATCTTCAACGAGTTGCGGATGCCCCGATACAAGCGGGTGCTACAGACCGTCTATACGTTCCCCAATTTTTTGTCCTGGGTCATGATCAGCGGCATCCTCGTCAACTTCCTGGGCGATACGGGCGCGCTCAACGCGATCATCGTCGCACTGGGGGGCGAAAAGCAGGGATTCCTTTCCAACAGCGGCCTCTTCCGCGCGCTGCTGTACGTCACGGATATCTGGAAAACGGCGGGTTGGTCTTCGATCATCTACATGGCAGCGATCGCCGCCATTTCGACGGAGCAATATGAAGCGGCCAGGATCGACGGCGCGAACCGCCTGCAGATGATCGCCCATATCACGCTGCCGTGTATCAAGAGCACGATCATCGTCATGCTGCTGCTGCAGGTCGGCAATATCATGAACGCGGGTTTTGACCAGATATTCAATATCTCCAACCCCGCCGTGCGCACCGCCACCGATATATTGGATACTTACATCTATCGCGTTACGTTTGAGGGCTCTACGGATTTCGGCTTCAGCGCGGCGATCGGCCTGTTCAAATCCGTCGTCAACTTTGCCATGCTGGTGATTTTTGACGCTGTCAGCAAGCTGCTTGGCGACCGCGGGCTGTTTTATTAAAGGAGGGTTGGCACATGCGGCATAAAAGACGTCTCAATCGCTTTTCGGCAATGGATTGGTTTTCGTTTCTTGTGCTCACGCTCTGGGGCGTGTGCATCCTCTACCCGTTTTACAACGCGCTGCTCATATCGCTGGTCCCGCAGACGGTGTACGCCCGCTCGCCCTTCATGCTCTTCCCGCGGGAGATGACGCTTGATTCGTACCGGCACATCCTGCAGGGAAACCGGGTATTCGTGGGCTACCGCAGCACGCTGATCATCATGCTGCTCGGGCTGCCCTACAACATGGTTTTGACGACGCTGACCGCCTATGGGCTGTCGAAAAAGCGTTTTCCCGGCAAGGCTTTCTTCGTCCTCTTTTTTTACTTCACCATGTTCTTCAGCGGCGGCCTGGTGCCCCTTTACCTGACCATGAAGAGCCTGAGGCTGACCAATACGCTGTGGTCCGTCATCCTGCTCATGGGCTGCGATACGTTTTACATGATCCTTATGCGCACGTATTTTGAGACGCTGCCTGAAAGCCTGGTCGAATCGGCGCGTTTGGATGGTTGCGGCGAGCTGCGGATTCTCGTGCAGGTCGTGCTCCCCCTATCGGCGCCGATCATGGCGACCATCCTGCTTTTCTATGCGGTGGCCAGATGGAACGAATGGTTTTACGCGATGCTGTTTATCAAGGACGGCGATAAGACGCCACTACAGGTCGTCCTGCGCAACATCGTCTTTCAGGAGAACGCGCCGCAGGCGGTCTCCGCTAACGTGGCCCGAAATACGTTCAACGACGGCATCAAGATGGCGGCGATCGTGCTGACGATGGCGCCGGTCATGCTCTTTTATCCCTTTGTGCAAAAGCACTTCGTCAAGGGCATGCTCATCGGCGCCGTAAAATCGTAGGCAGCGTTTGCGCTCAGACAGAAGGGAGGGAAGAGGGACGCCGCCACAGTGCGAGCGGCGCGGGAAGCGCGCGATAGACACACGGCACAGAACGAATCACGCAAAGACAGGGAGGAACAGAAATGAAACGGATGCTTTGTATACTGCTTACGCTATGTATGACGGTCTGCTCGATCGCTGTGGGCATACCGGCTGGGGCGCAAGCGCCCGAACCCCTATATGAAGAGCACCTAACGATCACCGCTACCTCGCTGGATATCGAGGAGGGGTACGACTTTCACCAGGATCCCCTGATGCAGTTTTTTGAGGAAAAGTTTAACGTGACCATCGAGCTCATCCCCATGAGCTGGGCGAACTATATCGACAGAAACCGCATTTGGATCAGCTCCGGCGATATGCCCGACATGACGTTCTGGGATTTCAATTATTCCGACTACGCCAGCTACGTGGAGCAGGGGCTCATCGCGAAGATGCCCGCGGACCTGAACGATCGCTATCCCCATCTGGCGGAGGCGCTGCGCCTGACGCAGATTGCCGGCTACTGCGCGGAGAAGATGGACGGCGAGCTGTACATGATCCCCAAGGTGACGTTCTACGAAATGCCGGCGGACGTCATCACCAACCATCTGAGCGTATACTACCGCAAGGATTGGGCCAAGGCGTTAGGCTATAATTTCGACATGTCCATCAGCCGCGCGGAGCTGGACCAGTTCATCGCCGATTGCAAACAGATGGATCCGGGCGGAAACGGCGCGGGCAATACGCTCGGCATGGTATCCGAAACGAGCAAGCTGCTGCCCGTCTATCTCTCCAGCGTGTATCCGTATTACGACGTCTTTTTCAATGACGGCGAGGCGTACGTCTGGGGCCCCGCGCAAGAGGGCACGCTGGAAGCGCTGAAGCGGTTTAAAGCCGCTTACGACGCGGGCACATTTTATAAGGATTTCTTTACGGCCTCGGCGCCCTCGGATTACCAGCACCTTTTCAACGCCGGGCTTTCGGGCGCGATGCTGTACGACGCCGCATTCGGAAGGGTCTGGAATGTGAGCAAGGAATTTGCCAAGGCCAGCGGGCGTAAGGCGGAGGAGTGTATCGGCCTGGCCGTGCTCACCGATGACGAGGGCGTCTACCACGGCAAGGAAGTGACCAACTTCTGGTCCGCGACGCTCTTCAACCCGGACATCCCGGCGGAAAAGCTGGACCGTATTCTGGCGATCATGGATTACACCTGCCGTCCGGAGGTACAGGACCTGATCAATCTGGGCTTCGAGGGGACCGACTACGTCGTACGCGCGGATGGGACGAAGGAGATCACGCGCGAACAGGATGCAGAGGGCAATTACGTCGCGCTGGTCGATAAGTACAAGTCCTTCTTCTACTGGGCCTGGCTGGCGATCCTTTGGGACAATTACGATCAGAACAACCCCTCTATTCCCAGCTGGTCGACGGACCTAGTGGCCGAGGCCTATCAGCTCAAGGCGCAGGGGACGGACATCGCACGGATCGACTTTGCCCTGCAGACCTTCTCCGGCCCCTACTACGACAAGGCGAAGAGCCTGGATCTGTCGGCTGAGTTGTGCGAGCTCATCTTGATGGACGGAGACATCGAATCCAATTGGAGAAAATGGGTGGATAGTAAGATGTCGATTATCAAACCTACACTAGAGGAGCTCAACGGCGCTTTGTTGGGCAAGTGACCTGAAGAAGCCGGGGGATGTCCGATTGGACATCCCCCGGACAGACTGTTAAAAAACCCTAGTCACTTCGTTGGGGATGCATGAAGGGGAGGACTCCCCTTCATTTGGAATCGTATCGACCGGCTCTGCCGGTCGGACGGGGCGTTTTCCGTAGTCAAATGCGTAGCATTTGCGCAGGAAAACATCTCCCGTGATCTTCGTGCAAAATGATCCTTCATTTTGCACGAGGCCGTCGACTTTGTCGACGGCCAGACCGGGGGATGTCCGATTGGACATCCCCCGGATGTTCCCGGAAAATAGGAAAGGCCGCGCTCCGGCCAGGGCGGCTCAAAGGGGGGATAAAAGGCATGTATACGGTCACGTTGATAGACGATGAATACTGGGCGCTCAAAGGGATTGCAAACAGCTATGCCTGGGAAGAGCACGGGTTTCGGGTCGTCAACCAGTTCACCAATCCGCTCGAGGCGCTTGAAAAGCTGACCGGCGAGGCGACGGACGTCGTCATCACGGACGTGTGTATGGATGCGTTGAACGGTTTGGAGGTCATATCGACGCTCCGTTCAGAGGGATGCATAAAGGAGTTTATCGTCGTGAGCGGTTACGACCGGTTTGACTTTGCGCAAAAAAGCCTGCGATTGGGCGTTTTCGACTACCTGCTCAAGCCCATCAAGCGCTCCGACATGGAAGCGATGATGGAAAAGCTGTATCGCCGCCTGCAAGAGCGGGACGAAGCCGACGCAAAGGAGCCGCCGCCCGACCCTGCGCCGCCGGTCATGCACGTGTCGCTGAACAATATCCTCAGCTACATTCAGGCGCATTACGAGGAATCGCTGTCGCTTCGCCAGATCGCGGAAGAGCATTTTCTCAGCGAGACCTACGTCTGCGACCTGTTTCGTAAGCATTTGGGCAAGACATTCTCCCAGTATTTACAGGAACTGCGGATGGAGCGGGCCTGCGCGCTGCTGCTCAGCACGCCGCATACCGTGTCCGAAATCGCCGGGCGCGTCGGCTACGCGGACGTAGGTTATTTTTGCCGCGTATTTCGCCGCTGTTACGCCTGTTCGCCCGCCCAGTACCGCCGCGATCAACGAAGAGGGAATGAAAACGCGACCGACGTATAATGCCCAAAGGCGCTGCGGATGTGAAGCCCGTGCTGTTTTCCATAGTTGAGGACGAGTCTGCGATGCACGTTGATGAGGCCAAAGTGATGAAAGTTTTCTTCGGGCAAGTCATCCTGGCGCAGCTGCGTCAGGATTTCTTTTAATACGTCCGGCGGGATCCCGCGTCCGTTGTCCGCGAGGCGTATGTGCACGCAGCCGCCCAGATAACAGGCGCTCAACTGAATTTGAATGCGGGTATGCTGCGCGTCATAGGCATGGGTCAGGCAGTTTTCAAAAAGAGGTTGAAGGATCATCTTCATGGTCTCCACGCCCGGATCGATCTCGATCTTTGTGGTCATCTGGAAGCGGTCCGGGAAACGCATGCTCATCACGCGAAAGTAATCGTTGATGCATGCCATCTCCTGCTCAAAAGGCACGTAAGGAACGCTCGAGACCGCATAGCGAAAGATGTTGGCCAGAGATTGCGTAAATGCCTCGATCGAATCGGTTGCGCCGCCGATCGCCATGCTGCGGATGCATTCGAGCGAATTGTATAGAAAATGCGGGTTGATCTGCTTTTGATAGTAGGCGAGCTCGGCATACTTGGCGGCCATCTCCGCCTGATAAAGCTTATCGGTGACCCGCTTGCTCTCCTGCGTCACCGCCTGCATATGGTCGAGCATCGTATTGACGCTGTTGTAAATCGCCCTGAGCTCATTCTTGGGGGTGATCATGGGCTTCAGGCGGTCCTCAGGGGTGTTGAGCGCCGCCAGATTGAGCGCGATCGTGCGCACGGGGCGGGTAATCTGCAAATAGAGCGAAAAGCACAGCAGGACGAGCACGCAGGCGAAGACCGCCGTTCCGGTCAAGGCATAGCGCTGCATCTGCCGCATATCGCTTGTCAGCTCGTCCACGTCGATCCAGTAAAAGATGTTCCAATCCGTATTGCGTATGGGTTCGCATCCGCTGAGGTAACGCTTCTGATCGTATCGGAACGAAACGCTTTCTCGCCCAGCAAAGGGCAGCGCGGCGACATGCCTGCCGATCTTTACGAGGTCTTCGCTCTTTTCGGCCGAAAAGGTTTGATGTTCGCCGGCGCTGAAGACAAACGTGGCGGAGGGCACGGAGTGCATGCCGCTGATCAGTTCGACGAAGCTATCGATCCGGCATAGGAAGATGAGCACGCCGATGTTGTGGTTGGACAGCGTGTTTGTCCGCGTCGAGAAGATGGGGCTGACGTAGGCAAAGCTCACGCGGTCCTCGTCGGCGATCATATCGGTATAAAAGCCCTTCTTGACGGGCGTTTCCTTCAGGCGGTATTGATTCACAATCCGGTCGAACATCCGCTTGCTCCAGGTGCTCGTGTAGCTCAAGCTGGAGTTGATGGAGCTGCCGTCATAGCGCAGGACCTGAATATCCTGCAAGAGCGGGAAGGACTGCAGGATGGTGTCCAGATTGTTGACCGCCGGGGTTACGCTCATATACCGATCGTAATTCGTCTCGGACGAGACGAAGCTCTGTATGTTTTTAGAGGTCGTAAGCGTCTTGGCGTAGTTTTCTGTCTGCCCCAGGACGGATTCGATCTGTCCTGATAGCTGCTGCATATACACGTCAAAATAGGCATTGGCCCGCTGCGTCGTCAGGTGGCTGAATGTGACGTTATAGAAGAGGATCAGCGAGATCATGGCGATCAACGCGAGCGCGGCGAAGAAAAAGAGCTGCCCTGTAATGGATAAGCGGACGGTAGGCCGGTTCCGGTTTCGCAATAGATTCCCTCCAGACAGGATGGATTCGAACGGTGCGTATATACCTATTATACATGGACGGCGCGCAAAAAGAAATATGCGGAGGGTTGCGAAGTATTGGCATTCGGATCCGGCATAGGAGGAGGCAGTTCGCATGGCGCATGTCCGCGGGGCAATCAGGTGCGGCGGCGCGTTTATTAAGGAATATTTAAGCTGTGCGCACCTTGACCGGCCTGCGGCGGCGTGGTACAATATAGGCATCAAAGATCTTCCTTGGATCAGCGATCAAGGCAAAGCAGTCGAAAGGCTGTGACGCAAAGCTACAGGGCCTAACCCACGCCGGTCATCCGGCGCCGGAATGGCAGCCAGTTGCCGTTGTATGTCCGCGTGCGCGGGCTTGCAGGGCGGGTCTATTTTTTGTGGCACGCACTGCAAAGCGGCAACCCGAACGAGGAAAAGGGGTTGTTTGCATGAAACAGAAGGGCTTTTTGATTACGCTGCTGGCGTTGGCGGTCGTGATCTCACTCTCTGCGGGTTCCCTCGCCATCTACGCGAGCGCGGCGGACGTGGCCGCCTCGCAGGCGGGAACGCGAAGCTTTGACTTGGCCGCGCCGGTTGCGGTCGACGTGCGGCCGACGGTGGCCCCTATGCAGACCGCGAGCTTCCCGTTCGAGGTCTCCGGAAGTTCGCTCGGCCAGGTCGACGCGGCCGACGCCATGGACTTGACCGTGTTCTTCGGCAGCACCGACGCGCTCGCCCAGACGCCGGGCCTGTACGCCTGCCTGGTGGAGACGACGGGCGGCGAGCGCCGCGTGCTCAAGACGGTGGTGGCGGGCGATTTGCGCTATGAAGAGCCGCTCGCGTTCACCGGCGATGAGACCCGCACATTCGCGATTGAGCTCAGCTGGCTCGACGACAGCGCCGCCGCCACGGCACGCCTAAGCGCCTGTCAGTTGTTCGTCACGGGCGCGCCCCATGTGGAAGGATAAGCGCTCACGCGCTTCCCTTATATTTTACCCAAGAGGCATGGTCGGACGACATTTGAGCTACGAAAGAACTGCAAAAGAAAACGGGCGCCGCCGGTGACGGATGCGCCCATTATTTTTTATCCGCCGCTATAGGGGCGGCTTTTTGTTTTTAAGCAGCTCGATCCAGATTTCCGTATACAAAAAGACGTCGCCGTCCAGGGTCTCGGAGGCCGCATGCCGGCCCAGGATCATGCCCTGCGGCGCGACGGCAAACCCCGCTTCCCGGGCCCGGACGAGCAGGCTGCCAAGCGCCTGCGCATCCGGCGGCCGGCCCTCGGTGCGCAGGGTCGTGCGCACGCAGGGCGCGGCGTCCAGCGCGCGGCAGTCCGCCAGCGGCAGGCCCGGCAGGCCCTCCGGCGGCGCCGCGAAGCCCCAGCGCGGGGGAGCGGAGAGCGCCGACGGCTGCGTGAAGATCAGGCTGACGGCGGGCATCGCCTCGATCCACGCGTGCAGGGATTCGCGGCCGTCGGCGCCGGCGCCCTGCAGGTCGCAAAGCTGTGCGCTGTGGAGCAGCGCGCGCGGGCGCACGGCGCGCTCCAGGCGGTCTACGCCTTCCTGTATGCGGCGCACCCACGCCGCGTGCGCGCGCACCGCGGCGGACAGGCGCAGCAGGCGCTCGCTCTCTTGTTGCAGGGCGTCCGCCTGCGCGTCCAGCTGTTTGAGCAGGCCGGGCAGGCTGCCGCCCTGAAAATGCCCGGCGATGTCGCGGATGGACAGGCCCATCACGCGGTATTTTTTAAAGCACAGCAGCAGTACCAGCTGCTGCTCGGTATAAAACCGCGTGCCATTTTCGCTCTTGAGCGGGGTCAGGATACCCTCCTGCTCGTAAAATCGCAGCGCCTGGGGGGTGATGGAGAGTAGGCGCGAGACCTCGCCGATTTTATAGCGCGTCATGCCTGGTCGATCTCCCCGCAGAGGTTTTGCTGCATGATGCGCGCGGCCTCATCGGGGTCGTTCGTCTGCCCCAGCGCCCACATCAGCTTGGTCACGGCGGCCTCGGTCGTCATATCGCCCGCGGCGACGACGGCCCGGAGGCTGAGCTGCGCGCCGACCTCATAGCGCTGAAGGTCCGTCGAATCGTAAAGGCATTGGCTGGTGACGACGACGACGATGCCCGCCTGGTGCAGCGCCTCCAGGCAGGGCAGCAGGTTCCTGCGCAAATAGTGAAACCCGCCTACGCCGAACGCCTCGATTACCACACCCCGATAGCCCAGCGTGACGAGCGCGGAGAGCAGCGCGGGGTTGGTGCCGGGGATGAGCTTTACGAGGCAGACCTCGGGGCATACGCGGTCCAGCAGTTTAAAGGGGCCCGCCTGCGCGGGCAGGGGATGAACCATGCGCACGCCGCGCGCGTCGACCTCGCCCGCGTTGGGCGCGTTGACCGACTGGAAGGCGTCAAAGCCCATGGAGCGCACCTTGAACGCGCGCGTGCCGGAGATGATCTTGTTGTTGAACACCAGATAGACGCCGGGATAGCCCGCGCAGGCGGTGGCGAACGCGTTGGCGAGGTTGACGCGCCCGTCGGACATGAGATGCGTAATGGGCAGCTGCGAACCCGTGAGCACGACGGGCTTGCTCAGCCCGCGCAGCATGAAGGAGAGTATGGCGGCCGTGTAGGCCATGGTGTCGGTGCCGTGTGTGACGACCACGCCGTCGTAATCCGATAGGGTGTCCGCGCAAGCGCGGGCGATGACGCGCCACTCTTCGGGCTGAATGTTCGAGCTGTCCAGATAGAGGATATCCTCCGCGTCGGCGTAGCACAGGGAGGACAGGCCCGGCAGGTAGGAGAGCACCGCCTGCGCGCTCAGGGAGGGCGCGAGGCCGTGCGCCCCTTCGCCGGAGGCGATGGTGCCGCCGGTGGCGAGGAGCTTGATCTTTTTCATGATGACCTCCGGTTGGGTGTTGTCGTTGTCTTGCGTTTACCCGGTTTATAGGATGCCGTCTGGCTATTCGGCGCTTCGCGCTTTGTCAGACAGATATAGTTATTCCCTTCTTGGATCAGCGGAAACGGCTCCTTGAGAATCGTCGTTTTATCGACAAAGTAGGGCTTGACCGTCTCGCTTTTAAACAGCGTATAGGGCCTTTTGCTGTTCAGATACGCGCCCACCGTTTCTCAACTCCTTTTGCCTTACGTCCCCATGAGGCGATAAAACCGCCGAGGGCGACCGGCCTTCCTCCCTGCATTGTATGATACCCCGCGCTTTACGTCAAGAGGGGCGCGAAAAGATGCTGTGGTTGCGCGCCCCGTTGAGACGAGGTGCAGGGGGGAATGCGGCCCGCAACCGCAATCATCCCGGACATCGTGCAATAAAAGTGGCAGACGCCACTTTGTCGACACGCAGGCTCCCCCACATTTATGTGGGGGAGTTTTCATCTGCGGAGCGCTTCGCGCTGTCCTCGATGAAAAGCCTTCGGCCTCTGCGCGGGGTGATAGCATGAGTGATTTCGAGATGATCTTAGTCTTCCTCATGATCTTATCCCTTGCTTGCGCCCCGCCACGTTCCGTGCCGGGTTACCGTGCCAGCGGGCGAAAATGGCGCGCGGTCATGCAGGGATGCCGACCGCGTTAGCGGTCATTCAGGGCATCCCGTAATATGCTAGCGCGCCCGCCCGTCTTGAAAACCCGGTCCTAGGTACGGCTTTTTTTAGCCGTCCTTCGGTCCCGGGTTTTTGAATTGCGCTTTACTTTTTCCGCTTCCCCTGCGCTCGCTGTTGGTCGCGAGGCGGCTCCTCGGGCGGCAGGGGCCGGGCGATGATGGAGCGGATGTCCGCGACGATCACGCGGATGTCCTGCCGAAAGCCGTCGAAGATGCCCGTGCGCCAGAAGTTTGTGACCGCGATGCCGACGATGGGCGCGACGACGAGCCCCGTGACGCCCGCGACCTTCATGCCGGCGAACATCCAAAAGAGCATGGATAGCGAGGAGAAGCCGACCTGGCCGCCGAGCACGCGCGGCTCGAAGATGCGGCGCAAGGTGTAGAGGATGCCGTAGAGGATGAGCAGCTGCAGGCCCATGTTGTAGCGCCCCACGATCAGCGCGATGACGCCCCAGGGAACGATGACCGTGCCCGCCCCGAAAAAGGGGATGAAATCGAGGAAGGCCAGCACCAGCGCGATGGGCAGCGGGTAGCTCACCTTCATGAAGAAGAAGAACGTCAGGATGATGCTCATGTCGACGATGGCAAAGATGAGCTGCGAGCGGAAAAAGCCGCCGACCGCCGTCTTCACGCTCGTGCGAAAGAGGCGCAGGCTGCGCCGCGTCGAGGGCGTGAGGCTGCCGGAGATGTGGTCGCGCAGGTCCGGATAATCCGCGGTGATGAAGCAGCTAGCCAGCACCAGCACCGTGAGGAAGACGAACTGCTCGGGCAGGCGCATGGCCGCGCTGCTCGTCCAGGAAACGGCGCGTGAAAGCAGCGTCGAAAGGGCGCCTTTGAACCATTGCCAGGCCGTGTCGATGGCCAGCAGCAGCTCGGCCTCGAGCTCCTGATACTGCTCGGGCACGCGCTCGAGCACGCTTTGCAGCAGCTCGATGAGCTGCTGATACGTCTCCTGCATCTGAGAGAGGATGCTCGGCAGCGAGCGCGCCAGGCCGATGACCTGGTCGATCAGCACCTTGCCGAACATCACGATGAGCACGCCGAGCAGCGCGTAAAAGAGAAGGACCATGATGAACGAGTAAACCTTGCGCGTCGCGCCCAGTTTATGCTGCAGCCCGCGCACCAGGGGGTTAAAGGCCCAGGCCATGATGAAGGCCAGGATAAAGGGCGTCATGATCTCCAGCGCGAGCGGGCCGCCCAGATAGATTAGACCCGCGGCGGCGGCCACGAGGGCCACGTCGAGCAGGACGCGCAGATAAATCTTTTTCTTCTCCATGTTCAAGGCTCCGTCCTCCTCATTCATTTTCCGCCGCCTGCGTCGCGGTGGCGGAGGGGTCGGGGATCCCCAGGAATTCGTAGAGCAGCGCGCGGTTCTTCTCCATGTTCGCGACGAGCACGGACGTGCCGCGCACCTCCCCGTATTTAAACGTGCCCTCGGCCGGAATCGTGCATTTTTGGAACGCCGCGCCCCGCAGGTGCAGCACGTTGCGTACGGCGTCCGCGAGCTGCACGGACGTTAAATTCGTGCGATATACGTGCGACAGGTTACCTAAAAGCGCCAGGGCTTGGCCCGCGTCGAGGGTAGAGGCGCCGTTGAGCAGCGCGCGCAGCACCTTGGCCTGGCGGTCGGTGCGGCCAAAATCGCTGTCGAGCTGGCGGCAGCGCATGTAGGCCAGCGCTTGGGCGCCGTTGAGATGGCAGTCGCCCTCGTGCAGCGGGTGTTGATAGTATTCGCCCTCTACGCGCCGCAAATAGCTGGCCTCCTTCGAGGTGAGGTTGACCGTGACGCCGCCCAGGGCGTCGATGATCTCTACCACGCTGCTGAAATTGACGGATACGTAGCCCTCGACCGGCAGGCCGACGAGCTCCTCTACGACGGAGACGAGGGACGCCTCGTCCTGATAGTGCGTGACGGTATTGAGCTTGTCCTCACGTCTGTTCTTGCCCGGCAGCTCGATCTTGAGGTCGCGCGCTAGGGACGTGAGGCTGACCTTGCGGCCGTCCATGTCCAACGTGCACAGGATCATGACGTCGCTACGTCCCTCGCCGACCACGCCCCAGTTATCCATGCCGATGAGCAGGTAGTGCGCCTGGCCGCGCGCGCTGAAAAACCAAAGCAGCGCCCCGGCAATCAGCAGGGCGATGACGAGCAGCACGATATAGCGAACGCGCAGGCGCCGCCGTTTGGGTAGGGGCTGCGTATTATCCATATTTTCCTCCGATGCTGGCTTTATACAAAAACGATAGCACACCCTTTCGATGAAGTCAACGGGGAGGAGTTTATTTTATGCGGCATGAAGGGTAATGAGCACGATTTCCGGCGGGTTGTGGATCCGGCGGGCCCAGCGGGGGTTGTTGCCGATGCCGCGGCTGACGATGAGCGCCGCCCCGTCCCGCGCCCGGTAGAGCCCCGCGGTATAGGGGGGGAGAAAGCCTTGGTTGAGCCCGACCAGCGCGCCTACGAACGGAAAGCGGATCAGCCCGCCGTGCTCGTGCCCGCTGAGCGTCAGATCGTATCCCGCACGCGCATAGTCCTCAAAGTGCTCCGGCCTGTGGGCGAGCAGCAGCGCGAAGGGCGCGTCGCCGCGCAGCGCGTAGAGCCGCGATACATAGTCGTCCGTTTGGCCCCATATGCCGCCGCCCTCGTCAAACGCGGGATCGCGCACGCCTACGAGGTCGATCCGGTCCGCCCCGCGCGTGAGCGCGACGGCGCGGTCTTCCAGGAGCGTGACGCCCAGCGCGCGCAGCGATTCCCGGAGCTTCCCATAGATCTGCGGACCGACCTGCCGCTCGTGGTTGCCGGGCACATAGTAGACCGGCGCGACCCGCGTGAGGCTTTCGATAAAGGCAAGCGCCGCGTCCATGTCTTTGGTGTCGATCAGGTCGCCCGTGACGCACACGGCGTCGGGCGCAAAATCTGCGCAGCGTCGCAAAACATCCGCAAAGAAGCGGCCGAGGTCCTTGTTGTGTAGGTCGGATAGGTGCAAAATGCGCAGCCCGTCGAACGCCTTGGGGAGCTTTTTGCTGTGCACGTCGATGGGGGTAAAGACGACGGCGTCGTTCTGTTCCGCGATGTAGGGGATGAGCAGCAAAAGGAACAAAGCCCAGGCCGCCAACCGGCGCAAAGCGCGTGCATAAGATCTCTTCTTTTCGTTCATGTTCATCTCACGTCCCTGTCTTTTCTCGGGTCTGCGTCTATCCTAGCGCATGGGGATCAACAAAAAATCAAGGCCTGTTGTAATCTGGGCCCATTGGGTGTATAATAAAATGTCTACGTATGTTTATGCCGGACGCCTCTTTGCCCAGCGCGCGCTCACGACGCGCATGTAAAGCGGACGCCCTGGATATAAACGCGGCGTCTTTGCCGCGAAAGCGGCGCGCGATTGATCAAACCGCCGCCGCATCCCCCTGCGCCGAATGGTGCCGGGGCCTCATGCAAGGCAGCGCCTGCATAGCAGGGGCTTGTTTTCTTGCGATCAAAAACGCGGCTGCGTCGGGGCCGACCATCCCGCCGGCGGCGCTTAACAGAAAGGAATTTTTTATGCCCAACCAGGAAAATGAGAATCAACCCGTAAATCCGACGAAGGATTTACAGACTCCCGGCAACGTGAAGCCCGTCCATGAGAACAAGGGCGCGCAGCCCCGCCGCCGCAGGGCGCCGCTGGCCGCGAAGGCCCCCGCGGGC
>JAEYAR010000183.1 GCA_023404715.1 Bacillota bacterium | reverse complement strand
AACTGGGTCAGGCTTAAGTTTGCTGCCATGAATCTCAAAAAGCTGGCAAAATGGAAGTGGAAACCTGCTGGCTTTTTGCTGCTTTTCCCTATCTGCCCTTCTTTTTTACTGCCGAAAAGCTTTTCATACGTAAACTACCCGCTTTTCGCTGCTTGATTAACGGGTTGTTTGACAGTCTGATGCGGGCGGTTCTATCAAGAACCGCCCGCAGCTTTGTTATACGTCAGTCCGGCCAGGTTTCGCTGTCGTCGTAAATACCGCCGAACTCGCGTAGGCCCTGCGTCATCGCGTGATTGGCGACGGCGCTTAAATCCTCTACGTAGTCGATCTCGTCCATCCGGCTGTCCACCGCCCGCTTGACGCAGGGGTGCAGCGATTCGTAAAAGGCAGCCGCGCGCTGATCGCGCGAGAGGAGCTGTTTGAGTGACACGGCTATTCCCCCTTTCCTTCCGTACGCATTTCGCGTCGGTTCCTCCGGGGAATAGTCTATCCCGCACGCTTACTTTTTTTCCTCACGCCGGATGAGCAGCTTTGGCGCGGGGGAAATGCCCATCAACTCCTCGCCCAAGGAAAAGTCCGCCGCGCGCCCGTCCGCCTCCTGCAGCGCAGGCAATGTCGGCCGGCCTTTAAACGCGTCGCCCGCCAGCGGATTTTTGCGGTACTCGCTCGGCGTGACGCCCGTCAGGCGCTTGAACTCCTTGGCAAAATAAAACTGACTGGCATAACCGACCGCTTCGGAGATCTCCTGAATGGACAACGTGGAGAGCTTGAGGCTCTCGCAGGCCTTCTCAATCCGATAGTAAATCAGATACTGCTTGGGCGGCATCTTCACGGTGTCGTTAAATACGCTGTAAAGTTGCTTACGCGAAATACCCAGGGCTGCTGCGATTTCGTCTACGCTGATATTTTTCGCGTAGTTGCGCTCGATATATTCCGCCGCCCTGATCGCAAAATAGTTGGCGTTGTCGACGATGTTGACGTACAGATGGGATTCATCCCTGTCCAGCAGGCAACTGAAGATGTCGTAGAGGCCCGCCATCATCCGGCAATAGCGGTTCGGCAGCTTTTGGGAGGCCTCATATATGCCCTGCAACCGGTCGGATATTTCCCACTTTTCATCGTCAAACACCGGCTTTTCGCGCGTAATGTCCGCACGCTTTAGATAATGCTCGACGAGATAGCCCGAAAAGCGGAGCCAGGTGAGGTGCATCGGCCGGTCGGCGCTGTTGTGCAGCTCATATTCCACGCCTGGAAATGTAAAGATACCCTGTGGTGCGCTCAACGCATAGGCGAGCCCGCTCGCTTCCAGCATACCCTGCCCCTCGCGCACGCATAAGAGCGTGAACGTATCCTCGTCCTCTATCGTCAGCACCCCGCCGGGCGAGATTTCACCCGTCCCGCATTGGTTCAGGTTGAACGTGATGTTCAGATGCGATTTATTGCTGATGTGTATCGTCGCAACCTGGGCAGATACGCTTTGCATACATTTCTCCCCTCACAGTGGCTTTGGCTTCTGTTCCCCGGCGCGGTATCGGTGCGCCGGGGCATTCGCTCGCCGACGCCTATGGGATATTCGCCGCAAAGCGCGATTCTCCTTCTCCTCAATCGTTACAGGTCGTATACGCTCCTAACGCGCAGGCTGTTCGCGCTGCCGCGCAGCACCTTAACGCGCCGCTCGTCGGCGTTCATGTCAAAGAAATTATCCGACACAAGCAGATCCGGATCCTCCGATTCGATGCATACATACCGCGCAAAAGCGCGGGAGGTGACGACGATCTCGTCCCCCTCTGCGCGCACGCAAAGCCTCGGGTCGGCAAACTCAAAGTGCTTGGGGGCGCAAAACAGGGCCGTACCGCTCGAAATCGTCTGTCCGTCCCGTTCAAAGCGATAGCTCGCATAATGCCCGGTCAGCGATGCCTCCGCAAAGCAGACCTTTTCCAGCCATTTGCTCGAAAGGGCGGGCACGTCGGCCGCCTGCGCCCCTTCGCGCACGACGGCGCCGTCCGGCGTGCGCAGCGCCCAGCGAACGGTGCCGCGCACGTCCTCCCGCGTCTCGTTGCACAGGCACAGCGTGATCGAGCGCTCGATCGGCTCTGGGTGGAACTCGTTGATCTGCGGGTTTTGGGTGATCTCCCCCTCC
The DNA here is from genome assembly GCA_023404715.1 of Bacillota bacterium. GTDB lineage: Bacteria > Bacillota > Clostridia > Christensenellales > Aristaeellaceae > Beduinella. The sequence continues at coordinate 75,254 of JAEYAR010000183.1, read as the reverse complement.
TCGCAGCAGCTGAGCAACACGGGGGCGAAAAAACGCTTGGCCGCGTAGTGCAGCGCCTTCCACCGGCCGTAATAGTCGATAGAGGACCACGACGCCACGGGCCAGCAATCGTTTAGCTGCCAGATGATCGCGCCCATGCACCGCCCGCGGAATCTGCGCCAGTGCTCCACCCCATAGCGAATAGCGTCCGCCTGCAGCAGCTGGGACGCGTAGAGCAGGCTGTCAAAGCTCTCCGGATAGCGGTAAGTCTGCGAAAGATAGGAAAGGATCTTGCCGTTCGCCGCCTTGTTGCGCTGGTGGCGCTCCATGACGCGCGAAAAGATGTTGCGATCCCCCGGCAGCGTAAAGCTCTCGACCGTGCGCAGGCACGGGAAGGACTGAAACCCAAACTCGGACACGTAGCGAAAGTGGAACTTTCGGTATTCGGTAAACGGCTTCTCGCCGTGCCATACGTCCCAATAATGTACGTCGCCGCGGTTTTCGTCGTTCGGTTCGTCGAACGCCCCGCCCGAGGAGGGCGACGCGGGCCAGTAGAACGTCTGCGGCGCATACGCCTTCACGATATTCGGCAGGATGTACTCGAACATCTTCGTGTAATCCGCCATGTGGCTGGGCCGCCTGGGCTCAAGCCCCAAAACGCCTGCATGGGCCGCATCGGCCGCCGCCTTTTGAAACATCTCCATCTCGTTGTTGCCGCACAGCAGCGCGAGCGAGGCGTGATGGCGCAGGCGCTTGACGTTGTCGATCGCCTCTTGCGTGATAGACTCCTCGAACGCCTCCGTCAAGTCGTAGAACGCGCAGGCGTACATGAAATCGAGCCAGACGAGCAGACCGAGCTCGTCGCAGATATCGAAGAAAAAGTCGTCCGGATAGTAGCCGCCGCCCCATACGCGGACGGTATTGAAGCGCGCGCGCTTCGCGTCCTCCAGCAGACGCCTCGTTCGTCCGGGCGTCACGCGCGAGAGGATGTTGTCCTCCGGGATGTAATCGCCGCCCATGGCGAAGATTTTGACGCCGTTGACCCTATGGCAGAACGCTTCGCCCCACGCGTCTTTTTCGCGCGAGACCGTCAACGTACGCAGGCCGACGCGCCGCTGCCAGACATCGAGCAGCTCGCCGCCCTCGCACAGCTCCACGCGCACGGTGTACAGCGGCTGGTCGCCGTAGCCCGCGGGCCACCAAAGCATCGGATCGTCGATGGCGACGTTCAGGCTCTCTTCGTCTTGCGCCGCGTATACGCGCCCGTCCGGCGCGGTGACCGTCACGCGCAGATCCAGCTCCCGCTCGGCGTAAGCGTCCAGCTCCGGCTCGATGCAAAGCAGCACGCGCTCCGCTTCGTGCGCTTGCAGGATGGACACGCTTTCGATGCGCGCCGTACGGATCCCGAGAAGCGATATGTCCCGCCAAATGCCCGCATCCGGCAGGCGCGGTCCCCAATCCCAGCCGAACATGCAGTGCGCCTTGCGCAGGTGGGAAAAGCCGGGCGTCGCGTCCGACGAGCCCCAGCAGGGGCGCTTTTCGTTTTCAGAGAGAACATAGGCTACCGGCGAATGAAAGTAGGCGGATATCACGTTTTCGCCGGGCTTCAAGAGCGCTTTGACGTCCCACTCCCAGGTGCGGTGCATATTGTCCGCATGGCCGACCGCCTCTTGGTTGAGCGAAATGTCGCACAGCGTATCCAGCCCCTCGCAGCGCAGCACCACAGCGTCCGACGTGAGCAGCTTATCGTCGACGAAAAACGTGCGCGTATATTCAAAATCCCCGCGCATCAGCTCAAAAGCCGCCTGTTCGTTTTCGCGGTAAAACGGGTCTTCCATCAGGCCCTCCCGCAGCAGATCTGCGTAGACCGATCCGGGCACCAGCGCCTCGTGCCATTGCGCGTCCCCGACGCTGCGCATCTTCCAGGCGCCGCCGAGCGTTTGAACGACCATACGTCCCCCTCCTCCGATTGTCGGTTGCGTTATACCCGCGCGTCGATCTCCGCCGCGACGCGCTCGCGCAGCGCGAGCAGAAAATCTGCCTGGACGGGATAATCCTTGAACGTCATATGATCCGTCCCCGCCAGCTCGTAAATCATCGCTTCGACAAACGCACGTCCGGCCAGCGACTCCAGCTGGCGCAGCGCGCGCAGGTCATACAGCGCGTCCTGCTGCACCTCCGCGCGGATGGACGAGAGTGGCTCGCCCCCGGGGCCCGGATAAACCAGATAAGCGTCTCCGGACGGAAAGGCATACATCGCATGCGTCACGCGGTAGGGGTCCACCGGGCGCAAGGAATACTGCGCGTTATAAAAGTTAAAGCCCCAGTGCAGGAAGCCGCAAATGTCATACAGATACATCAGCACGCCCATGATCCGGTTTCGCGCGCTGGGCATCGCGTAAAAGCGATTGGGGACGTCCACGCATTGGCTGCAGCAGTAGTACACCCATAGCCCCGGAACGCCCGCGCGCAAAAAGGGCTCGATGTGGTCGTTCGCGACGACCGGATGCTCCACAAGGCCCTCTTCATAAAAGGAATAATCGCTCAGCGCGTCGACGATCCGGCAACCGTTCAGCAAATCGGCCGCCTGCGCCCGCGCCGCCCGGTAGCCTTCGGCATGGCCTGCCGACGGTTCGTCGGAGATGTGATAGATCACGTGCCGGTCGTCATACCCAAACGAGGCGAGCGCTTCGCGCAGGGCCGGTAAAAACGCCTGCAAAAACGCGCGGTAATCCGGGCTGGTCGAGGGTACCTCCCAGCCGAACTTGCGGCGCAGCGCTCCGCCCTCGCGCACGTAGATGTTCGGCGTCGCCTTTGCGCCCCACTGCGTGAACAGATGGGCGATTTCCAGCACCTCGATGCCGCTATCCTTGCAGATCGAGGCCCAACGGGCGAGCTTATCGAACCCAAAGCGATAGACGCCCGCGTCAAGCGAGACGTCCACGAGCTGCACGCAGAGCCGTTCGTGACCGACGGCCGTATCCAGCGGCGGCGTAAAGGCGGGCGTCAGCAGCACGTTGACGCCGTGCTCCCGGCCCGCGGCGCGAATGAAGCGCGAAACGATCGCCCAGTGCGCTTCGCTGTAAGGCTCAACGCCGTAGTACTGCGCCAGACAGTCGGCATAAAACCACTCGGTATGTAAAAGGGTCTGCGCAGCCAGCTGCGCTAGCATCACGCGCAGCGTAAAGCGGCAGGCAAAGTCCCCCGCTTCGCCCTCCTCTTCCCCGTCCGTCAAACGGCGAGCGCGCACGCATACGGGGTAGTCCCCCGGCGCGGCATCGGGCGGCACGTCCAACGTGATCCATACGCTCCGGTACTGGCGGGGCAGGGGCGATATCACGGGGTTGTCCATGGGGCTCAGCAGATCCGGGAAGAGCCCCGGCTTATCGGAAAGATAGCGTTCGTCCCTGCGCTCATAGCACGGGAAGTCCGAGGGCATCAGCTCCACCGCGCGAAGGACGGCCTCGCAGGGCGCGCCGGTGATATCGATTCGGAACCGTTCCGCCGCTTGTCCCTCCGACCTCATGTTCTCACGGTATACGAGCTGTACGGCTGTGCGCGTCCCCCTCCAACAGGAAAAGGTCGCGCCTTGCGACGCAAGAGGCGTAGGCTTTTTGTCCGGAAACACCTTTTCCAGGGGGGATGCGAGAAAAAACTCGTAGCGTTCCATCTTCTTGTCCTCCTTTTTCGCACCCTTCCCATCGGGCCGGGTGCGATTCTATTTTTGTTCGGAGATAAACGCAAAGTACGCGTCGCGGATGGCCTTTCGCGCCCGCACTTTGATCGGCACCCTTTCGCCGTTTGTCAGGGTAAAATCTTCGTCTGCGACGGCGATATGGTTCATGTTGACCAGATAGCTCTGATGGCAGCGCAAAAAACGCCTGTCGCCCAGCTGTCTTTCGATGTCGTCTAACTTTCCGTACATTTCCAGCTCCTCTCCGCGCCTGTCGTGCAAGAGCAGCTTATTGGCATGGCTTTCGATGTAAACGATGCCCTCGTACGGGATGCGCACGACCTGGGCGCCGCGCTTAACCGGCAAGCTGCGCGATGCATTTTCATCGGCAAACACGATACGGTTGAGCAACGCCGAAAAGCGGGTCATATCCACGGGCTTGAGCAAATATCCGCTCGCAAAAACGTCGTAGCTTTCGAGCGCATAATCGGGGCTGACCGTTAAAAATACGATGGGGACCTTGGCGTCAAAGCGGCGGATTTGCTGCGCTGTCGCAATGCCGTCGAGCCGCTGCATCAAAACATCCAGAAAGACCAGATCAAAGGCTGTGCCGTTTTCGTAGCTATCGATCAGCTGCATGCCGGATTCAAAGTTGAGGATCGCCAGCGTCTCTTCCTTGGGTGCGAAATAGCTCTTGAGCGCTTTCACCAGAATTTCCCGGTCAATTTTTTCGTCGTCGCAGATCGCTATACGAAGCATGTTATTCACTCTCCGTCTTCAGTTTTCCTGCTTATCACAGTATACAATCATTTTCGTGTAGAGACACAGCAAAAAACCTGCCGGATGGCAGATTTTTTGCTGCTGCGTTTTTTACAAGCCTATCCGCTCCGACAGGCAATACAGCCCGCGTCCGGCATAGGACGTCTCTAACATCACGCCCATTTCTTCCTCAGCAGCATTCGGTTCCGGCCGTCTGACGAGCTGCGGCGCCAGCTCCAGCACGTCGGCCCCTAGGTATGAGTCGGCCGTTTCTTCCCTTAGGGCGATAAAGGCGATCCCGATCCATTCCTGTACAGGCCTTGCCTGCCCAAGCTCGGCGAGCGCGTGCTGTGCGCTCACGTCAAAGCCGACATTCAGTCCCTGCACCGCCTCTGTGATCTCATAGGTATGCGCCCCGTCCTGAACGCTGAGCGTGACCACGTACGCCTCCATAGCGCCCGATAGCGTCTGTTCCCAGAGGCTTTGCATCGTCTCGTCCGCCGGCTCGATCGTCAGGACGAACGTCAAGCCGTCCGTGGATCGATTCTGCAGCACCGGGTGCAACCGGTCCAATTTTTTATCCTCCAGCGCGTCCAGACGCAAGGCCGCGTACATGCCGCCCATGCGCATGCTGACGCCCCGGATGCCATGCTGTTTCAGCTCCTGTACATAAACAGCGCTCAGGATTACGTTGCGCGCGCTGTAGACAGGGCTTCCGTCCTCCGTCCACATCGGTTCGCCCGTCTCCAGCATGTCCGGCGGAAGCACGATGTTCAGCCAGCTCTCCGACCGGCCCGTCCTCTCGTCTATCTGTTTTGCCAGGTAGAGCGCGTCCGCCTCCAGCACCACATTCTCTGCGTCCCGAATGATCACGTTATTCCCGATCGCGTCCAGCGTGACGTCATCGATTCCCGCCTTTGTGCCAGTCCCGCGGTTTGATACGAGACCGTATACGCTGTAGGCGCGCCCGCCCTGCGTCGATACATTGCCCGCCGCGTCGTGCGCATAGAGCCGCAGCTCGTGTTCACCTGCCGGGAGGGTCGCCTCCATATACTTATCAAAGCATACGCGCTTTCCGCCGTCGATGCTATACGCATAGGTCTCCGGCGATTCTCCCTTTTCCTTGGGCGGATGTAGCATTAAACGTCCATCGTCCTCGTGGAAAAGATAGAACGGGAATTTAGGCGCGTCCTTATCGATATGCCAGATGTCTATCGTAAACTGCGCTTCATTTCCGGCGCCTGTGACGGCCTTGAACGTATAGGCTCCGTTGTGCGAGGCAGCGTAGATCGTCTGCCCTTCGTTCAGGGGGAGCCACTCGCCATCGTTTTCGCGTACGTATACCGTCTGCCCCGATACGCCGGCCTTGCTGACCCCGAAGTGGATCTCGACGTCCTGATTCGTCCAGCCGTCGTCGATCTGCTGTGTACGCTCGATTTGCGGCTGCGTCTTGTCGATACCGGCGAACGCCCGCACCGCCTCGCTGACGATGCCCAGATTGGATACGACCCTTACGAATACGTAGCGTGCGCCGCTTTGCGTAAAGCGCAGCGCATCCTGATCGTCCGCCGCGGTCCAAACCGCATTTTCAGACAGCTGAGGCGTATCGCTGACGAAGTATTCGTAGCGCGCCACGCCGGAGAACACGTCGACCTTTGGCATCGTGATCGTCACGTCCGAGCTGCTCCACTCGTCTTTGAGCCTTTCGCCCTGTGCATTGCGTACATCCAGCTCGATCAAGCCCGGCTTTACGGGCGCCATTTCAAAGGCGCTTTCGTTGCCTGCCACGTCCACCGCGCTGAGTTTTAGCGTCTCCATATGCCGGATCGGTACATTCAGCCTCCCTTCGTAAACCCCGTCTTGCTCCGTTACAGCTACCCGGCCGCTCAAATCTCCATAGGCGTGCGTAATATAGGCGATGCCGCCGGTTTCGTCGCGCCCGCGAAGCCTCAGCTGCGCGACGCTGCCCTGAATGCCGTCGAGCGTGACGCTGAGCTGGTCGGGCGCCGTGGTATCGATGTTCAGGGCAATCTCGCAGTACGAATGCCGCCCATCCGTCGCCACATTGCCCGCCGCATCCGCGGCCGTGAGCGTGAGCGTGTGGCGTCCGTCGGCGATCCGCAGGGATGTTACGCCCTCCGTCAGGATCGCCTGCGCGCCGCCGTCCAATGCGTAAGTGAACGTTTCGGGGGCGCGGTCCGCCGCCGGGGTAAACCCAGGCTTTGTGAGCGTCACATCTCCTTGCACGTACCAGCCGTTCTCCCCTAGCGTACCCGCAAGCTTCGGGAACGCCGGCGCCGTCCGATCGATGTGAACCGTCAGCGTGTACGTCGCGCTCAAGCCGACGCCCGTCTCAATTTGAAGCGTATAAACGCCGGACTCCTTGGCCACAAACGCATCCGTGTCCACCTCGGTCCATGTGTTTCCGCCGTCCGTGCTGACGCTGATCTTTTGTCCGGAGGGCCCTGTCTTGCTCGCGCCAAGGCCGATCGTCACGTCCCCTCGCTGCCAGCTTTCAGCCTCCGGCACGCCGGTAAGCGTGAGCGCCGGCTGCGTCTTGTCCACGCGCACGGGAATCTCCACCGGGTCGCCCCGTTTCTCCAGCCCGGTCACGGGCCGCACCACCAGCGTTCCGTCCGTCGTCTCCGTCACCTTGATGCTCGCGTTGCCGTCCGCGTCCGTCTCGGCCTTGTTCGCCCGGCTCCAGTCCGCGTTCGCCGGATCCTCGCCCTTGGGCACGATCACGTATTCATATTCCGTCACTCCGCCAAGGCCTTCCGATCCGCTCAAGCCGATCGTCACGTCTTCCTTCGTGTAGTCCTTCCCGTTCGGGGCCTGCGCGCCGCTGACCGCGGGCGCCGTCGGCTTCACGGGCAGCTGGCCTTGCGTCTTTCCGTCCAGCGTCGTCTGCTCGCTCTCGTTGCCCGCGTTGTCCTTGGCGGTAATCACGAGCTTTTCGAGCTCTTCCACCGTGCCCGTCCACGTCGCCTTTCCGTTTGCATCCGCCGTCAGCGTTTCGCCGTTCACGACGAATTCCTTCACGCCGCTAGGCGTATCCCCGCTCTCGAGCGTCACCGTCACCTGTCCGGTGCTCTCGTCGTAGCCCTCTACGCTTACCTGCGGCGCAGCCGGCGCGGTCTTGTCCACACGCACGGGGATCTGTACCGGGTCGCCCGGCTCGTCCAGCTCGGTCACGGGCCGCACCACCAGCGTTCCGTCCGTCGTCTCCGTCACCTTGATGCTCGCGTTGCCGTCCTGATCCGTTTCGACCTTGTTCGCCTGGCTCCAGTCTACGTTCGTCAAATCCTCGCCCTTGGGCACGATCACGTACTCGTATTCTTTTACCCCGCCCAGGCCCTCCGATCCGCCCAGGTCGATCGTCACGTCGTCCTTCGCGTAGTCCGTTCCATCCGGCTCCTGCGCGCCGCTGACCGAAGGCGTCGTCGGCTTCACGGGCGTCTGACCCGCCGTGCTGCCGTCTACCCGCGTCGGCTCGCTCTCGTTTTCCGCGTTGTCCTTTGCGGTCACGCTCAGCGCCTTGAGCTCGTCCATCGTGCCCGTCCAGACCGCTTCGCCGTTTACCGCGGGATACGTCACGCCGTTTACGGCGAATTCCTTCACGCCGCTGGGCGCATCCGCGCTCACAAGCTTGACCGTGACGCACCGGGTATCTTGGTTATACCCTTCGACGCTCACCGTAGGCGCATCCGGCGCCTCCTTGTCGATCCTCACCTCGATCTCAATCGGTCCGGTCGTATTGCCCGCGCCGGTCGTCGCCTCAAAGATATAGACGCCGTACCCCGTCGCCGTATAGGTCTTGTGCGTAAAAGCTTCGCCCCCCAGCGTCACGCTCAAGCCGGACAGGCTCGCCTCGCCGATGTCCAGCGACAACTCGACATCCCGATTGTGCCATTGGGTCAAATCCGTTTGAGAAGTCACGTGGAGCGTCGGCGCCGTCGTATCGATCCGAACGTCCTTTATCACGCTCATGGGGCCGCGCACGCCGGTCTGCGCGTTCACCGGGCGCACGACCAACCAGCCCTCGAACTCGCCGGTCAGGGCGACCTCGCCGCTGCCCGGCTGCCAGTCGAGGCGGTCCGGCAGACCGGTATCGGGATCGATATCGTCTTTCTTGACGAACGTGTATTCAAACCCGACGTTATCCGGGGTCGTCATCGTCAGCTTGGCATCCTGGGCGATCCACTTTCCTTCGGCGACCGCCGGCGGAGCCTGGACGCTCAGTTTCTTGGGGATCAGATCGCGCACGTTCGCCATCGAGCTGTCCGAGGTCGTGATATAATCGGTGCGATTCCAGGCCTTGTCCTGAACCTCGACCTCCAGCGTCGCCAGCTCCTGCGCCTGCCGGCGCGTCAGCGCAAGCTCCGCGCGGTACGACGTGCCGCCCGCGCTTTCCGCCTCGACGCTGATCGCCGCATCGCCGCCGATCTTTACGTTAAAGCTCGCCACGCCGCTGGTCTCATCCTTGGCGGTGAACGTAAGCGTGACAAGGCCCTCTTGCACGCTCGCGGTCACTTGCGCAAGCGTCGGTTTTACGCTATCCACTCGGATGGCCGTTTGATATGCCGTAGTGCGGTTGCCCGCCGCATCCTCGCCGTAGGCGGCGAGCGCATGCACGCCGTCCGTTAGCGTGATATCGGCCGTCTGCGCGCCGTCTTCAAAGAGCGCCCGGCTGTCCCCGTCGATCACGGCGTAGTACGTCTCTTCGGAGCGCCCCGGCGCCTGCTCGTAGGCCTCCGGTCTCGTGAACGTCAGCGTCGGCTGCGCGTGATACCAGCCGTCCCATACGTCGCCCTCGGCGATATCGCAGGCCGGGGCCTCCATCGCCTTGGGCGCTTCCAGGTCGAGCTGGACCGGGCCGACCGGCGCTCCCTCCTTTTGCGGGTTGATCAGGCGCAGGCGGTATTCGCCGCCCTCCCGCGCCGTCAGCGAGAACAGGATCGTTCCCGTGACGCCGGGGGCGGACGCTACCAATTCGGATGCCCAGCCCGGCGCCACGCTCACGCCGCCCGCCGCGTCATAGGTGGCGATCGTGATCCATTCGTCCTTGCCGTCCCGCGCGAGCTGCAGCGTCATGCCGCTCTCGCCCGCCTTCGCCGCCTGCACGCGGATCACCTTTTCACCGCTATACCAATCATTCCACTTTTCTGCGGCCTTCAGCACGGGCTCCGTCTTGTCGATCCGTACCTCGCGCGTCAGCGTCGCCTCCAGCCCGGCGCCGGTGCGCAGCGTAAACGCATATGCGCCCGAAGCCGTCGCGGTGTAGATCAGTTCTCCCTCGCCGCCAACCCGCAAGCCGGCGGACTTGGAGGCCCACTTCCCGTCCGTACCGGCCTTAGCGATCACTTCGCCGTCCAGCAGTAGCACGGCGCCCGACGGGCCGGGTTGGGCGGGTTCTAGATCGATCTCTACGTCCGTGGCCACATAGGCCGTCATGTCCTCCATGGCGCTCGTAAGGGTCGGCTGCGTCCTATCTACGCGTAGCGCCAGCGTGTAGGGATCGCCCTCGATGCCGTATTTCGATACTGCGCGCAGGGCGAGCGTCCCGTCAATGTCGCCTTCGATCGTCCACGGCTGTTCATTTACAAGCGTCTTCCACGTCGCTCCGCCGTCGAGGCTGTACTCGTAGTGGTCGATACCGCCGAACGCCTCCGCTTCTCCGACAGACACATTGGCGTCCGCTGTCAGCCAAGCATCGGTCAGGTCGATCGGTTCGCCGCCTTCCAGGATGGCAGCTTCGTAGATCTGCGGCACGATCGGGCCGGAGCCCTCCAGCGCCGTGTCGGTCAGGCCGTACGTCTTTGAAACGCGTCCGGCCTTGTCTACCGCCTGCACCATCAGGGATTTCAGGTTTGCTTCAGACGTATCCTCGAGCTGCACGGTGAACGTGCCGTTCTGTCCCGTGATCCGCCGGTTTCCTTCCTTTTTGCTGTATACGCTCAGGCAAGCGAGGCCGGACGTATCATCCGCAGCCACGTACTCCATTTTGCCGTTGCCTTTATCTGTCACGGAGCTGACCACCGGATCCTCCGGGTCGTACCCCACGGCGATTGCACGCGGCGCCGCCGCATTGCCGGCCCCGTCCTTTGCGGTCACGGTCAGCTTTAGAGGCGTCCGCGTCGCATCGAGCGTAAATGATTTCACCTCTCCGGCGCTTAGCGTCACCTCGCTCTTGCCCTCCAGGGTATACGTGAACGTCTCCGGCGCGCCGTCCGCCCGGGCGGGCGCGGTCATCTTGATCGCCGGCGCCGAAACGTCCGTATACCAGTAAACCCCGTCGTGCAGCTTGGGCAGCGGCGCGACCGTGGGCAGCCCCGGCGCGTCCTTGTCGATGTTCGCGATCTTCACATCGCACGTGCGCTCCAGCCCCGCGCCCGTGACGACCTTAAAGCGGTACGTCCCGTTCTTCTGCGCCGTATAAGCGTACTCCTTCGCGCTCTGATTCAGCGCGATCTCCCGCCATTGCCCGCGCGCATCCATTAGATAGAGCGTCTTGCCGGACGGCGGACTGGCCGGTTCCATCTGAAGCGTAAAGCGCACGTCCTGATTCGTCCAGCCCGTCGGCAGCACGCCCTGCAGAGAGATTTCGACCGGCGTCGCGTCGACTTGATCCACCGTAAGCTTCAAAATCTCGGATTCGACGCCCGCGCCTGTCGCGGCCTTGAACCAATAAGCGCCGTTTGTCGTGGCCTCGTAGGGAATCTCTGCCTTCGTCCAAGTCTTGCCTTCGTCCCGGCTCATGCAGAGCGTCTGGCCGGAGAGCCCCGGCGCGCTCGCTTCCACCGCCAACAGCACGGAGGCCGCCATCGCGTCCGGCTGCGCGGTCAGGTCCGTCAGCACGGGCTTCGTCTTGTCGATCCGCACGTCTATGCGCGCTTCCTCGCCCGCGATGCCCATGGCCGACACGGCGCGCACATGCACCTGCGCGTTAATGTCCTCCGCGAAAACCAACTCCGCCTCTGCGCCTGCAGCCTGCACGCGCGCGGCCTGCGCCCAGTCGGGCGTTACGCCCGGCGCCGTCAGCGCGTATTCGTAGGCCGTGACCGCCGGGAACGCTTTCGCGTCCGAGAGCGTCAGCTTTACGTCCCCGGCTGTGTACCGGCCAGCTTCCGGCGCGGGTTCCGCCTTGATCGTCGGGCTCGTCGGCTTCACAGGCTGACCGGCGCCCAGGGCCGCGGTCTCGCCGCGGTTGCCCGCCGCATCCACCGCCGCCACGCGCAGCTTATCAATCTCCTCCGCCGTGAGCGATACCTGCGCCGCGTAGACGCCTTTGCCCGCTTCTGCCGCGACCGTGAGGCCCACGCCGTAGCTGAAGTAGGCCACGCCGCTCGTCTCGTCCGCGCTCTCAAAGCGAATGACGTACTTATCCCCGTCGCGGCCGACGTATGCGATCGTCGGGGCGGTCGGTTTTATAGAATCCAAGCGCAGCATCAGCGTCTCGCTCCGCTCGTTGCCCGCCGCATCCCGGGCCGTCAGCGTCAGCGTGTTCTCGCCCTCGGCGAGCTGGACGACAGCGCTATCCGTTAGGTTCTCTGCCTCCGCTTCGCCCAGCTTGTAGGCAAACGTCTCCGGCGAGCGGCCCGGCGCCGCCTCGAAGGCAGGCGCGGCCAGCGCGATGTCGGAGCGGGTATACCAGCCGTTTTCGCCCGTCGCCGCTGTAAACGCAGGCAGCGCCGGAGCCTCTTTGTCGATACGCACGCCGATGGGCTTTACTTCGTATTCGATGCCCGCGCCCGTCACGAGCTTGAACGCCGCATTCATGCTGCGCTCCGCCGTATAGGTCATTCCCTCCAGCTGCGTCCACGCCGCGCCCTCTTCCGTGCGCACGTAGGCCGTCTGGCCGGAGATCGGGGCTTCTTCAGGTTGAACCGTCAGCGCGACGTCCCCGCTGCTCCAGGCGTCCGTCGTCTGCACGCCCCCGAGCGTAAACTTCGGCGTCGTCGTATCGATGCGCACGCGGATCGTCTTCACATCGCCCGGGTCGTTTCCGCCCTCGTTCACAGGCCGCGCCACGAGGATAGCGTCCACGCTCTGGGTTACCGATAAGCTCGCCGTGCCGTTCTCTTGATCTGTTTGGGCAATCTGCGCCCCGCTCCAGTCGATCGGCGCCATGGGATCGGCGACGATCACGTACTGATAGCCCTTCACGCCGAGGATCGAGTAGGATCCCTGGAACGTAAACGTGAGCGCCTCGCCCGACCAGGCCTGCGGATCGGCGGCGCTGGAGAGGATCTGCCGCATTTCCGTGGGCTTTACGCCCTCAAAGGCCTGAACCGGCTCGCTCGCATGGCCCACGCCGTCCGTAGCCGAAAGCTTCAGATCCGCCAGCGCATCCGCCGGCGCCGTCGCTGTCGCCTCGAACCAGCCATCCGCTCCGGCTATGGGCTTGGCCTGCGCCGTTTCCTCGCCGCACGTAAACGTCACGATGCCGCTGCCCGCGTCGTAGCCGCGCAGCGTCAGGGTGTACAGGTCCGTCTTGGCGTCATACGTCCGTCCAACGACGGCGATACCGCTGGGCGCGGCCTGGTCTACCAGGTAGGTCGTCTCTTCGCCCTGCGCCTCGGCCTCGTTGCCCGCCGCATCCTGCGCATAGCGCCTAAGCGTATAGGCGCCGTCCGTGAGCGCGATGCGCGTCTCGTCCGTCTGTTGGGTCACGGACGAGCCCCCGTTTAGCGTATAGGTGAACGTCTCTGGTGCGACGCCCTGCTGCGCGGGCCTCGTAAGCACGAGGGATACGTCCTGCGTGATCCACTCGCCGTGCATTTCCGGAGACTGCGGGTCTAGCCCGATCGCCGAAAGAGCCGGCCTCGTCCTGTCGATCTGGGCGCAGGTCATGAGCGCCGCCCGATTGCCTGCGCCGCTGCTTGCCGTAAAAGCCAGCGGGTTTTTCCCCTCCGCCGTCACGGTATAGGCGAACGTAAATCCGTCTTCGTCCTGCGATTCGAGCGCAATCTGGCTTGCCGCCTCCGCGATCTTCGCTACCCACGCGCCCGCGTCGCCCTGCGCGTCGTCAAACACGAAGGTTACGAGCTGTGTTTCTCCCTCCATGAGGGTCAGGCCGGATAGACGCGGCATGCCGACGCGAAGGCGCACGTCTATGCGCTGGGCATTGCTGTAGCGTCCTTCTCCCACCGCTTCCGCGTTCACGAGCGTCAAGGCCGGCGTGCTCGCGTCGATCCGCGCATAGCTGGCGACCGGCGTGCCCGGCACGCCCGCATCGGAGAGCACGCGCGCAAACACATAACCGTCCAGCTCCCCGACCGTCATGCCGGCCTGCCAATCGCGCCACACCGCGCCCTCCGCGGGCTCGGGCGCGCCGTCCTCCGGATCCGCGGGACTCATGTTCGATTGCGCCACCTGCAGGGTAAAGCCCGGGTGCGCCTGGCCGTCGGCGTAGCGGACGGCGATCTCGGCCGCCGCCTTGTTCCACCCCTGCGACAGGGGCGTCAGCTCCAGTTCGATCTCGGGCGGCAGGATCGATGAGATCTCCGGCAGGTCGCTGTCCTTCACGTGGATGAAGGCGATATTGCCCGCCGCGTCCTCCGCGGTCAGGCGCGATTCCATCAGACTGACCGCCGGGATCTGAATCGTCGCGTTCCCCTGTGCGTCGGGGCGCACATCGACGCCCGCTATGTTACATGATGTGCTCGCGACCCCGCTCGTCGCATCTGTAAACCGGGCGTTCAGCTCGATCAGCTTCACGCCGTCCACGCTCACAGGCTTCGCGGAGGTCAGATCAATCATGGGCGCCTGCGTGTCCACGCCGTAGAAGAGCGCCGTTTCGCTCTGCGCGCTGTGGCCCGCCTCGTCCTGTGCGTACAGCTTGACCTCGTAGCGCCCGTCTTCGTTCAGCTCTGCTTCCGCCTCGCCCACGAAGGGCGTCTTGTCTCCGCCGTTGATCTGATAGGCGTAATGCTCCGGCGCCTCGCCCTGAATGCGCGGCTCGGCAAACACAAGCCGCACCGGCGCTGCGTGCCAGCCCGCCTCGTTGGGCATAGCATCCGACTCGGCGCGCGCCTGCGGCAGGCCGGGAACGTCCAGATCGATCTGCGCCGTGAACGTCAGCTCCTGCGAGCAGACGCCCGCGCCGTTGATCGCGCGCAGCGTGTACGTGCCGCTTGTGTTGAGCGTCACGCTGCCGGAGGCCTCTCCCTCCTCCCATTCGACGTCCGGGACCTCCACATACGCGCCGTTCCCCGTCTTCATCTGCACGCGCGCCAGTTTTTCCCCGATGGAGACCGCCCCGGCGTTCGCGCGCCAGTCAATCTTTACGTCCGCGTCCAACCAGCCGGTCAGGTCGCGATCCGCCTGCGCTGAAAGCGCCGGCGTCACCGTGTCGATGAAGTACGGGCCGATTGCAGCCGGTTCGCCAGCGACGTTCGCATTGGACACCGCGCGCACGTACAGCGTGCCCGATTCTCCCACGGACGCTTTCAGCGCCGCCGTATCCGTCCACGGCGCGTCCTCGAGATCCGTCTGCTTCACGCTGTATTGATAGGCCAGGATGCCCAGGTCGCTCCCCGGCGCAGCCCACGTTACATCCTGCGCCGCGCCGTAGAAGCCCGGCGTTCCGGATAGCCGGGGTGCACCGGGCGCCGGATCGACGGCCATCTGCGCCTCGTTGCCCAGCGCGTCGCGCGCCAACACATGCTCCAGCTTTGCCGCTTCCGCCTGCGAAAGGGTGACGGCGTCCCCCTTCATCCGCACAGCGTCCTGCGCACCCGCCAGCTTATACAGGAATAGGACCGGTTCGCTGACCGCATCCTGCGCGCGCAGCGTCAGCGTCATCTCCTGTTTTTCCGCATCGTAGGCCGCGGTGACGATGCCCAAGCCCGTGGGCGGGGTCTCGTCCACCGTGCGCTCAAGGCGCGATATGGCAGAGACGTTGCCCGCCTCGTCCCGCACGCGCGCGAAGAGCGTATAATGCCCCTCCGCGCGCAGGTCGACCGGCTGGACGTACGCCTGCCAGACCTCGCCGGGCTCCTGCGTCTTTTCGTTTGCAAGGTAGTATTCGATCGTCTCGGGCGCCGCGCCCTGCGCGGTCTCCGGCTTTTCGATCCGTACGCGGACCGCGCCGTGGTAGCCCGCGCTGTCGGGCTCACCCGCCGGCGTCTGCACCGTCAGCTTGGGCGCGTCGGGCTCTTGCGCGTCCACATACGCGGTCGTCCAGGTCGAGTACAGCGTCGCCGGGTTATACTTCGCCTCGTTCTCCACCTTGAAGCGATAAGTCCCGCTCGCCGTGGGCGTATAGGCGTATTGGCGAGCGCCGTCTTCCTTTTCAAAAGTCTCGATCACAGCGATTTCAGCGCTCTGATCGTCCACCACGCTCACGCGGCGCGGCGCGAGCGTCTCGTCCAGCAGGATGTACGTCTCCCGCGGCGCGTTTTGCCAGGCGGCCGTGCCGCCCTGCAGCGTGTAGGTACGCCGCGCCAGCATGTCGATCCGTACGTTCTCAACCTTCTCTTCCCGTTCGAGGCCGAGCCCCGTCGTCGTGCGCAGATACAGCGCGCCGTCAAATGCGTTTTGCCCCAGCAGCGCGCCCGGGTCGAGCGTCACGTTCGCGCCCGGCGCAAAGGTCTTCCATTCGCCCGCATCGCCCAGACGATATGCCGTCTTCTGAATCCCGCCGAAGGGCGCGGCCGGCGTGGTGCGCAGATACAGCGCGCCCGTCGCCCAGCCGTCGCAATGATAGCGCGCGCTCTCGCTCGTCGCCGTCGACGTATAGAGCATCGGGCTCAGGCTCTTCGGTTCGATGTCCAGGTCCGCAAGCTTCAGGATTTTCTCGTGCCCCGCGTTGTCCACCGCGTGCACCTGCACTCTGCGCACCTGGTCCACGGGAACGCGGATCGCATAGGTGGATGTCTTCTGATCCGTCCATGGCACGGTATCCGACGTCCGGTAGCCGACTGCGTATAGGCCGCTCGTCATGTCCTGCGCGGCGATCGTCAGGTAGGCGTACGCGCCGTCGCTCTCCTGCGTGACGGAGACGTCCAGCCGGTCGACCTCCCGCAAATCCACATGAAACGCAATTTCCTGCGTCTGTTCGTTGCCTGCCGCGTCCTGCGAGCGCAGGGCGAGCACGTGCGCCCCCTCGCTATACAGAGATACGCGCGCGCTGCTAAGCAGCTCCGTCTCGCCGGCCCCATCCAGCGAATAGAAGTAACGCTCTGCCGAGCCGTCCGCCTGCGCCTTTGGCGCGGTCAGCTCCAGCGTCAACAGCCGGTCGTACCAGCCGCCTGGCGCGGGCGAGGCGGGCTCTTCCGTGCCCGATATGCAGGCCTTGACCGTCGCGAGCTCCGGCGCCTCCTTGTCGATGCCGCTGATGTTCAGCGTATAGCGCATGGCGTTGCCGACGCGGTCCGTAACCTCCAGCGTATAAGCCCCATTTTGGGCAGCATCAAATTGGCCCTTCCCATTCGAGAGGGTCACATCGCCGTCATTGACGCGCACGCGCGCGACGCCGCTGCCGCCGCTGCCCTTCGAGGTGCCATCCTCGTTAAACAGCGGGGTCAGGTTGTCCGCGGCCGTCAGATAGACGGTCTTGCTTTGATTTTGCACGTTGTTGGCCGTGACGCCCTGCGCGAACGACCAGCTCAGCGTCGGGCGCTGGGCGTCGATTCGGTTGACCGGCGCGCTCTGGATGGCGACAAAGTTGCCCTCGTCCGTCGCCGCGAACGTATACAAGCCGTTTTTCGTGGCCGCGTACGTTGCCGTGGACGCTTTGCTGACCGCGCTCCCGTCCGGGCGTTCGATCGATGCGATCTCAAACGTGCCCGCCGTAAAGGAGGCCCTTAGCTCCACGGGCTCCTTCGTCCACGCGCCGCTCGTAGCGCCCGTGATGCCCGCGGCCTGAACGCCCGTAATCTGCGTCACGGGTTCGCTCCCCTCGCCCACGAGCAGGTAGGGGTCGGAGCGCATGGCCCGGCGCACGAAGGGCGCCTTGTGTGCAATGCCGTCGTCGTCCGTGCCGTCCGTGTGGCTGACGACGCGCACGTACAGGTAGAGCGTCCTGCGCTCGCCCGCGCCCGGCATCGGGCCGGTGTACGGGGTCGTGAAGCGCCCCGCGTCCTGCGAATCCACCGACGATACGCTCCAGCCGGAATCGTCGCTCGCATCCTTCGTGCCGTCCAGGTTCGCGTCCTCCGACCAGCGATACTGCACCACGTCGTCGATTCCGTATACCGGCAGATCCTCGCGCGAAACGCTGCCGTAATCGCCGCCCGCGCCGATCTGGCCCGCGCCGACGCTGCCCCCGCCGACGTAATGCGCGCTGGGGGCATAGACGCCGCCCGAGCCGCCTTCCGCGCCGGTTTGCCCATACCAGCTCCCGTTTCCGCTGGAGGAGGGGTACGAGCCGTCGAGCGAAGGCGAGCGATGCAACGGCGTCATCGGCTTGGCTTCCACGAGCACGTTGCCGTAGGCGTCCAGGTAAATCAGATAGTACTCCAACGCGTCTAGCTCATTGATGTAAATGGGGTACATATGCTGAATGCCCATCATGTCCTTTACCGTGTGCTCATATCCCCAGCTCATGTACCACAGCCTGCGCAGCGTACGCAGTTCATAGTTAAACTCGCGGTTTTTGTCCTTGAGCAGCGTGCGCAGTTCCGCTGTGTACTCGTCGGTCAGGACGCTCATGATCAGCGACCCCAGCAGCGCGCCCTGCACCGCAACGCTCATCTTGCGCTGAAGCGTCACCGTGTCGTAGTTTTCCGCATCGCTCCCGAGGATCTTGGGCTGCACAAACGGGAAACGGATGACGGTCTGACAGCCGGTCTCCACCAGGTTTTTCGTCTCTAATACGCCGATAGGGCTGGTTTCCCCCGGCTTGGCCTTTTGCACGAAGGACGTGATCTCCTTGACCTCGCCGTTCTTTCCGGTGATTACGACGCTCAGGTTCTCATAGTCGTTTACCTGCGCCTGGCGGCAGACGTCGGCCGCAAAGGTCGCCGGCGTATCTACGACCGTCTCGCCCGTCTCGGAGGTCATCTGTACCCAGGGCTCGTCGCCCCAGCGGTATTTCGCGCTCGTCGCATTCGTAATGCGCAGGTCGAAGCGCTGCTCCGGCAGCGCATAGTCAAAGCCGTAGAAGCGGTCGCTGTGCAGGAACTCCCTATACCAGTAGGGAAGATCTTGTTTCGCTACGAAGTATTTGTAGAAGTCCACCGTCAGCTCGGAGGGCTCCTCCGCCCGCGTATCCACGTTTGCGTCCGGCACGGTCACCTCTACGGTCGTGTTGACCTTGCCGCTCAAATCCTGAATGCCGCTGCCGCCCTGCAGGCGGGCGGTTACCTGCTGCCCGCTCATCCCCGGCCGCGTCGCCGTTCCTTTGAAGACCAGCACGTTCGTGCCCAACCCCTCCGCATAGGCGAAGGCTGCGTCGGACAGGTTGGTTTGAAGCGTCGGGGCGGCGCCCGCAAAGGAATCGACGATCTCGTCGTAGATCAGGCTGATGTACACCGTATCGCCCAGCGCGATCGCGCTGGAGGGCAGCGGCGCGACGCTAAGCAGCTGCGGCGCCTTCTCGTCCACCGCGCGCATCTCCACGTGCAGGTTTTGCACCCAATAGTCGTCCGCGCCCGTTCCGGTCGCGTCGTAGAGCAGGTAGAGCGCCCTTTGATCCAGCGGTACGTTTACGTATTGCTTGCCGTCCAGGCTGAAGAAGCCGCCGCCGGTATTATGTCGAGAGATGTATTGCTTGTTTCCGAACTTGCGCCCGTCGTCGTTGACGCCGGGGAACGTATAGTGGTAATACGTCTTCCAGCACGTGCCCGCGTTATGCTGAATCTCAACCGCGTACAGCGTATCGCCCGTCCCCATATTGGAGAGGTTGCGCCTTTTGCTGATGGCGAACCACTGGTAACCGTCGTACGCCTCGCGCAGATCGAAATCAACGCGCGTGCCGACATGATCACAGGTCGCGCGGATATAATCCCACGCCGCGCCCGTCAGTTCAAACGAAAGATACGGGTTGCTCATGATGCCTTTGTCCGTCACCTTGAAGCCGTCCGCGCGCGTGAAATAATCGGTGTGCCCGCAAAGCAGGCGCTTCACCGCCGCGCCGACATCCTTGTCCGCCGTCCTGGCGAGGGACGCCCGGGCGTCCCTATGCCCGGCGTCGATCGTGGCGCCGCCATTTACCGCGTAAAGCTGCGCATAGTAGGTACGGTCGGCGCTTTGATAGGCTGTCGCCTCCTTGCCCGCATAGGCGCGATCCGCCCCGTAGACGCTAACGTTAAAATCCTTGCTCGTCTCGCCCGGCGCGAAGACCAGCACCTCGTCGCGCGCGGCAAAGTGCGTGCCCGCGACGGCCGATCCGCTCAACGTGCGCACGCTGACGCGCTGCTCCCCCTGCGTTCCGCCCGCGCGCGTAACCCTGAACGTCCTGTCGTTCACATTTTGAATGCTGAACATGCCGTACATGACGTCCGCGCTGTCCTTCATGATGGCGATCGGCCGGCTGTAATAGGTATCCGACGTGTCCTCATCGTTTGCGAACATCATACGAACGTAGTAGGTCTTGTTTTCCTCAACCCGGCTGATGTCCACTTGAAATTCGGTCTGCTTCGCGATCTCCGCGCTCGAATAAACCGCGCCGAAGCTCTTTATATTCCCGTCGGCCGGCCGGTTCAGCGCCGTCTCAAAGGTGACATCCGGCGTGGCGCCCAGCACGATCCCCTCGCGGATACGCTTCCAGCTCGTCCTGTCCTCCGGCTTGTTTTTGAGCACCTGAAACATCGCGCTGCCCGCGGATACTTCCTCGGCCGTCAGCACGCGGGCTTTTTCGTCCGCCCATTGGAAGAGCCATTCC
Organism: Bacillota bacterium; assembly: GCA_023404715.1. Classification (GTDB taxonomy): domain Bacteria; phylum Bacillota; class Clostridia; order Christensenellales; family Aristaeellaceae; genus Beduinella. The sequence goes on along the minus strand of JAEYAR010000183.1, from coordinate 55,014 downwards.
GTCCGATCCCAAATGACAACGAAGTGGACGTATTCTCGGCTCCAATTTCCTACGGCGTCGACCGCATAGACGTGCAGCAGCACGCTCTTGTGTTCCCTCGCGAGCTGCCCGATCTGCGCGTCGTCGATCTCTTTGCCGACCTCTATCTGGAGGCGGATGGGCTTATCCGGATCCAGACGGCGATTGTCGCTCACCTCGCAGCAGCTCAAAATCCGCTCTGCGAGCGTGGCGTAATCCATTACCTCCTTCGAACTCACCAAGAGCGCGAAGCCGTCTTCACGGCCCCAACTGCCGCCCGCGTAAGTGATTACGGGCTGAACACAGTCGATCCGCTCGCGCATGTCCAGCGTCAACACTTGATAGAACGCCTGGCCCTGCGGGTATTGCTCGTTGACGAGGGTGTAATAGGCGTAGAGGGTATAGACCTCGTCCTTTGTCAGCGTCGCTGTGAAGGCCTCCGTGGCCGGCCTCGTTTCATCCACGCGCAGGCTGTCCGAATCGCACCAATACCGCACGTCGCCCTCGCAACCGGTCGGCCGCACGGAGACCTCGACGCTCCTTGCAACGCCCGTCTCCGGCGCCTGCTCGACGCTGAAGGAGACCTGCTGCGCGCCGTCGAGCAGGGCCTCTCCCGTGCTCTCATGCGGGATGACCGTCGACGCCTGTGCGCAGTACAGATAGTTTCCTTTACCGTCCACGCGGTATAGCGTCGCCTTCAGTTCCTGCGCCGGCAGGCCGGCACGCACGCCGTCGCATGTGATCGCCAGCGCATCCCACTGTGCGCCGGCATCGCTGCGCACCTCGCCGCTGAACAGGTTATCCGACCCGGATACATCCCTGCATGTGACCTGATAGCGGATCACGTAGGCCGAACCGTCCTGCAGGTTCGCCGTGTCCGCCCCGACGTTCATCTGATAGCGATAGATGCCGTCCTCGCCGACCGCGTATTCGATTTCCCGCAGCCGAAGGACGATCGTCTCCGGCGTCGCTTCCTGGATCGCCCCTGTGACGAGCTGCATCCCGGCGACGTATATGCTGGTCCCTTCGCCCGAAATGCGTATGCCCGCCTTTACGCGCGCTCCGGGCGCGAATCCGTCCACGTTGAGCGGGAATACCGCCGTATTCCACGCATCGGCATACGGTTCGACAATGGATCCTACCTTCTTGCCGTCGATCCACGCAGTCATGTCCGTGTAGTATCTCGGGTCGCTCTTCGTCATGTAATGCACGACGAGGTAAGCCTCCGTGGGCTTCGTCTCCTCCTGATCCAGATCGAAGTAGGTCTCAATCGGATAGCTTGGGGAAGCCGCATTTACAAACCCTTCCAGATCTCCGTCCCCCGCGCCGTAGCCCTGGTTGTTTCCATTATCCTCGTCGCCGAAGATGCTGTACGTATTCCCCGCCCCGCCCGCGCGCGGCGTGAAGCCGAAGTCTGTCATTGAATAGAGCGACATCCTCGCAAATGCAGGCGCGTCCACCTGGAGTTCTGGGATCGCTGTCGCCTCCGCCGAGGACGTCGCTTCCGGGGCCTGCGACGCCTCCGCCGAAGGGGTCGCCTCCGGGGCCTGTGTCGCCTCCAGCGAGGACGTCGCTTCCGGCGAGGCTGTCGCCTCCTCCGGCGTATCGATCGTGCAGCTCAAGAGGCATAGCGGTTTTCCCTGATAGAAGCGCGCATCGCTGCGCGCGCCCTGCTCGCTGATCAGCGCGGCGCTCTCCTCCTCGCCTAGGTTTTCGAGCGCCGCCGCTTCCATAAACCCATTTTGAACGCCCTGCGGCGTATCAAAACACACCGAAGCTGCGCCCTCGTCTACCTCGCTCACGTATACGACGTCCTCTACGCTAAGCTCGGTCAAGGCCCGGCGAAGGGTTCTTTTCGTATAGACCGATGCATCCTGTACGAGCCGCGCGTACCCTGCGACCAGCTTTGCATCCGCGTTTATACCGTCAGTCGGTTCCGGCGACGCCGTTTCTGCCGGATCACAAGATTCCGCCGGCGTCGGTTCCGGCGTCTTGTCTTCATCCGGAATGTCCGTCCCCGCAGGCGCTTCCGTCCCCGCAGGCGCTTCCGTCCCCGCGGGCGCTTCCGTCCCCGCGGGCGCTTCCGTCTGCGCAGGCGCTTCCGTCCCCGCGGGCGCTTCCGTCCCCGTAGGCGCTTCCGTCCCCGTAGGCGCTTCCGTCTGCGCGGGCGCTTCTGTTCCCGCGGGCGCTTCCGTCTGCGCGGGCGCCTCCGTCGCTTCCGGCGCGTCGGTCGGTTGTACGATTTCCGGTGCGCCGGGCATAGGCTCAGAAGGCGTCGCAATGGCCTCGGCCAGCCCGTTTACGGGCGACAACAGCATCGTAATACATAAGAAAATGGATATTGCCCGCTTGACCGTCCCGTGCTTTTCCGCTTTCTTGCCCGCTTCGGCTTCATACCGCCTGCTTCCCCAATACGCCGTCTTCATGTGCTGTACTTCCCTTCATTTAATCCGTAGTAAGATGCGCCGGCTAATGCCAAGCAGCTCAACGGCAGGGTTTTTACCGCCACGCATTACCATAAGCCGCTACTTTTTCGCAGTTTAGTATACAAAATGAACGGTAAGCTGTGGTGGAATTTATAAATTCGTCCATTTTTTTGATAAAATCGTCAAGCAAGCCCCTGATGAGGAGAGCGTAGATTGTCTATACAAACCGTCGGTCTAATATTAAAAAAGCCCCTGCATTGAGCAGGGACGTTCGAATATAAAAAACGGCGAGCGCATTGCGCCGCCGATTTCCAACAAATAGATCCTATAGATTTTCCGTCCGGCAATCCAGGCGATACCCCCGGCTCACCTTCCCGCCGGCAGATGTTTCAGGTGCTTCATCACCAGCTGTGCGATGAGGCCCGTGAGGACGCCCGTCGCGACGCCGGAGAGCAGCAGCACCATCGGCAGATAGGTCGTAAGCAGGGCGACGGCCTTCGTCACCCAAACCGCGACGAGCACCTGGCCCACATTGTGAAATACAGCGCCCATGATGCTGACGCCCACCGCGCTGACGCCCCGGACGCGCCTAAATAGCATCATGGCCAGCACGCTGAGCAGTCCGCCCGCAAAGCTGTAGAGCATCGCGAACACGCCGCCGAACATAAACCCGGAGAGGACGACCTTGACGACCATCAGGATCAGCGTCTGCGCCGGCCCCATCATGTATAGCGCATAAAGCAGCACGGAATTCGATAGGCCCAGCTTGATGCCCGGCACCGCCGCCGTGATGGGGATCATGTTTTCTACATACCCCAAAATGAGCATCAGGGCCGTGAGCAAACCCGATAGCGCTACGCGCCTGGTCTTTTCGCTCATATCGTTCCCTCCGCGCCCGATACGAGCTCGAGCACCACCTGATTGGGGAGGCAGACGATCATGTTGCCCAAAATCCGGTGCGTCTCCTCATAATTGAGCGGGATTGCGTCTTGATAGATGCAGTCCTGGTTCTCGCAGGTGGACGACTGCATCTTTACGGTCTCGGGCGTGATGTGAACGACGTTCACCGCGCCATTTTCCTGCTTGACGGTGATCTCCTTGTCCATATCCATCGGAATCGGATCGCCCCACCGTTTGCCGTTCACCGTGACGACGACGTAATTGGATGTCTCGACGCGCCCGGGCACGGGCGGCCCCATCATCGCCGTTTCCTCCGGCGCCGTCGTCGCCCCCGGGGCGTCCGGCGTTTGTATCTCGCCGCTTTCGGCGGGCGCAGCCGTTGCCTCCGGCGATGCCGTTGCCTCTGGCACGACGGCCGGTTGGGTTCCCTTATTCGTGAATGCAAACCCGAAAAGCGCCAGGGCGAGCACGATGGCGATAATCAACCAGTCCCTCTTTTTGATCATCGTTTACAGTCCGTCCTCTTCTTGCGCCGCGCTTTCAAATGCCACCCCGTTCGTACCGTCCGACCACAGGCGTTCCAGTTGATAATAAGCGCGGTCTTGCTCGTGGAAGATGTGGATCATCACGCTGTCATAGTCCAGGACGATCCATCGCCCGTCACCTGCGCCCTCCTTGCGGCGGGGTTCAAAGCCCTGCTCGGCGAGCTTTTCGTCCAGGTGTTCGCACAGCGCCTTCACCTGCGGTACGGATCGGCCCGAGCAGATGAGCATGTAATCGGTGATCACCGTCATCTCGTGTACGTCGAGCAGCAGAATGTCCTGCGCCTTCTTTTCATCCAATAGCCTGGCCGCAAAGATGGCCATTTGTTCGATACTCTTCATTTCGTTTCCTCCTGTATGGGTTGGGTCAGCGCCTGAAGCGCGTTTTGTGTATCCGGATGCAGCATCTGGCGGTTTTCGCCCACGTATGCGGCGCTTTGCGAGAGCGCCAGCCGCATCGCGCCGTTAAGGTCCGTCCTGCACAGCGCGCGCACCTCCGCCAGGCCGGGATATTCTTTTCTGCCCGGCTCGATCATGTCCGCAAGGTAGATGATCTTGTCCAAATCGGACATGGTGGCACAGCCCGTCGTGTGATAGCGGATCGCGCTCAACACTTCGGGGTCGCTCACGCCGTATTCCTTGCGCGCGCGCGCAGCGCCGGCGGGTCCGTGCATCAAGGCGCGTGAAGAGCGCATGCTCTCGTCTACGCTGCGCGCTACGCTATCATTCTGTACGTAAGCGGACATTTCCTGCAAAGAACAGCATTTTGCGCAATCGTGCAGCAGGCCTGCGAGCGAAGCCTTGCGCTCGTCCACGCCAAACGCACGCGCCATTTGAATCGCCGTCTCTTCCACGCCGAGCGTATGCGCATAGCGCTGGTTATCCAGCGTCTTTTTGAGCTTTTTGAGCATTTCATCCCGCGTCATCGTCTTGCCCTCCGTCATGCGCCGTATAGCCCTCGGCTTTGGATGTACGCCGCCACGGGCGCCGTGACGACGCCCTCCAGCGGCCTCTTTTCCGCAGCCATCGCCCGCACCATGGTCGCCGATATGTCCACCGCCGGCATATCGAGCCAATACATGCCCGCGCCGCTTTGGCGCATGCTCTCCATGCATGAGATCACTTCCTTTTGCCTGTAGCCCGGCCGGCCGCAGACGATGAAGCGGCATAGCGACAAGACCTCTTCTATGCGCCGCCACGTATGCAGGTCGAGCAGCGTGTCCGCGCCGATGAGATAATACAGCTCGGCCTCCGGCAGGCTGCGTTTGAGCGCGCGCAGGGTATCCACCGTGTAGATCACGCCCTCGCGCGTGATCTCCAGATCGCAAGCTTCGAAACGCGGATCCTCCCTCGCCGCCAGGCGCACCATCTCCATCCGGTCCAGCTTATCGGCCAGACCTTCGTGCTTATGGGGCGGGTTACCGGTGGGCAAGAGCAGCATCCTTTCGAGCGCAAACGCACAAACCGCATAGGTAGCCATCGCCAGATGTCCCCTGTGTATCGGGTTAAAGCTTCCGCCAAATACGCCGATCTTGCCCACGGCGCGTCCCCCTTCAAAATTTGTAACAGCCCCTATTATAACCGATTTGACCGTGAACGCAAAGAGAAAAATTTGTTCCATTTGCGCTTTTGTTTTTATGGGCATCCGAAGAGAAAGGCCTCCAACGCCTGCACGTCGTCGAAATAGCGCGCGCAGTGCGCGCGCATAAATCGCTCGATCTTTTCAATGCGCTGCGCCCAGCCGGCGCAGGCAAACCAAGCGCCGCAGGCCTTCGCCATGTCATAGCCGGGCTTCAAATCGTCAACGACGATGAGCTCCTGCGGTCCAAGGCCTTCATGATCTCGATCAGCGGATAAGGGGAAGGCTTGCGCCGGCTTTCGTCGTCCTCCCAGCCAAATACGGCGTCCGGCTGCGCGCATCCGTTGGCCCGGTAATCGCGCAGGATGTTTTCGGCGTACGAATGGGAGACCACGCAGACGAGGCCGCCCGCCTCTTTTTGCCTGCGCACGATCCGGGCAATGCCCGGGTAAAACCCGGGCACCTGCATTTTCACATGTCGCTGCCAGTTTTGCAGCTGAAATGCCATCTCCTCGTCCGTAAAGCCGAGCGTATCCTGGCAAAACGCGCTGAACCCCGGCTCAAAGCTCGCCAGCCAGAATTCTTCGAGCGTAAGGCGTATGCCCGGCCGAAGCACGGACAGGGAATCTACGAACGCCGGGTAGTGAATCTGCGGCGTGCTCATGGCGACCGTGTCGTCGTGGTCGAGCACCAGGCATCTGTACTTCATTGGGCTCCCTCCCTTTCGGCGCAGCCGGTCTGTATCTCCTTTAGGCGCTTCATAACGTCCCAATCGCGCCCGAACCGGTCGTGTAGCAGCCGATACTGCTCAAACAGGGCGTCATACACGCGCGCGTCCGCCGCCGCCGGTTCAAAAGTGCGCGCAGAGCGATCCCCCATCCGGCCGGCGGCCTCGTATATGTCCGCGTACCCACCGGCCGCGCCGCCCGCGGCCACCGCCGCGAAGATCGCGCTGCCCAGCGCGGGCCCGTGCTCCGCCCCGACCACGTGCACGGGCATGTTCAGCACGTCCGCGTAAATCTGCATCGCCAGGGCGTTTTTCCGGCTGATGCCGCCGGAAGCATAATACGCATCCACCGCCAGGCCGCTCTTTTTGTATTGCCCCACGATCACGCGCGTCCCGTACGCCGTCGCCTCGATGAGCGCGCGGTAGATCTCCTCTACGCGCGTGCCGAGCGTCATGCCCACGAGCAGGCCCGTCAAATCCGCATCCGAAAGGATCGAGCGGTTGCCGTTCCACCAATCCAGCGCCAACAGGCCGCTTTCCCCCGGCCGCAGGCGGCTTGCCAGCCCTGTCAAAAGCTGATGCAGATCGACCCCTTCCGCTTTCGCCCGCTCGGCGTACGCCTGCGGGCAAAGGTGCTGCGTCACCCAGGCGAAGTGATCGCCTACGCAGCTTTGTCCCGCCTCATATCCGTAACAGCCAGGCAGGATGCCGTCCTCGACCATGCCGCTGATGCCGGGCACAGGCACCGCGAGCGGGCTGAGCAGCATGTGGCAGGTCGACGTGCCCATAATCGCCAGCAGCTTGCCGGGCCCTACAATACCCGCCGCAGGGACGCACACGTGTGCGTCTACGTTGCCGGTGCACACCGCCGTCCCCGGGCGAAGCCCCAGCCGTTCGGCCATCTCCCGCGTCAGAACGCCCGCGCGGTCTCCCAGAGCGGATACCGGGCCGAAGGCCTTTTCCCGGGCAGCCTGCGCAAGGACGGGATCCGCCGCCAGCAAAAACGCTTCGGATGGGTAACCGTCCCGCTTGCTGTAGAGCGCCTTGTAGCCGGCGCTACAGGCGTTGCGCGTCCTCGTGCCCGTCAGCTGCCATACGATCCAGTCCGCCGCCTCGATCCAGCAATCCATGGCATCAAGGACCTCCGGCGCTTCCGCCGCGACCTGCCAGAGCTTGGGTAGGCAGCTCTCGGACGATATCTTTCCGCCGTAACGAGGAAGCCAGACCTCGCCCCTTTCCTGTGCCAGCGCGTTCATTCGGTCGGCATAGGGCTGCGCCGCGTGGTGCTTCCAAAGCTTCACATAAGCGTGCGGATGCCCTTTGAAGGCCGGCAAGAGGCAAAGCGGCGTCCCGTCCCCGCGCACAGGCAGCGCGGTACACGACGTAAAATCCGTGCCGATCCCGATCACGTCCTGCGCACGCGCGCCGCTTTCCCGCAGGGCCCGTACAACCGTCCGCTCGAGCGCCTCCAGATAGTCGGCCGGGTGCTGCAGCGCCCAGCCCGGCGGCAGCGCCTGGCCGCCCGGCAGCGCGCGCTCCATGACGCCGTGCGCATAAGCGTGCACGGCGGACGCCAGGACGCCGCCATCCCGCACGTCGGCGACCACCGCGCGCGCCGCGAGCGTCCCAAAGTCCACCCCGATCGTAACCTTTGGCATAAGCGTCTCTCCTCATATCAATCGGAAAAGCTGCCTCCGCTTCCGCCGCCGCTCCCGCCGGCGCTTGCAGAAAAGCCGCCGTCCTCAGAGCCCGCGCTTTGCGAGGGATCGCGCCAGGTCGCCGCCCCGTGCATAGAACGGCCAAAATCGTCGAACGCGCCCGACATCGCATGCATATACAGCGGATTGCCGTACAGCGCGCCGAAGTAGCTGTCGTCCGTCTGCGCTTCCATCTGCGGATAGCGCAGCGGCAGGGCTTCTAAGAGACTCTTCTCCTTGCCCAGCGCCACGGCGTATACGACGTACCGTCGCCAGCAGTCGAGCGCAGGCGCTTCCTGGCGCCCGAGCACAAATGCGTCCAGGAACCTTGAAAACGCGCTCCACCCCGCGAGGATGTCTTCCCCCTCCCGGGTGAGGCGTACCCCCGGCGCCCCTTTATGACCGGCGAGGATGAAGACGGCGATGGGCAGGACGATCATCGTTGCCGCCATGCGCACGGAGGTCAATGCCATGACGCCAAGGCAGAGCAGCAGCGCCAGGGCGGCCATCAGCGCGCCCACCGCCGCGCCGCGCTGCAGGATCGCCGTAGGTTCGCTGACCTGCGACAGCTCATCCTGAACCGGCGCAAAAAAGGCGTCCAGCCGCGCGTGCGCTTCCTTCGGGTTGGCGTCGATAAAAGCGGTGACCGCGCGCATGGCCACGCGCGGCTGCCCCTGCATCGCCTCTAACAAGAGCTGCAGCACCGCGCGTTCATGCGGCTGCAATCCCGGCTCATCCTCATCGGCCGTCAACGTGATATACGCGTTTTCAGCGTCGTTGTCGATCTTCACGTGCCCGCGCAGGCTCAGGTCCATGAGCGTCGCGGTCAAAATGGGCCCCGACACGTCGTCGTGGTCGTAGAAATGGCACAGCAGGCCGGCAAACGCGGGCGAACGCTCATCCGGCAGCGCGCCCAGGTATTCCGGCTCGCCTGCGGCGTCGTACCGCCAAGGTGAACGCACGCGCTCGCCGCCCGTCGCATAGCCGCCCCGCCCGACGCTTTGCAGGCGCAAAAGCCATCTGCCCACCAGGATGCACAGCGCGCCAATCACAAGCGTAGAGGCGAGCCAGATGGCGCCGCCGCTTCGCCTGAAGCCGGCCTGCACCCGCAGGCGCTCCTCCTGCGCCAGGATCTTGCGCATCGCGCTTCCCGCTTCCCGGTATCCGCCCGTAAACGCCTCGCGCGGCATGGCGAGGCGGATATCGACCGGTTCGGCGTTTTTTGCCTCGCGCACCTCCAGCAGCGCGCGGTTGACGTCCGTCTTTTCCACGTAACCGTTCAGCGGGCCGTGCGCCCAGATCTGCCAATCCGCCTGTGTCGTCCCCTCCGAATAAGGGATTCGCACGTTCGCCTGCACCTGCCCGATAGGCGATACCTCGTCCCCGCTGGTCAGGTTCCACCCAAATTCCGCCGTATCGTCGTGCAGGATCACCGCGTCCGTCACGGTATACCCGATCTTGAACGCGCGGCTTTGGTTTGCGCTGCGGTGATAGATCTCCACGACCGTCCCCCGCTCGTCCGCATAGACCGCCGCATATCCGTCCGGCCTGTCCGCATCCGGCGCGTCCAGCATCGTGCAGTCCACGCCGTCCACCGCTACGCGGACGTCGCGCAGCGCGTAGCGCTCTGACGGCAGATAAATCCGCCCATACCGTGAAAATTCCCCCTCGCCGCGAAAGTCGACCTCCCAGCGCTCCTCGATCGAGGCGCTGCCGTCCTCCAGCAAGACGATGTCAAACGCGGCCGCGCGCTGATAGGTCGTTTTATCTTCCGCGCCGGCTGCGCAGGCGAGGCCGAGCAGCAGGCAGAGCGACGTTACCATGAGAATCAGCTTTTTGATTGAAACCCCCTCCTTCATGGTTCCATTATTCACGATGCGAAGCGCCGCGTCAATCCCTAAATAGAGGTTTCCTGATCTTTCTTCATCCTGAACCGGCTGAATCAAAAAGGCTCGGAGCGGTTCATATCCTTCCACCCCGAGCCATTCAGCTATCGCCTATTCATTCTCGCCGCTGACGATGATCTCGTCGCTCGTTCGGAATACCTCCATCGTCATCAGAACGCCAAGTCGATATCCGTAGATGAATCTATCCGTCCCACTGAGGTAGTCTATTTTCTCTTGAGCATTTACGTAAGCGTTCAACAGCTCTGTCTCCTGTTCGTTGAGCGCGGCGCGTAGCGCATGCTCCGCATCCGAAAGCTTTTTGATCGCCTGCCCATACTTCGAACCGCGGCAGAAATACCGGTCGTTAGGCTGAATATTGCCGTTTAAAAATTCTTCCAAAATATTCATCATGATGCGCCGTCCTTTCGGGTGTTGATTTCGCACAACACCTTGCAAGGCCGCACCGCACAGTGTATAATATTTATGCGGTTTGCCCTTGTGGTAGCTGCGCGGGGGAAGAGGCGTGTATCTTTAGCGGGAAAGCGCCTTTTCCTTTCATTTTTTCAGGTCGTCGCTTAATTTTTTGATACCTCGTCTTACCGCTTCCATCGCCGTTATCTTTTCTTGTTCGGTATATGCGTCTAATATCTGTTTGCACTCCATATCGATCCGTACATTGACGCGAAAAGGCTTTGGATTATCGGTTGGACGACCCATTTTTTTGTTCGCCATCGTTCACCTCCTTTATGAACACCATAAGCATATACTATTGGTGTCCATAAATCAATAGGTAAACGTATTTTTTGCTGGGTAGATTCTGTGCCTTGGTGTCAGATGTGTTTTAGCGGCACATGCAAAAAGCTGCCCCGCCGAATGCGAAACAGCTTTCATTACCTTGCGCTTTTTTCCGAGGATGCGCTTATCCGCCGACCTCGACGATCTCGATGCCCTCCATCGCCGCCGCGATCAGCGCTTCGCCGTCCAACGCATGCTCCGCCTTGCGGATGAGCTCCGCCTTGGGGTGCGTCGCCGGGTGCTTGGGCGTAAATATCGTGCAGCAGTCCTCATAGGGCAGCGAGGAGGTCTCATACGTGCCGATCGTCTCCGCGCGCTGGACGATCTCGATCTTGTCAAACCCGATGACCGGACGGAAGACCGGCATGCCCACGACCTCGTCCGTACAGCCCAGCGCCTCCATCGTCTGGCTGGCGACCTGGCCGACGCTTTCGCCCGTGATGAGCGCCTGCGCCCCGTCCATGCGGGCGACGCGCTCCGCGATGCGCATCATGAACCGGCGCATGATCAGCGTGGTGTAATTCTCCGGGCATTTCTGGTGGATGTCCATCTGGATTTGCGTAAAGGGCACGACGTACAGCTTTATCTTCCCGCAGTATTCGCTGAGGATGCGCGCGAGCTCCACCACCTTTTCCTTCGCGCGCTCGCTCGTATACGGGAAGGAGTGGTAATGCACGCAGCATAGCTCCACCCCGCGCTTGGCGATCATGAAGCCGGCGACCGGGCTGTCGATGCCGCCGGAGAGCAGCAGGCAGGCGCGGCCGTTCGTCCCCATCGGCATGCCGTTGACGGCCGGGATGCAGCGCACGTACAGGTACGCCTTATCGCGGATTTCGACGTTTAGCGCATGCTCGGGATGATGCACGTCTACGCTGAGCCCCGGCAGGTGCGAGAGCACATAGCCGCCCACCGCCTTGTTGATCGCGGGCGAATCGAGCGGGTAGCGCTTGTCCGACCGGCGGGCGTTCACCTTAAACGTGCCGCAGAGCGGGCGCATGATCTCTACCGCCTGCCGGCAGACCGCCTCGAAGTCGTCCTTCTCCATCTCGACGGCAGGGCACACCGAATGCACGCCGAATACCTTGGTCACGCGCCGTATGCACTCTTCCATGTCCCCGGCATCGGATACGAAGATGCGGCTATCCGAAATCCAGACGTTGCCGCCGATATCTTTTACCGCATGTTTCACGTGGTTTACGAGCGTACGCAGAAAATACGGCCTGTTCTGTCCCTTTAAGTGGACCTCGCCGAAGCGTACGAGCAGCAACTCCCTCATCGATCAACGCCTCCTGAATAGCTTGAGCTGCGCGTGCAGGGCGATGACTGCCTCCGCCGCCTGCTCTATCTCTTCCATCGTGTTCATGGGCGAAAGGCTGAAGCGCAGCGCCCCCTCCGCCTCGGCGGGTTTGCGCCCCATCGCCAGCAGGCCCAGGCTGACCTTTTGCCCATGGCTCGAGCAGGCCGACCCGGCCGAAACGTAGATCTGCCGCGCCTCCAGCGCGTGCAGCAGCACCTCGCCGCGCACGTCCGGAAAGGAGACGTTGAGAATGTGCGGCGCCGCGTCCGCCTCGCCCGGCAGCGGGCCGTTTACGAGGGCCCCCGGGATGCCCGAGCGTATTTGGGCAAGCAGCGCCCGCTTCATCTCCAGCATGCGCTCGCAGGGTTTGTCCAGCGCCTGAAACGCCTCGATCGCCGCGTCCAGGCCGGCGATACCCGGCGTATTGTACGTGCCGGAGCGCAGGCCGCGCTCCTGCCCGCCACCCAGCATATGCGGCGCGAGGCGAACGCCCTTGCGTACGACCAGCGCGCCGACGCCCTTCGGCGCGTGGATCTTGTGACCGCTGAGCGTATACAGATCCGTCCCCGTCTTTTCCAGCGAAAAGGGGACGCGTAAATACCCTTGTACGCCGTCCACGTGTAGCCTGGCCTGCGGGCAGCGCCGCGCCATCATAGCCTTCAACGCGCTCACCGGCTGCACCGCGCCCGTCTCGTTGTTCACCTGCATTACGCTGACCAGGGCCGTTTGTCCGGTGAGCAGCTCCTCGGCCGCATTCAAATCGACGATCCCCCGCGCCGTCACAGGCAATGTCCGCACGTCGTGGCCCATCTGCCGGACGCGCTCCATCGTCTGGGCGACCGCCGGATGCTCCACCGCGCTGAAAACAAAGCGCATCGGTTGCCTTTGCAGCAGGGCCGTCCCCAGGATCGCGAGGTTATCGCCCTCCGTCCCGCCGCTCGTAAAGACGACCTCGCCGCCCGCAGCGCCGAGGGAGGCGGCGATTCGCTCGCGTGCTTTGCGCATCTTTTTTTCGACCTCGACCGCAGGCTTATAAGCCGCTGAGGCGTTATAATACCAGTCGCGCATGCTATCAGCGACCGCTTCGATCACCGTATCAAAGGGCCGCGTCGTCGCGCTGTTGTCTAGATAGATTTCCATTTTCCCTCCGCATAAAAACCTCCGGCGACATCCGGCCGGAGGCTTAAAAGACGCGTATGATCAGCCCTGGAAGGCGCCGTGCGCCGCATACTGCCGGATGAGATCGGCCATCTCCTTCGAAGGCTCGATGACGATGATGCGCTTTGAGCCATCCTTCACGAAATAAAAGTAAAACAGGTTCGCGTCTCGGTTGAGGAACCAGTTGTCCTTGCGGATGCCCGGCATGCTGACATAGCGCTGAAAGCTCGGCCCAGCGACCCACCCGCAGGCATCTACATTTTTCACGCGCATGCTGCCCAGCTCTTTGCGCTTGTTGTTGCCGTATACGCGCGCGAAGTCCAGCTCGCCGTTGGTGAACGTATATTCGTATTCCGTTCGCAGTACGTCTTTTTTAAGGAACAAAAGCACCGCGATCGCGCCGGTCGCCAGCATGACGCCGATCGCAAAGACATTGAAATTGAGCACCATGACCGTGCTTTGCAGCAGCATCAGCGCGACAAACCCGAATACGACGATCAGGATCCATGCCATCACATAGAGCAGATCGTTTAGTAGGCGGTTGCGCCGGACGACGATCTCTTCGCGGAAATTGTCCATAACCTATCCTCCATTGCTCGAAGCCATATGGTATAGTATAACACGAATGGCGCGCTCCGGCTAGTCTTCTGTTTTACTTTTCGTTGACCCATTCAAAATTCCTCCGACGGCAGGATTTTCAATCAGTCTTTGCGAATAATAGCAAATTACGGCTCTTCAACGGGCCGTGATCAGGAACTGGAGGTAGAACACCCATGAAATGTCCGTCCTGCGGATATTGGAATAAAGCGGATTTTCCGCGATGCTTTAAGTGCGGCCAGCCGCTGCCCAAGGCTGCGCCGGCCGAAGACGACGCCCGAACGTGGGAGCGCGAGCTGCGCGACGCCGTGCCCGAGACGTCCTACGAGCGCTACGATGAGGACCAGGTCGTCGACGTGTTGGATGAAGTGCCGCACAAAACGCCCTCCGGCGAGGACAATGCACAGCTCGCCGGCGAGATCGAGCAGCTCAAGGAGCGCCGCGTGCGCGGGGAGGTCTATCTGGAAAAGATGCGCGAGCGGGCCCGCGCCGCGCAGGAGACGATCCGTACCGCGACCGTGATCCGCCCGCTGCCCGAGGAGGAGCCTTTGGGCTTTGACGCGGACGAAGAGCCCGAGCCGCTCGAGGTACGTCGCGGGCGTAAGCAGCGCGAATATGCGCGGGCGGTCAAGGGGGGCGACCTGCCGCCGGAGCTGCCCGACTCTGCCGATCCGTACGACAGGCCGCCGGACGACAATTTCATCTTCGACGACGAGGACGAGAGCGCGCCCGTGCTGTACGACGGCTACGAAAGCCCGGCCGACGAGACGGATCCCGGCGCTTATACGGACTATCAGCCCACGCGCAACGGATGGGATACGCACACCTATTCGAGTACGACGCTGCGCACCTATGCCGCGTCAGGCTCGCGCGCTGCCAGGCCGCATAGCAAGCGCCGGGTTTGGAGGCGGGTGATCTTCTGGCTCGTCGCCGTCGCGGCCGTCGTCGCCACAAGCTATTTTGGCATCTCCCTCTTCATCAACCTCTCGGGCTTGTCCGCGCCGCAGACGATTTCCTCTCAGGTAACGATCGAGGAAGCCCTCGTCAAAGAGCAGCCGGGTCATATTATCACCATCTCCGGCAAAGAGGGCGCGCAGATCTACGTACGCGAGCTGCAAAACTCCTACATCGTGACCGGGGGCGTGGCGACGATCGAAATCCCGGACTATTACTGGTACGAAAACGCAGAAATCGTCGCCAGCGATACCATGGATGTTGAGCTAACCCCCTTCATCAAGTACAGCGACGGCGACCAGGCAGCGATTACCCCCATTCAATATACGATCGAGGTGCCGCTCTCCCCCATCACGCTGGTCCGGCCCGAATCGCCCTACGCCAACGTCTCCACCTCGATCTTTGAGATCCGCCTGCAGGTCGAGAAAGGCAGCCGCGTCATCATTGACGGCGTCAACGTGTCCGACCAGGTCAAGAACAGCGGCCTCGTCTCCAGCAACGTGCAGGTGCAGCCTACGGGCGAAAACCGCGTACAGGTCTCGGTGCGCAGCAAGTATTGCCGTGAAAACAACATGGAGATCGTGCTCAACCGGCCTCAGCAGGAAATCACGCTCGAGTTCGCGGCGGATACGCTCGTCGAATCGAGCAATGCCTACGCGCGCATCTACGGCACCACATTCCCCGGCGCTACGATCACCGTCGAGTCGCCTTACAGCGTGCAGTCGGACTCCGAGCTCGAAGCGATCAAAAAAGGAGAGGCCTCCTTCGTCACCGGCGGCGACGTCGTCGTGGATAGCAGCGGCAGCTTTACATTCATCGCCTACTTCCCCACCATCGCCGACAACACGATCACCGTGCGCGCGCAGTACCCCGGCCGCGCGGACTCCGTCGTCACGCACGTCATGTACTACATGCCCCCGGCGGACGTGTACACGCGAAAGGCCTGGCCCTTCAAGCCCGCCGACTATCAGGATCTCATCAACAATATTAGCAACCGCAAGGGGCAGATTTACGAATGCAAGGGCACGATCACCCGCATCGTCAGCACCCAGCCGCAGCTGGCGATCATGGATACGGGCACCGACGGCATCGAACAGCTCGTCCTGCTCGAAAACAGCACCAAGACGCAGTGGGAGGTCGGCACATACTACCGTATCTACGGCGACGCCTACGGCATGTACAGCAACATGCCGCGCATCACCGCGAGGTACACGTACCTGAAGTAAGAAACGCGCCGCCGGACAGCGTAGGCTTTCCGGCGGCGTTTTGTATGCTGTCTCTTCGTATGGGCACACTATGCATCGGAGGGGATGCGCATTGGTGTCGCCGTTTGAGCAAAAGAGCGCGCTCGCGGGCCTGCTGGACCGCATCGGCCTGCGCGCGCTGCTCTTCTTTTTATCCATCCTGTGGTTTTACCGGCTTTGGGGGGATGTTGCCGCCGCGCTTACCGCCGGCAGCGCCCTGGGCCTGCTGCTTTGCCTCACGCTTTCTCTATGGCAAAAGAAGACGCTGCGCGCGAGGGAGGACGCGCTACGCGTGCGCCTGGGCGGCATGCTCGCGCTGGAGGAGATCACCCTCGCCAGCAGCCGAGAGGCGTGCCTGCGCGCCGCGCAATGCCTTCAAAGCGTGTATCCATTGGAATTCAAAAAAGAGACGCCCGACGGCGTCCTGGTTTTATTGCAAGGGGAGACGCTGCTCATCAGCTGCAAGCAAGCGCACCTGAGCGCGCGCATATCGTGCAGCGACGTGCTGGAGGCGCAGCGAAAGCGAATCGCGCTGGGCGCCGGGCGGTGCGTGCTTTGCGCCACCTGCCCCTTTGACGCCCAGGCTCTTCGCCTGTGTCAGACGCTCGATCCGCCTGTTCGCCCCGTAGACGGGGATACGCTGGCCGCCCTGGCCGGACACCTCTCGCCCGCCACGGACGAGCAGCTCGTAGAGCTCGGGCGCAGGCAACGGCGCCCCTTCGCCTGGGCGCAGCTGCGCTCCATCGTCTTCGCGCCGGAAAAGATCCGCCGGTACCTGCTTTACGGCTTCTTTCTTTATCTCTTTTATATCTTTACGGGCCATCTGTACGCGCTCGTCCCTTCGCTGCTTTGCGTCTGCCTGGCCGTCGTCAGCCGCTTCAGACAGGTGCAGTTCGAGGCGCTATGACCCGTCTATATGCGGGCAGCGTCAGCGCACCATCCGGTAAATTCGAGCGAGCTCCTGCGTCTTCCGGCCGTCCATCTCGCACAGCAGCAGCGGCGGGAGCATGTGCAGCATCGGCCGCCCGTTTTTAACGCATTCCATGAGCAGCAGCTTGGGCGGCTTGTCCGCCCGCGCATGCACAAAACGCAGCCGCTTGGGCTCAAGTCGCGCGCCGCGCGCGCAGTCTGCGAGCTCCAGCATGCGCGGCGCCGGAAAGATCATGCACATGCGCCCGCCGTTGCGCAGCACCTGCGCCGCGCTGCGGACGATCTCCGCCAGGGTGCAGGCCTCCTCATGCCGTGCGATCGCCTTTGTCCCTTGGGGGTTGACGAGCCCCGCGCCCGCCCGGCCATAAGGTGGGTTGCATACGAGCAGGTCCGCCCGCTCATAGCCCAGCAGCGCCGCCGCCTCCCGAAGGTCCGCGCGATGCACCCGGATGCGCCCTTCCAAGCCGTTCATCCGCACGCTGCGCGCGGCCATATCCGCCATGTCCGCCTGAATCTCCAGCGCGTCAAACGTCGTGCGCTCGGCACGCGAGGCGATGAGCAGCGGCAAAATACCCGTGCCCGTGCCAAAGTCCACGATCCGCTCGCCCGCTCGCGCCTGCGCAAAGTCGGCGAGCAGCACCGCGTCCGTCCCGAAGCAAAATGCGCCCGGCTTTTGTAGGATATGCATTTGGCCGTATTGCAGATCGTCGATCCGTTCGCCCTCCCGGCGCCACTCTTCCATAGCAATCCCCTCGTCTTACAGGATGTTGAGTAGGCCTTCTAGGCAGTAACCCTTTCGGCCGCCGCCCGTGCGAACGCGCGCCCAGCCCTCCTGTACCTCGTATACCGTGACGATTTCGGCATCCGACAGCGTCCCAACCGTCGTAGCTTCTTCGTCCATGCTCTCGTAGAGCGCGGCCGCCCCGCCGTCCAGGTCGCAGACGGCCGCCCAGTAATCCAAATATAGATCGGTCAGCCGGATATAGCCGTAGATCCCCTGCGACTCGGCGCGCGCCCACTGCGAGCTTGCGTATTCCACGACGCGCACGTCGTCGCCTGACGACAGCTCGAGCAGCACGCCCGCGTCGTCCCGCTCCCGCTCGCGCAGGCAGGCGCCGGCCCGGGCTTCTCCCGTGTTGACGACGTCTTCCGGTCGGGCGGTGGCCGCGCTTTCCGGTTCCCGCGTCGCTTCCGGGGTGGGCTGCGCGGTCTGTTCGGGGGCCGGCGTGGCCTGCGGTACAGAGGTGGCTTCCGGCTGCTGCGGCGGTGGCGTCGCCTCCGGGTTTTGCGGATTGGGCGTCGAAACCGGCGGCGGCGTCTGCTCCGGCGTGGGCGTCGCAAGCGGTTGCGCCGTCTGCTCCGGCGCTGGGGCGCCTCCATAGACCGGTACCACATAATCGGCGCTCAACCAGCCGGACAGCGTTCCGTAGCGCACCTGATACCACCCGGCATCCTGACCGATGACCGTCGCCCGCTCTCCGTCGTAAAGCCGCGCCACGATCTTGCCGCGGGTGCTCGGCTGACTGCGCATGTTCAGGCTGCTGGATACGGAGACGACGACCTCGCTGGGCAGCTCTATCTCCGGGGCGGGCGATGCGCTGGGCGTCGCCTCGGGCGTCATGGTCTCCTGCGGCACGGTGACCGGCCGCTCCTCCAGCACGAGATATTGCGAGGACACGTAACCCGTCCATCCCACGTACTCGACCTGACTCCATGATGGGTCATAGATCAGTACGCGCACATAGGCGCCGTGCGGTATCCGCGTAAGCACGCCTGCCCACGTGCCCGCGTCCGTGCGCATGTTCAGCTTGCTGCCGGGGCCGGCGAGGGCGATGCGCGCCACCAGCTCGGTCTCTACCGGCGGCGTTGTCGGCGCGGGCGTCGGCGTCGTCTCCGGAGATAGCGTCTCCTCTGGGGATGGCGTCTCCTCCGGGGAGAGCGTCTCCCCCGGCGAAAGCGTAGGCCCGGGGGTTGCTGTGGGCTGGACCGGATAATCTTCAAATCGTACGTAAGCGTTGAGCACGTAGCCGACGAGCCCTTGGGCGTTCACGCGGCTCCAGGTTTCGTAGCGCTCCTCTACGTCCAGGATCATGCCGTGCGGCAACCGCGCGAGCACGCGCGTATCCATCGACGGCGCCTCCCGCAGGTTGAGCGTCTCGTTGCTGCCCGATAGCGTCACGATCGCGATGGGCTGCGTCTGCGGCGCCTGCGTATTGGTCGGTTCCGGCGTCGCCGTAGCCTGCGTATCTGGGGTTGCCGTCGGCTCCGGCGTCGCAGTCGGGCTCGCTTCGGGCGATGCCGAGGGCTCCGGCGTAGGCGTCGGTTCCCCGCCTTGCGACACCTGAATGATCTGCACATATTGTCGGGAAACGTATCCGACCACGCCCTCGCGCGCGACGCGCACCCAACCGCCGTACGAGGTATCGAGCACGTCGAGCATCTCGCCGTTGTAAACGCGCGCAAGCACTGCCGATGAGGTGTAGGGCTCCGCACGCAGGTTTAGGTAGCCGCCGCTAAGCACCACATAGGCCTTGTAATCGGTCGATGAACCGCCGGGCGTCGGGCTGGGCTGCGGCGTAGGCTCGCCCGGGCCGGGCGTCGCCTGCATGGAAAGGAACGTCAAATAGCTGCGTACGACGTAACCGGTCTGTACGCCGTAACGCACGCGGCACCAGGCGCCGTCGTCCTCCAGCACCGCGAGCTGCGTGCCGTGGGGAATCCGCGCGATCACGCCGGCGTCCGTGCTCTTTTGCGCGCGTAGGTTGAGCACGTCGTACTGTGAAGAAAGCGATACCGTCGCCGTGGCGATCGTCTCCTCCCCCACGCCTGGGGTTTCGCCGCCCGGCGCAGGCGTCTCCTCCGGCCAGCTTGAGCCGTCAAGCGCGGAGAGCAAACTTGCGCGCGTAAAGTTAATCTTTACCCGGGAGGCGCCGGGATAGTAAAAGCCGATGATCTCGTCGTATTTTTTCCCCTCGTTCGCCATCTGCTGCGCGCCCCGCTGGCTCATGCCGATGCCGTGGCCGTAGCGTCTCGCCGTAATGCGAAAGGTGCTGTCCGTCTCGCTCACGCTGATGAGCTCGTTTTGCGTCGTGTTCAGGCTCATGCTCAGCGCGCCTTCCACCTCGCCGAAATAATCCAGCGCGACGGTGACGGGCTGAGATTGCCCCTGCACGCGCACGGTAAACTCCAGCTTGCGGTACAGCCGCGACGGGTCGGCGAATTTTGGGTCATAGGCCCTGACGTTCATGTATTCGAGGATTTGAATTTCCGAGGCGCTCATCCCCGTCGCCAAGGCTACCTTTTGTTTCACCAGGTTTTGAAGCGCCGCGCTCGTCGCGCCGCTTCCGGGCGTCTTATAGACCGTCGCTGAACGCGTCGGCGACATGCTGTTCTTTAGGTCGTACGGATCCTCCTTGACGATGAGGTACGGATAGCCGGAGGAGCCCCATGCGTTTTTGATGGACTCCGTCTGTCCGCCGTTGGAGGCCGTATAATACGCGCCGATATATGCGCCGTTATACATGGCGACGATGCCCGCGGTATCCGTTACCGCCTGCTTACAGGTTGCGTTGCCGCTGGGCGTTCCACGGTAGACCTGATCGCTGGTCGTATCCACCACGTCATAGGTGGAGCGGTTTTGCGCCATCTTGGCCGCGACATAAGTGCGGGCCGCGACGGCCTGCGCCTTGAGCGCCTCGACCGGGAATCCGTTGCTCATCTCGTAGGGCAGCACCCCGTTCATATAATCCTCAATATAGACGTGTACGATCGCCTGCACCTTGCCCCCGTTTGCCTTAAACTCGACATCCCCGTTATACAGGTTAGCGCTGTTGCGCGCCTGGGCGATGCGCACGCCGTTCTCCCCGCTCGTCTGATGGCGGCGCAGCTTAAAACTCGCCCCCATATTCCGCGAAACGCCGCCCTTCGTGAGGGTCAGCGAGCTGCCCGCGCACGAGACCGTCACCTGATCGCCGCGGGTAAACGCCTGCGACGTATCCCCGTTCACGCTGTAGCTGCCCGCGATGGTCAGATCCAGCGATGAGAGCGAGGAAATGGAGGACAGGTACACGCGCACCGTGCCGGAGGCCGCCGCGCTGCGCTGGGTAAGCGGCGCGCTTTCCGCCCGCGCTGATGTAAAAGGCGAAAGCAGGAACAGCGCGAAGCATAGGAAAAGCGCCCTCCTCCGCACCGCATTTTTGCCTTTCATGCCGACGTCCTCCTTCAAATCGCTATTTTTCGCGAGAAACCCTTAAAAATTGTAACACAATCTTAATATTTTGTCCATTCTCTCTTTCTCTTCTTTTTTAAACAAATTGTGGAAATCAATGCAGCCATAGTAGGCCGCGCCCGGCGCCTAAATGAACTTCCCTTTACGCGCGCGGTCGCATCTGCTATAATAAGCGAAGCTTAGGCAATATGAAAATGATGGAGCGAATCCGATGAAAAAATCGTTATGTTGGATCCTCGTCTTGCTCGCGCTCGCCATGACGCTTTCCGGCTGCGCATCCCCTTCCGCGCCCGCCGCGACGCAAAAGCCAACCGCAACGCCGGTCACCGCCGACCCACAGCGCTTTTCGATTATGTATCTCGATACGTTCGATACGATCATCCAACTGATCGGTTTTGCAGAGAATAAGGAAACCTTCGATCGCATCGCGGAAAGCGCGCACAAGAGCTTTCAACACCTGCACAAGCTCTTTGACGCATACAACGACTACACAGACGAGGGGATCGTCAGCGTATACACGCTCAATCAGCGTGCTGCGCTAGAGCCCGTTCAGGTCGATCCCGTGCTGATGGACCTGCTTGTATTTTGCCGCGAGCGGCAGCCCACGCTACACAATACCGTCAACGTAGCGATGGGCAGCGTGCTTTCGATCTGGCACGATTACCGCGAAGCAGGCCTTGACGATCCCGCGCAGGCGCAGCTTCCTCCGATAGATGCGCTCAAAGACGCGGCCCAGCACGTCAGCATGGACGACGTCGTGCTCGACGAGGAGAAATGCACCGTCTTTTTTCGGGATCCGGCGGTGAAGCTTGACGTCGGATCGGTCGCGAAAGGGTATGCCGCCGAATTCGTCGCCCGGCAGCTCACCGCCTCCGCCATGCCCTCCTTCATCATCAGCGCGGGCGGCAATGTGCGCGTAGGCGCCCCGCCGAAGGATGGGCGCAGCGCCTGGGGCATCGGCGTGCAAAAGCCGGAGGGCTACGCGCTCTCTACATCGCAGGACGACCTGCTCGAGACCTTCTATGTAGCCGATATGTCCGTCGTCACGAGCGGCGATTATCAGCGTTACTACGTCGTTGACGGCAAGCGCTATCACCACCTGATTGATCCGGGCACGTTGATGCCGGGCGAATTCTATCGGGCCGTCACCATCCTCACCGCGGATTCCGGCTTGGCGGATATGCTCTCCACCACCGCCTTCCTCCTTCCCTATGAAGAAAGCCGCGCCCTCATCGACAGCCTGGAGGGCGTCGAAGCGCTCTGGGTGATGCCGGATGAAAGCATCGTCATGACGGACGGCGCAAAGGCGCTCGCCAAGTCGCAGGGGGCAAAGGCCCTGTAAACAGACGAAATAGATTTAAACAACATCCGGGAAAATAGACAATAAAAAAAGAGGCCTCCTGTTGTAGATTAGCGCCATGGCAGGAGGCCCTCACGATACCCAGATCTCAAGATACAGATAATGCTCATTTGAAGAAGTACCCAAATAACAATTGGTTTACGATTTAAGCTTTATAGGTACGAGTACATCACAAAAATCACTTACTCCAATATGCTCGAAATCATCAAATATTTCAAAGTCACCCGCAATTATATAATTTGGTTCATACCCAGGAACAGCGTACATTTCAGCTTTTGGTGCAGTACCCCGTTTTTCTTCACGATAAACGGCATATTCACTATCAGGTATAACTTTAACAACACAATCTGATGGTATATCATCGAGATTTGATACTTCGATCCCAAAGAAATACTTCCCTTTTGGTGTGTTTGTATGATTAGGTGTCACCATACATGCCTGCCAAGGTTGCCAAAAGCCAATTAATCGCATGGGTTCAATTATATTACCAATTCGCTCCAAACTGCGCTTTAATTCGGAATGAACCCAAATCATTTCTTCCGCAAAGTCTTTGCTAAAATCAATCACTATTTCGTAACCAGCGATCAAAAACTTTTTCTTAGTGGTTGTAATTTGCATTTTAATTTTCCCTACACATTATACAAAATTTCTTCATGTTTTAT
The DNA here is from genome assembly GCA_023404715.1 of Bacillota bacterium. Classification (GTDB taxonomy): domain Bacteria; phylum Bacillota; class Clostridia; order Christensenellales; family Aristaeellaceae; genus Beduinella. The sequence goes on along the minus strand of JAEYAR010000183.1, from coordinate 32,014 downwards.
CTGTGGTAGAGCTTCTTCGTCTCGTACTTGGCCTCGCAGGTGAGGTTGATCTTCAGCTTGCGAAAGACCGAAGCGTCCACGCTCGAAAGGATCACCGAGGCGTGCGCTTCGCAGCCCGCCAATTGCGGCAGACACTCCAGCGCCCGGGCGGCGCGCTCGTCGCTCGCCGCGCAGATCGCGAGGGCGACCAGCACTTCGTCCATGTGCAGGCGCGGATTGCGGTTTTCCAGGTAATTGACCTTGAGCGCCTGCACCGGCTCGATGACCGCCGCGCTCATCAGATGCGCCGAATCGGGGATGCCGGCCAGCGCCTTGAGCGCGTTGAGCAAAAGCGCCGAGGAGGCGCCGAGCAATTCCTTCGTCTTGCCCGTCACGATCCGTCCATCCGGCAGCTGCAGGGCGGCGGCGGGCGCATCCGTCTTCTTCGCCACGTTCAGGGCCGCGGGCACCACCGCTCGCTCCTTCACATCGATATGCTCCTGATTCATGAGCAGGCCGATCTTATATACGGCCTCGTTCTCGCCCGTCCCCTGCCGCTGCGCGCAAAGCGCCTCGTAGTAGCGGCGGATGATCTCCTGGCGCGAGGCCTCGCACACCGCCCCGTCGTCGACGATGCAATTGCCCACCATATTCACGCCCATATCCGTGGGAGACTTATAGGGCGATTCCCCGTATATTTTGCAGAAGATCGCGTTGAGCACAGGAAAGATCTCCACGTCGCGGTTGTAATTGACGGCGACCTTGCCGTATGCCTGCAGGTGAAAGGGATCGATCATATTGACGTCGTTTAAATCCGCGGTCGCCGCCTCATACGCCAGGTTGACCGGATGCTTGAGCGGCAGATTCCAAATCGGGAACGTCTCAAACTTCGCATAGCCCGCCTGAATGCCGCGCTTATGCTCGTGATACAGCTGCGACAGGCAGGTCGCCATCTTGCCGCTACCCGGTCCGGGCGCGGTGACGACGATGAGCGACCGCTCCGTCTCGATGTACTCGTTCTTTCCATACCCTTGCTCGCTGACGATCAAGGGCACGTTGGAGGGATACCCTTCGATCACATAATGGCGGAAGACCTTGATGCCCAGCGTCCGCAGGCGCTTACGGAAAGCGTCCGCCGCGCTCTGGCCCTTGTACTGCGTGATGACCACGCTGCCGACGTAAAGCCCGATCTCGCGGAAGGAGTCGATCAGCCGCAGCACGTCCACATCGTAGGTGATGCCCAAATCCCCCCTGCGTTTGTTGCTATCGATCGCCGCCGCGCTGATCGCGATGACGATCTCCGCCTGCTCCTTGAGCTTGAGCAGCATGTTGACCTTGCTGTCCGGTTTAAAGCCCGGCAGCACCCGTGCAGCGTGGTGGTCGTCAAAAAGCTTTCCGCCAAATTCCAGATACAACTTGCCGCCGAACTCCGATATACGCCTTCGGATCTGTTCCGACTGCATCGCGATGTATTGATCGTTGTCAAAACCAACTTGAGACAACCTTTTCTCCCCCTTCGCATATTCCATCGGACTATTATGCCATATCCGCGCGATTACGGCAATGCATCTGTGCAAATATCGGCAGATTTTGTGGCCCTGTCTTATCCTTCGCGGCCGCAGTAAATCTGTAAAAGGTCCGGAAACGCGCAAAGATTGTAGGTGGCAAGCGCGCACTTCACCGCATCGCCGATGGCGGCGCTGTCAAAACCGCCGGCAATGGCCGCCTCGATCCCCGCCTTGGCATCCTCAACGACCAGGCATTCCGCGGGCGTCAGGCCGAGGAAACCGGCCGCCTTGAGAAAGACCTCCGGATCCGGCTTGGAGCGCGTGATGTTGTTTCCATCCGACACCGCGTCAAAAAACCCGGCCAGGCCGATGCGCGAGAGGATGAACTGCGTGTTTTTCGATGAGGAACCGATGGCGAGGAGGGCCCCCGCCGCCCTTAAGGCATAAAGCGTCTTTTTTACGGGCTCTGCCAAATCCTCCGGCGTCATATTGACGAGCAAGCGCTTGTAGACCTCATTTTTTTCCGTCGCCAGAGCGTCTTTTTCCTTCAGTGTGAGCGTCCCGTCGTATCGCTCCAGGATGATTTCCAGGCTTTCCATGCGCGAGACGCCGCGCAGGCGGTTGTTGATCGTCTCGTCGAAATAAATGCCCATTCTGTCGGCAAGCCCCTTCCACGCCTGAAAGTGATACTTGTCCGTATGGCAGATCACGCCGTCCAGGTCAAAGATGATCCCTTTGTACGTCTTGTTCATCGCTAGGCCTCCATTCGATTTGTTCTTTTCAGTTTATCAAAAAGTATAGATTCTGTACAGTCTCGGACAAAAGTTTTATCGCTCCAGTTCAGCGGTATGTTCTTCACCCGCACGTCTCACCACGCCCGCGTCTTTCCAACGCCCGCTCAGATAAAAAGCCACTGAACACGCCGTGGCAACCGCCCAACCGATCGGCCAGGAAATCCAGATGCCCGTCGTTCCCAGCCACCTCGGCAGCGCAAAGGCGAGCGCTACGCGCAGCAAAAGGTCGGTAAACGTAGCGATCATAAATTCCTTCATCGCGCCCGCGCCGCGCAGCACGCCGTCTGCCATGAGCTTGATGCAGACCACGAAATAAAACGGCGACACGACGCGCAAAAACGTCTCGCCCGTGCGCATCGCCAGCCCGTCGACGTCGCCGAGAAAGATGCGCATGACAGAGCCGCTCAGGCAGAAAAATACCGCAAAGAAGGGAACCGCCACGCACAACGCCATCGCCAGCCCGGCGCGAAGGCCGCTGCGCACCCGTTCAAATTTCGCCGCGCCGACGTTCTGCGCCGAAAAGCTCGAAAGGCCGTTTGCGAGCGTCGTAAACGACGTGATCGTAAACGTATTGAGCTTGACCGCCGCCGAGTAGCCCGCGATGACGGCCGAACCATAGCTGTTCACGAGCCCCTGAATGAAGATATTGCCTACGGATATGAAGCTCTGCTGTAAAATGCTCGGCACGGCGATACGCCCGACGCTAAGCAGCATCTCCAGCGAAAAGCGCCGTGCCTTCTCGTCCGTGCGGATCTTTCGCAGACGGGAAAGCAGCGTTGTAAAGGCCAAGAGACACGCCGCCCCCTGCGCCAGAAACGTTGCCCACGCGACGCCCGCCACGCCCCAGCCGAAGCCGGCCACAAATAAAAGATCGAGCGCGATATTGCCCAGGGACGAGCCGATCAGGAAGTACAGGGGCGTCCTGGAATCGCCCAGAGATTGAAAGATGCCCGTACTGATATTATAGAGAAAGAGAAACAAAAACCCGCCGATGTAAATCCGAAGGTACAGCGCGCCGTCCGCAAAGATGTTTGGCGGCGTGTTGATTAAGCGCATCAGCCCGGCGCTCCCGGCGAGGCCCAGTATGGTCAGCGCCAGCGCCAGCGCGGCAGAGGCCGTCAGCGTCGTGGAGATCGCCGTCTTCATCCTGCCCAGTTTTCGGGCGCCGTAAAGCTGCGATATGACGACCGAGCAGCCGATGTTGCTGCCCACCGCGATCGCCATGAAGATCATCGTGATCGGATACGACGCCCCGACCGCCGCCAGCGCATCCTCGCCTGCAAATTGGCCTGCGATCACGCTGTCCGCGATGTTATACATCTGCTGAAAGATGACGCTGACGAACATCGGCAGCGAAAAGCGCCACAGCACGCGCCCAGGATCGCCGAGCGTTAAATCCCGCTCCAAGTGGATTCCCCCCTCGCTTTAAAATCATCTGTATTATACCGGCTGCGCGCTGGAAATGCAAACCGTGATGGGTCGTTCAGCTGCCCAATTTTCCGCTTGAAATAATTTTGACGAAAATACTCGGAATTAATATTGCCTACGCGGTTGCCGTGTGCTATACTGTCTGCGGCGCCACAGCATCGGCAACATATCTTTCGGACAAGCTGAAAAAGCGCGTTCATCTGCTTACTGAAGCCGGGAACAGCGCGACGCCATTTGACATACGATCGGAAAGAAGGAGTACGCATGCTTCAATTGGAACGGATCGCCTGGGGCCTGCCGGAGGGCGGGGATATCCTCAAGGGCATTGATCTGACGATACCAAACGGCAAGCTCATCGTCGTCACCGGCCCAAACGGCGGCGGAAAGACCACGCTCGCCAAGATCATCGCCGGCATTGAGCAGCCCTCGGCCGGGCATATCCGCATGGATGGCGAAGACATCACGGCCCTAGACGTAACGCAGCGCGCGCGCCGCGGCATCGCCTACGCCTTTCAACAGCCCGTGCGTTTCAAGGGGGTCACCGTGCGCTCGCTCATCGAACTGGCTGCGGGCGGCAGCCAGACGGAATCAGGGCTTTGCGATATCCTCGCCAAGGTCGGCCTTTGCGCGCGGGAATACATCGACCGCGAGATCAACGCCAGCCTTTCTGGCGGTGAAATCAAGCGCATCGAGATCGCCAGCGTCCTCGCGCGCGGCGCAAAGGTTTCCATCTTTGACGAGCCGGAGGCTGGCATCGACCTATGGAGCTTCGCCAGCCTCATCAGCGTCTTTAAGGAGCTGCGAGGCCGGCTATCCGGTTCTTTGCTCATCATCTCGCATCAGGAGCGCATCCTCGACATCGCGGATGAAATCGTCGTCATCGCTGGCGGCGCCGTGCGCACCTCCGGACCGAAATCCGAGGTGTTGCCGCAGCTTTTACACGGAGAGGCATTCGCGGGTTGCCCGCGTCAGGTGGAGGTCATGCGCCATGAATAAGATTACCGAAATGCTCCTCGGCATCGTATCCGATTGGAAGGGCGCCTTTCAAGGCGCGTTCAACATCCGCGAGGATGGCCAGTGCGCCGCCCGTCAGTCGAGCGCAAACATCAAAATCGACGCCAAACAGGATGCGCCCGGCCTCGTCATCAACGTGCTGCCGGAGACGAAGGGTGAAACCGTCTTCATCCCCGCCTGTGTGACGCACGGGAATGTGGACGATCTCGTGTACAACGACTTTTACATCGGCGCAAATGCGGATGTGACCATCGTCGCCGGCTGCGGCGTACACACCGACAGCGAGGAGGAGGCCCGTCATAACGGCATCCATCGCTTCTTCCTCGAGCAGGGGGCGCGCGTCCTGTATAAGGAAAAGCATATCGGCACCGGCACGGGCTCCGGCGCCAAGCGCATCGATCCCGTGACAAATGCGACGCTGGCCGAGGACGCCAGCCTGGAGATGGATACGATTCAGCTCAGCGGGGTCGATTCCACCGTGCGGACGACGCGCGCCAAGCTCGCCGCCCGCGCGCGCCTCGTCATCCGCGAGCGTCTGCTCACCGACGGCGACGAGCGGGCAAAGACCGAGTTTGAAGTCACCCTAGAGGGCGAGGATTGCGGGGTGGATCTCATTTCCCGCTCCGTCGCAAAGGGACGTTCACACCAGGAGTATCACTCCGTCATTCACGGCAACAACCGTTGCACGGGCCATTCCGAATGCGACGCCATTCTGGTCGGGGAGGGCACGGTCAACGCAGCGCCCGAGCTATGGGCCGCACATGCGGACGCCGCGCTCATCCACGAGGCCGCGATCGGCAAGATCGCCGGCGAGCAGATCCTCAAGCTTCGCACGCTGGGCCTTACCGAACAGGAGGCCGAGGAAAAGATCATCGCCGGCTTCCTGAAATAACGACGACTTTAGCTGCAAGGAGGTTCTCGTATGGCAAGCTCCCTTCTCTGGGCCGCGGGCGGCACGGGCTTCACGTTCTTGATGACGACCCTCGGCGCCTCTCTCGTCTTCTTTTTCCGTGATAAAATCAACGCCAGCATTCAGCGCATCTTTCTGGGATTGGCGGCCGGCGTCATGATCGCCGCCTCCGTATGGTCCCTGCTCATCCCCGCCATCGAGGAGGCCGAGGCCGCGGGCGGCATCGGCTGGATCCCAGCGGCCGGCGGCTTCCTGCTCGGTATCGCTTTTTTGATGCTCATGGATAGCCTGCTGCCCCACCTGCATCCCGGCGCGATGGCGCCGGAGGGTATATCCTCGTCCTGGAAGCGCACGACGCTGCTCGTCTTTGCCGTGACGCTGCACAACATCCCCGAGGGCATGGCCGTCGGCCTCTCCTTCGCCCTCGCCGCGCAGCATGGCGGCAGCGCCGCGCTCAACGCCGGCGCGATCGCCCTGGCCATCGGCATCGGCATTCAAAACTTCCCGGAGGGCGCGGCGATCTCCCTTCCCCTTAGGCAGGAAGGATTCCCCGCGAAAAAGGCGTTCGTGCTGGGCAGCCTCTCCGGCATCGTCGAACCCATCTTCGGCATCCTGGCCGTGCTCGTTGCGGGCGGCATTGCGCCGCTGATGCCCTGGCTGCTCTCGTTCGCCGCCGGCGCGATGATGTACGTCGTCGTCGAAGAGCTCATCCCCGAAGCGCATCTGGGCGAGCACTCCAACTCCGGCACACTCGGCGTGATGGCGGGCTTTGTGATCATGATGATCCTCGACGTGGCGCTCGGGTAAGCATCAAGCTGTTCTCTATGCAATAAAACGGCCGCCTAATCGACGGCCGTTTCATTGTTTCTATTGTTCTACGCCGGGCGACGCGTTTGCCTCCGGCTTGCCCCTTATGAAGCGCCCCTTGAGCGCCTTCAACCGCTTTCGTCGCTTCTCCCTCGCCTCCAGTCGCTCGCCGAGGTCCCTCGCGCCCACGCCGTAGACGAGATAGAGGATCAGGCCCGAAACCAGCATGATGAACACCGTCGAGGCGCACCGGCGGCCCGACGCGTTCACGTTGTACCCGTACAGCCCCTCATCCGCGCACATGCTTTGAATGACCATCGCGTAAGTGGTGCCGTATGAGCTGGCAAACGTCGCCGACATGTCGTATTCCGTAAACAGGTAGTTGAAGTTTAGCGCGAACACCGCCAGTACGCTGGGGAGGATGATCGGCAGCTTCACCTTCATAAACGTCGCCAGGGCGCTCGCGCCCAGGTTCCGCGCCGCGTCCTCCAGCTCCTCGTCGATCGCGTAAAACGACGCCTTGATCATGCGCAGCGAGAAGGGCAGCCGCACCACCGTGTAGGCGATGATGATCAGCAATCGTACGTTGTTCATGTAGTACAGGTTATTGTTGAACACGTACCAGATCGAGTCGTCGTTGAAGAACGTGCGGTACGAATAGCAGATCAGGATGGTCGGCAGCAGCCACGGGAAGAGCATGCTGTACTCCAGCGCCACGCCCGACTTCTTGTGCTTAAAGATGTAATTACAGGCGATCACGACGATCAGGCAGGCCAACGCCGCCGCGATGACGCTCATCACGAAGCTCGTGCTGATGCCGCTCATCGTCGCGCTGTTGGAGAAGAGGCCCGATATCGCGCCCTCCCGCGTTCGGTATGTCCCTCGGTTCGTCAGGTAAGAATAGTCCTCCGAACCGACGAAGTTGAGCAGCGTCCATTGCGTCACATCCAGCCGCTTCATGCGGATCGCGCTGTAGGTCTGAAAGGAAAAGACGACGATCATCACCACAGGCGTCATATAGATGATGAAGAGCACGTAGGCATAGATGTGCGCCAGCACATTGGATACGGGGTTTGTAATCTTCTGCTTGACCAGCTTCGCCTTCGTCTTAGAGACGGACAGGTAATGCCCCTTGCGCTCGTAAAACGAGAGCACGGTCAGCAGGACGATCGTAAACATCGCCAGGATGATCGAGAGTAGCGCCGCGCGCGCCTGTGGGAAGGCTTCATCGGCGATGGAGGAACCGGCCAGGCGAACGATCTCCGGGTTGATGGAGTCGTATCCCAGCAGCGTCGGGGCCGACATGGCGCATAGGCCCGTGATAAACGTCATGACGGTCAGAGAGAACATCGTGGGGATCAGGGTCGGGAAGACGACCTTGAGCAGCACCTTGAAGGGCTTTGCGCCCAGGTTACGCGCCGCTTCGACCGTGTTGTAGTCGATACCCCGGATGGCGTTGCGCAAAAACAACGCGTGATTGCTGGTGCAGGCGAACGTCATCGTAAAGAGCACCGCGTTAAAACCCGAGAACCAGTTAGGATTGATCCCCGGGAAGGCGTTCGTAAGCAATGAGGTGATGATGCCGTTGCGGTCATAGAGGAACAGGTAGCCCGTCACCAGGGCGACGCCGCTGTAGATCAGGGTCGTCATATAGCCCAGTCGCAGGATCTTCGCGCCCTTGATGTCAAAATATTCCGTAAGCAGCACGATCGATACGCCGACCACGTTGACCGTAACCACCAGGCAGAGCGCGAGCTTGAGCGAATTGAGCACGTATTTGCCCATGTTGCCGGCGAAGAAAAAGCGGATCACCGCGAAGGGATCGGCTTCGCCCGCCGCGTTTTTAGCGTTAAAAATCTGCGTCAGGGTGTTCAGGCAGGGCAGGAGCATAAAACCGAAGAAGAGATAGACGAAAAACGCGATGCCCAGCACCTTGACGAGGATGTCCTTTCGGAACCGCTTTTGAGCCGTTAGCTGCATATGGCGCCCTCCTCTCACCCTTCATCGGGCGCGTAAGCCATGACATCCACAGGGTTGATGTTGATCTTGACGCGCTGGCCCGGCTCATAGATGTTGACGCCGTCGTTCTTTTCGATGACCTTGAGCGTCTGCGCGCCCACATGGACGTAGTATTTGATGTACAGGCCGTAGTATTCGCGGTTCTCGATCGTCCCTTCCACCACCAGCACCCCGGGCTGCGGCGGCGTATTGACGTGCATCCGCTCCAGGCGCACGTAGTTGTGGTTTCGGCTGGAGAGCTTCGCGCCGCCGCTCGCCATGCGCTCCACGATTTCATCCGACAGGCGGTTGATGTCGCCGATAAAATTGCAGACGAACTCCGTCGCCGAATGGTTGTATACCTCGTTGGGCGTGCCGATCTGCTCGATATAGCCCTTGTTGAACACCGCGATGCGGTCCGAGAGCGTCAGCGCCTCCTCCTGGTCGTGCGTCACGTAGATCGTGGTGATGCCGAACTCCTTTTGCATCGCCTTGAGCTCGTTGCGCAGCTGTACGCGCAGCTTGGCATCCAGATTGGAAAGCGGTTCGTCCATGCAGATGATGGCGGGCTCGGTCACCAGCGCGCGGGCGATGGCGACGCGCTGCTGCTGGCCGCCCGAGAGCTGTGAGACCGCCTTTTTGAGCTGCTCGTCCGATAGGTCTACCTTTTTGGCGATTCCGCGAACCTTCTCGTCTACCTCGCCTTTTTTCATCTTTTTGAGCTTAAGTCCGAAGGCGATGTTGTCGTAGACGGTCATGGTCGGAAACAGCGCATAGCTTTGAAAGACGATGCCGATATTTCTCTCTTCGATGGGCACATGGGTGATATCCCGGTCTTTTACACAGACCGTTCCATGCACCGGCTCGATGAAGCCCGTGATGGTGCGCAGCGTGGTCGTCTTGCCGCATCCCGACGGGCCGAGGAACGTGAAGAACTCCCCCTCCTTCACGTGCACGTCGATGTCGTGAAGCGCGGTGAAGTCGCCGAACTTCACCGTGATTCCGCTCAATTTGATCATTTCATGATCACCTGCTCTCTGAAATTAACGCGCTTCCCCGTGGGCTAAAGCGCGGCGGAACATCGCACGGCGAGCCGATAAACGACTCGCCGCACGAAACCGTTCACTATGCTTTTGTATTCACCTTTCGCTTACGCGGCGGGCTGGGTCAGCACGGCCCAATCCAGGTTCGCCCAATCCGGTTCGGCGGCGGCGCCGTTCGCGTCCGCCCAATAGAAGCCCAGGTTGGTCATGATGTTGGTCCACTCGCTGGAATGCGCGGCTACGTACTCGGCGTAGTTCATGTCCGTGCCTTCGATTTTCTCCAGCGCAAAGTTCTTCAGCGTATAGATCGCAGGCACGCCGTCGGGGTAGAGCATATTGGCCGCTTCCGCGTTGCAGGGATAGGAGTCGAATTCTTCGCCCCATGCAGCCTGCACTTCGGCGGAGCCGAACCACTCTGCGAACGCCTTGACGGTCTCGGTCTCTTCCTCGGTGCGTCCCTCGCGGTCGAGCACGCCGAGGTACTCGGCGATGTAATACGTGCCGTCTTCGATGTCGACCAGATCCCAGTTCTCAGGCTGCATCGTGCCTAGCAGCGGGTGCTCGGAGCTGTCCGCCGCCGCGTCGATCTTGCCGTAAAGCGAGGACGAATAGAAGGTCGAAACCTGTACGTCGCCGCGGTTCAAGGCGTCAAAGCCATAGGAATCGCCCGTAAAGGTTCCGTTGGCGCAGTAGTTCCACAGCGTCTTCCAGCCGTCCAGGGAGATGCCGCCCGCCTCAGAGGTGGGGTCGACGAAGGCGTAAAGCATCGCGGAGTTGATGTTGGCGTTCGTGGTGCCGCCGACCTTGCCCTGGCGATACCAGGTGTAGCCGCAATCGACGATATCGGCCCAGTGCTTAAAGGAGAGCTTTTCGCCCTTGGTGCCCAGATCGTCCGTGCGATACATCATCAGGACGTTCTGGATGACCAGACCGTAGGCCTTGCCCGGATATACGTACGCGCCGACCTGATCGGCCCAAGAGGGCGTCCAATCGATTACGGACAGGTTTTCATACGTGCCGTTTACGACCTGACTCCAGCGGGTCTCGTTGAGCCCGAAGAGGATGTCGCCGTCCTTCTTCTCGTTGGCCGCCTGAATCGCGGCGGTATCGCCGGAGATGACGGTGTTGTCGTCGATCGAGATGTTGAAGCCCGCGGCCTTAGCCTCGTTGATCAGCCAGGTCGCGCGCTCCGTAGAGTTCGAGTTGGAATAGATGCGGATGGTGTAGTTCGAGTCCGCGCCGGCGGAGCCCACGCAGACCAGCGAAAGAACCATCGTCAGGGCCAAAAGGGTTGCGATCCATTTTTTCAAGAAAAACGCCTCCTCAAATAAAGTAGCGAGATGCCGTTATGCAACGTACCGCACACCGACAAGACTTGTGGATATTATAACGCGAATCCGATGGGCTGGCAACCGGAATCGTAAAAAAGTATCAATTTTTCCGTAAGCGCTCGCCGCATTATGGATATCCCCCTCCCCTGCAAAGCGCCTGCCCCTATTTTCCCTCCAGCGTCTGAGCGCGTCTGTAGCGGCCCGGGGTCATATGGTTCATCTCCTTAAAACGCTGGATAAAGTAGCTCGCGGTCGAAAAGCCCGTCTGCATGGCGATCTGGGTGGTCGAAAGCTCTGTGGTGAGCAGCAAGTACATGGCCTTTTTCAGGCGCACCTGGGTGAGCGTCTGTGCAAAGCCCTTCTGGGCGTACTGCGAAAAAAAGCGCGAAAACGCGGTGTAGGACATGTCGCAGTAGCGCGCGGCGTCGCGCATGGTGATCTCCTGCGCGTAGTTGTCCTCTATAAACGTAAACGCCCGCTCCAGCAGCCGCGCGGCCATGTCGCTGAGCGCCTCCACCTCGTTGCGCTCATGCCAGCGCCGCAAAATCCAGACAAAAAGCCTTCCGATACAGGCGCGCACAGCCAACGTATAACCGTAGCGCTTAGCGGTAAACTCCCGGTAAATCTCCATTACGGTCTCGTCCATTCTCGCGCCGCATATTTCCTCCTTTGAGAAGATCTTTTGATGCGTTGCGCCAAAACGAAGGTAAGGCAAGAGCGCCCCCAGCTCGAAAAGCGGCTGTTCGGCGCTGTAGAGCACTTCCGGCGCGAATTTGATGACCACATAGGCGTTCTCGCCCGCTTCCACGGCCTGTGTGAGATGGGCTTCCATCGGGTCAATGAGCGCCATATCGCCGGGGGCTAACCGGAATGGTTGCCCGCCGATGCGCAGTCGGAAAGCCCCCTGCGTGCAGTACAGGATTTCAAAGCACTCGTGAATGTGCGCCATTGCCACCGTCGCCCGGCCCGTTTGCCTCTGCAGGGTACATTCGTACAGGTACTGCACGCTGTCCGCCGGTTTGCGCGTCTCATGGTAGATACGCACACAATCCCCCTCTTTGCAAAAAAATGATACTTTCAGCCAAACTTATTATATCAAAGCGTCCGCGTTTATGCTATTCTATACTCAAAAATTATGGGAGGTATTTTCTCATGGCTCAAAGACTTCGTATCGGCATCATCGGCTGCGGCGGCATCGCCAACGGCAAGCATATGCCCTCGATCAAGGCAGTAAACCGCGCGGATATGGTCGCATTTTGCGATTTGGTCCCCGAGCGCGCTGAAAAGGCCGCGAAGGAATACGGCACGCCTGACGCTAAGGTATACACCGACTACAAGGAGCTGCTCGCGGACCCGACGATCGACGTGGTGCACGTGCTCACGCCCAACCGCTCCCACGCGGATCTCACCATCGACGCCTTGCATGCGGGCAAGCACGTCATGTGCGAAAAGCCCATGGCCAAGACGGCCGCGGATGCGCGGCGCATGGTCGAGGCCGCCAAAGAGACGGGCAAGAAGCTCACCATCGGCTACCAGCACCGTCATAAGCCCGAGAGCCGCTTCCTCAAGAGCGTCATCGAGCGCGGAGACCTGGGCGACATCTACTACGCCAAGGCGTTGGCCATCCGCCGCCGCGGCACCCCGAACTGGGGCGTTTTCCTCAACGAATACGAGCAGGGCGGCGGGCCGCTGATCGACATCGGCACGCACTCCCTGGACTTGACGCTCTACCTCATGAACAATTACAAGCCGCGCATGGTCGTGGGCACCAAGTACAAGGGCGTCGAAAACGGCGAATGCGGCAACCCGTGGGGCGGCTGGGATAAGGATCAGCACACCATGGAGGACGCTGCATTCGGCTTCATCGTCATGGAGGACGGCTCCACCATCACGTTGGATGCGACCTGGGCGCTCAACACGATCGAGCCCATTCAAGAAGGCAGCGTGCAGCTGTGCGGCTCCAAGGCAGGCGCGCAGATCAAGAACGGGCTGTCCATCAACAAGGCGGAGTTCGACCGCTTGATCGAGATCAAGCCCGATATGGCCGCGGGCGGCGTGGCGTTCTACGACGGCGTCAAGGAAACCCCCGGCATCACCGAGCAGCGCCGCTGGATCGACGCGCTGGAGAACGACACCGACCCCGTCGTGCTGCCTGAGCAGGCGTGCGTGGTCTCGGAGATCCTGGAGGCGATTTACACCTCCGCCAGGACGGGCGAGCCCGTATACTTCAACAAATAAAGGAGGACGCCCGTTATGCTTAAGGTCGCGCTCATCAGCAAATGGCACGTGCATGCCAAGGATTACGCACGCGAGCTTTCCCAGACGCCCGGCTGCGAGATCGCCGGCGTGTGGGATGCGGATCCCGCGCTGTGCAAGGCCTGGGCCGAAGAACTCGGCTGCCGCGCCTACGACAGCTACGAGGCCGTGCTGGCCGATCCCGAGATCGGCGGCGTATCCATCACCACGTCCACCAATCTGCACCCGGATATCATCATCCGTGCCTGCGATGCGGGCAAGGCCGTGTTCACGGAAAAGGTGCTTGCGCTCAAGACCGAGGACGCCCTGCGCATTCAGGAAGCCGTTCGCCGCAACGGCACGCGCTTCGTCATCTCCTTCCCCCATAAGTGCAACCCCGCCATCCTGCGCGCGAAGCAACTGGTCGACGCGGGCGAGCTCGGTGACATCACCTATGCCCGTGTGCGCAACGTGCACAACGGCAGCATCGCCGATTGGCTTCCCCCGCACTTCTACGACCGCACGCTCTGCGGCGGCGGCGCGATGATCGACCTGGGCGCGCATCCGATGTATACGCTGTGCTGGCTGCTGGGCGAACCGCTGTGCGTGCAGTCCACGTTCACAAGCTTCACAGGCCGCCCGGTCGAGGACAACGCGGTCAGCGTATTGACCTTCCCTAACGGCGTGATCGGCGTTTCGGAGACGGGCTTCGTCTCTCAGAGCAACCCCTACACGCTGGAGATCAGCGGCACCAAGGGCGCGCTCATGGTGCACGGCGGCCTGCGCGCCTGCTGCGAGGCGACCGGCGGAGAGTGGAAGGAGATCACCGACCTGCCCGAAAAACCCGAGCTGCCCGTACGCCAGTGGGTCAAGGCCGTAAACGAAGGCTTTGACCTGCCGGAATTCGGTATCGAGCAGGCCGTGCTGCTCACCCGCGTCATGGAGGCCGCATATAAGGACGAGGCCGCAGCAGCAGCGAAAGTGTAATCGATCGTCCCAAAACGGACGGACGGCATTGCCGCCCGTCCGTTTTCAATGACCGCGCGCATCCCTCTATGGCCTTTTTCGTAAAACCATGGTACAATAGGCTTACGGCATCGATTTTTTGTCTGGAGGACTGATGATATGGACGATACACAGTATGCGTGGCGCGAGCGCAAGCGCACGCTCTTTGGGCTCCCTTGGTCTTTTACGGTCTACAAATTGACGGAAGAAAAGCTGCTCATCGAGACGGGCCTGCTCAACAAAAACGAAGAGGAAATTCGCCTCTACCGCATCATGGACGTAACGCTCCGTCGTTCCCTGGAAGAGCGCATCTTTGGGCTGGGCACCATACATTGCTGCTCGGCCGATAAATCCACGCCGGAATTTGACATCAAGCGTGTCAAAAACGCCGCCAAGGTCAAGGAAATGCTCTCCGACATGGTGGAATCGCAGCGCGAGCTTAAGCGCGTGAGCAGCCGCGAGTTTATGTCCAGCGTGGAGGACGAGGGCGAAGAAGAGCTTTAAGAAACGCAAAAAGGCGGGATCCCCCGGATCGACATCGGGGAGGATCCCGCCTTTTTTTTAAGCCATCAGCGAAAAACCGTTGCGCTTGATTTCAGCGATGATGCGCTCGGCATGCTCCAGGTCCTGCGTCTCAACCGATACCTCGAGCAGCGCATGGTTGATGCCCAGCTCCACGCAAGAGCGGTCGTGATGCACCTGCACGACGTTGCCGCCGCACTCCGCGATGATGCGCGATGTCAGCGTCAGCTGGCCCGGCTTGTCCTCCATGATTACGCGCAGCTTGATCATGCGGCCCGCCTTGAGCATGCCTTTTTCGATGATGCGAGAGAGCATCGTCACGTCGATGTTGCCGCCCGAGAGCACCGCCGCCACCTTGCCCTTGCAGGCAAATTTGTGACCCATGATGGCGGCGACCGCCGCGGCGCCCGCGCCCTCTGTGACGATCTTGCACCGCTCCATGAGGTACAGCACCGTCTGCGCGATTTCGTCGTCGTCCACGGTGACGATATCGTCCAGATAATGATTGCAGATTTCAAACGTCTCGTCCCCCGGCGTCTTTACCGCGATGCCGTCGGCGATCGACTTGGCGCTTTCCAGCGTTACGATATGGCCCGCCTCGCGCGAAGCCTTCATGCAGGCCGCTCCCGCCGCCTCCACCCCGATGATGCGGATGCTCGGGTGCAGCGATTTGACAGCCACTGCGATGCCCGCGGCAAGCCCGCCGCCGCCGATGGGCACGACGATGGCGTCCACATCCGGCATGTCGTCCACGATCTCCAGGCCGATGGTGCCCTGCCCTGCGATAACCATGGGGTCGTTGAAGGGGTGGATGAACACGGCGCCGCTCTCCTCCTGCAGCTTACAGGCATAGGCAAATGCGTCGTCATAGACCGTGCCGTGCAGCACGACCTTTGCGCCCAGCTCGCGCGTCGCCTTGATCTTGGCGATCGGCGCGCCCTCGGGCATGACGATCGTCGCCGGCACGCCGAACGTGCGCGCGGCCAGCGCCACGCCCTGCGCATGGTTGCCCGCTGAGGAGGCGATGACGCCCGCGGCGCGTTCCTCCGGCGAAAGGCTGGCGATCTTGATGTACGCGCCGCGCACCTTAAACGATCCCGTATCCTGCAGGCTCTCCGACTTGAGGTAAACCTGATATTCCCCGTTGCTCAGCGGTTTGGAGGGCACCAGGTCCGTACGGTGCACGACGCCCTTTAAATGCTCCCTCGCCTCTAAAACCATGCCCAATGTGACGTTCATGTGTTTATCTCCCTTCGTCCGCAGGCCGTGTCAGCTCATAGAGCATGATGCCCGCGGCAACTGCCGCATTTAAAGATTCTGCTCCCCCGCGCATCGGCAATCGCAGCCGGTGCGTCGCCGCTTGGGATACAGCGGGCGATACGCCGCGCGCCTCGCTGCCGACGACGAGCACAAACCGCTCGCCTATGCCCTGCCGCGCGTAAAATGGGGAGCCGTCCAGCGCGCTTACGATCACGGCATAGCCTTCATCCCGATATTTCAAAAGCCAGCTGTCCAGCGCATCCGTGCGCAGCACCGGCACGCGAAAGATCGATCCCATCGTCGCGCGCAGCGCCTTGGGCCCGTATGCGTCCGCGCACGCTTCGCTGAGCAGGGCGCCCTCAAAACCCGCGGCGTCCGCTGTTCGCAAAATCGTGCCGACGTTCCCGGGGTCCTGCACGCCGTCCAGCGCCACCAGACGCGGCCCCTCCAGGCGCTCCGGCGCGGGCGGCATCCGCACGCTGGCGAGAATCCCCTGCGGCGTCTTGGCGTCCCCGACGCTTTGAAACACGCGCGGCGGCACGCAAAAGACCTGCGCGCCCGCTTCCGTCAGCTTCGCGAGCAGCCCGGCATATGCATTCACCCGCGTATCCTCGACGAGCACGGTCTGCACCCGCATCGAATCCGCCGCCTCACTCACCATTTTGACGCCCTCTACCAGGAAGCATCCCGCCTCCACGCGCCCTTTCTTGTGCGCAAGCGCCCGCAGCGCGCGGATCTTCTCGTTTTGCACGCTTACGATTTCCTGCATCCGTCCCTCTCCCTCCGCCAAGCGCTTCTCATTATTATACATGCTTTATGGCATATAAAAAAGCCCCCGTTTCGACATTTTGGCGAAACAGGGAGCATTTTTTCATCAAGCCTTTTTGGCCATCTCGACGATCTGCGCGAAAGCGGCCGCGTCGTTTACGGCGAGATCCGCCAGCATCTTGCGGTTAACCTCGATGTTCTGCTTCTTGAGGCCGTTGATGAACGTGGAGTAAGACATGCCGTTCATGCGGGCGGCCGCGTTGATGCGGGAGATCCACAGGGTGCGGAAATCGCGCTTGCGCAGCTTACGGCCGATGTAGGCATAGCGGAGCGAACGGCGAACCTGCTCGCTCGCCGCGCGGTACTGCTTGGACTTGGAGCCGTAGTAGCCCTTCGCCAGCTTCATGATCTTCCTGCGCTTCTTATGGGCGTTGACTGCCCCTTTAATTCTTGCCATGGGTGATTCCCTCCTTTGCTTGGCGAATGCTTACTTGTACGGGATGAGCTTCTTCATCGTCTTCGCTTCCGTCGGCGCGACGTAATCCGTCTTGCGCAGGTTGCGCTTACGCTTGGTGCTCTTCTTATTCAGGATGTGGCTCTTATAAGCCTTGGCGCGCTTGACGAGGCCGTTCTTCGTGAGAGACAGGCGCTTCGCCGCACCACGATGCGTTTTTTGCTTAGGCATGATAGGGTCCTCCTCTCCGGTAAATCACTGTTTAGGAGCCGTTTGTTTGGTTTCCTTGCCAGGGTCCTTGGGTGCGAGAATCATGATCATGTGACGGCCCTCGAGCAGCGGCCTGCGCTCGACATTGGCAATATCCTTCACACGTTCGACAAAATCCTGCATCACGCGCATGCCGATCTCGGTATGCGTAATCTGCCTGCCACGAAAGCGAATCGATACCTTCACCTTGTCTCCATCTTGAAGGAAACGCAGCGCGTTCTTCGCCTTGGTCTGGATGTCGTTTTCCTCGATCGTGGCGGAGAGCTGAACCTCCTTGAGAGAGACGACCTTTTGATTCTTGCGGATCTCGCGCTCGCGCTTGGATTGCTCGTAGCGGTACTTGTCGTAATCCATCAGCTTGCAAACCGGCGGCTTCGCATTTGGAACGATCTTCACCAGGTCGAGCGTCGCCTGCTCCGCCAGCTCCAGCGCCTTGCGCGTCGGCATGACGCCAAGCTGCTCGCCGTTTTGATCGATTACGCGCACCTCGCGGTCGCGAATTCCCTCGTTGATCATCAGATCCATGTTGATATCGATACACCTCCTGCAATCGTTGCGCTTTCGCGCGTTTTCCCGGTAACCCGGGGACAGACGCCCCTGCCCCGCCTTCCTTTTTGAAACAAAGAAAAGAGCGGGCGAAACCACCCGCTCTTGCATGACAAAACAATGCCGAAACCACGACAACATCATCGCCGGGTGAGAAGCGGGCAGCTTCTACTTCATACGCGTTATATACTACCACGCTTTCCCACGCTTGTCAAGCGATTTATCTGGCTTTCGTGCGGATTTCTTCCTCCAGGCGGTCGATGAGGTCGCCCAGCGCCATCACCCCCAGGTCGCCCTCCTTGCGGCTGCGCACGGCTGCCATGCGCTCCTCCACTTCCTTGTCGCCGATCACGAGCATGTAAGGCGCCTTTTCCATCTGTGCCTCGCGGATTTTGAAGCCGATCTTCTCGTTGCGCAGGTCTGTTTCCACGCGCATGCCGCGGGCAGTGAGCTCGCGCTCGATCTCCTTAGCCCATGCGTCGGCCCGCTCGGTGATCGTCAGCACCTTGACCTGCGTTGGCGCAAGCCAGGTTGGCAGCGCGCCGGCGTATTTTTCGATCAGCAGCGCGAGCGTGCGCTCATAGCAGCCGATCGACGTGCGGTGGATGATGTAGGGATGTTTCTTCTGCCCGTCCGCGTCCACGTACTCCATGCCAAAACGCTCGGCCAACAGCATGTCGATCTGGATGGTGATCAGCGTATCCTCCTTGCCGAACACATTCTTGCACTGAATGTCCAGCTTAGGGCCGTAGAACGCCGCCTCGTCGAAGCCCACGGTATACTGCACGTTCAGGTCC
Organism: Bacillota bacterium; assembly: GCA_023404715.1. Taxonomy (GTDB): domain Bacteria; phylum Bacillota; class Clostridia; order Christensenellales; family Aristaeellaceae; genus Beduinella. The sequence goes on along the minus strand of JAEYAR010000183.1, from coordinate 13,345 downwards.
TTCAGGATCTGCTCCATCGTGCTCTGCGCCTTTTCCCACTGCTCCGCCGTGCCCTCGTATTTGTTCTTGGGGTTTTGGGGATCCCACTGCGAGAAGCGATAGGTGCAGTCCTCCTTGAGCCCCAGGGTTTCCAGCATGCCGTTGGCCAGGTCCAGGCACCCCTTGAACTCCAATTCCAGCTGATCCGGGCGCAGGATGAGGTGTCCTTCTGAGATCGTGAATTGCCGGACGCGGATCAACCCGTGCATCTCGCCGGAATCCTCGTTGCGAAACAGCGTGGACGTCTCGCCCAGGCGCATCGGCAGATCACGATAGGAGCGCATGCGGTTGAGGTACACCTGGTATTGAAACGGGCAGGTCATCGGCCGCAGCGCGAAGCATTCCTTCGTCTCATCGTTTGGATCGCCCAGGACGAACATGCCGTCCAGGTAGTGGTCCCAATGGCCGGAGATCTTGTACAGCTCGCGCTTGGCCATCAGCGGCGTCTTGGTCAGCAGGTAGCCGCGGCGCTGCTCCTCGTCCTCGACCCAGCGCTGCAGCAGCTGGATGACGCGCGCTCCCTTGGGCAGCAGGATCGGAAGCCCCTGGCCGATGTAGTCTACGGTGGTGAAGTATTCCAACTCGCGCCCCAGCCTGTTGTGGTCGCGGCTGCGCGCCTCTTCTACCTGCTTTAAATAGGCATCCAGCGCCTCTTTCGTGTCAAACGCCGTGCCGTAGATGCGTTGCAGCATCTTGTTCTTCTCGCTGCCCCGCCAGTATGCGCCCGCCACCTGGGTCAGCTTCAGCGCCTTCACCTTGCCGGTGGAGGGCAGGTGCGGCCCCGCGCACAGGTCCGTAAAATCGCCCTGACGGTAAAAGGAGATCACCGCGCTCTCGGGCAGGTCGTTTATGAGCTCCACCTTGTAGGGCTCGCCCCTTTGCGCCATGAGCGCCAGCGCCTCCGACCGCGGCAGCTCGAAGCGCTCCAGGCGCTCATTCTTCTTGACGATGCGCTGCATCTCCTTTTCCAGCGCCGCCAGATCCTGCGCCGTAAAGGGGGTTTCGACGTCAAAGTCGTAATAGAAGCCGTTCTCAATCGCCGGGCCGATGGCCAGCTTGGCCTGTGGAAACAGACGCTTCACCGCCTGCGCGAGCACGTGCGACGCCGTATGGCGGAAAACGCGCTTTCCGTCCTCGTCCTCAAAGGTGAGGATCTCGAGCTTAGCGCCGTCCGGCACGGGCTCCGCGAGCGACTTGACCTCGCCGTTAACCCGCGCGGCGACGGCCGATTTATAGAGCTGCTGATTCAGTTGCTTGGCGATATCCAGCGCGTTCATGCCGTCCTCAAACGCGCGCGCGCCGTCCTTTAATTCGATGTTCATATCCATCCGCTTCCCTTCTATGTTATCGCGCTTTGGTGCGAATCTCCTCTTCGATCTTGCCTATGATCTGCGAGAGCGCCATGGGGCCTAGGTCCCCCTTGCGTCCGCGCACCGAGGCGGTGCGGTCCGCGACCTCCTTGTCGCCCAGCACGAACATGTACGGCGCCTTTTCCATCTGCGCCTCGCGGATCTTAAAGCCGATCTTTTCATTGCGCAGGTCCAGCTCCGTGCGAATGCCGCGGCCCTCCAGCTCGCGTCCGATCTCCCGCGCCCATTCGTCGCTGCGCTCTGTGATGGTCAGCACCTTCACCTGCACGGGCGATAGCCACGTCGGGAACGCGCCCGCGTACTGCTCGGTCAGAATGCCGATGAAGCGCTCGATGGAGCCGAAGACCACGCGATGGATCATGATCGGCCGGTGCTCCTGCCCGTCCGCGCCCGTGTAGGTCAGGTCAAAGCGCTCCGGCAGCTGAAAGTCGAGTTGAATCGTGCCGCACTGCCACGTGCGACCCAGGCAGTCGGTCAGGTGAAAGTCGATCTTCGGCCCGTAGAACGCGCCGTCGCCTTCGTTGACCACGTAGGGCTTTCCCTTCTTGTCCAGCGCCCGGCGCAGCGCATCGGTCGCCATCTCCCACTGCGCGTCCGTGCCCATGGAATCTTCCGGCCGGGTGGAAAGCTCCACGTGGTAGCTGAACCCGAACACGCCGTATACCTCGTCGATCAGGTCGTACACGCCGAGGATCTCGCGCTCGATCTGCGCCTCTGTCATGAAGATGTGCGCGTCGTCCTGCGTGAAGCAACGCACGCGCATCAGGCCGTGCAGCGCGCCGGACATCTCATGGCGATGCACCAGCCCCAGCTCGCCGCAGCGCATCGGCAGGTCGCGGTAACTCCACTTGCGGCGCTTATAACAGAGCATGCCGCCCGGGCAATTCATGGGCTTGATGGCGAAGTCCGTGTCGTCGATCTTCGTGGTGTACATGTTCTCGCGATAGTGATCCCAGTGTCCAGAGCGCTCCCACAGCGCGCGGTTGAGCATCATCGGCGTCTTGATCTCCTCGTAGCCGTGCTCACGATGGATCTGGCGCCAATAGTCCTCCAGGGTATTGCGCAGCACCATGCCCTTGGGGAAGAAGAACGGGAAGCCCGGCCCCTCGTCCAGGATGTCGAAAAGGTCCAACTGCCGGCCGAGCTTGCGATGATCGCGCTTCTTGGCTTCCTCGATCTGCTCAAGATAGGCGCCGAGCGCCTCCTTGGTGTCAAACGCCGTGCCGTAGATACGGCTGAGCATCTTGTTCTTCTCGCTGCCCCGCCAGTATGCGCCCGCGACGCTGGTCAGCTTAAACGCCTTCACCTTGCCGGTGGAGGGCAGATGCGGGCCCGCGCACAGGTCTGTGAAGTCGCCCTGCCGGTAGAAGGAAATCACCGCATCCGCCGGCAGGTCGTCGATCAGCTCGACTTTATAGGGCTCGCCCATCTGTTCCATGAGCGCGCGCGCCTCGCTGCGCGGCAGCTCAAAGCGGGTAAGCCGCTCGTTCTGCTTGACGATGCGCTGCATTTCCTTTTCGATGGCGGCGATATCCTCCGGCGTGAAGGGCGTTTCGACGTCAAAATCGTAATAAAATCCGTTCTCGATCGCCGGGCCGATGGCCAGCTTGGCCTGGGGAAACAGGCGCTTCACCGCCTGTGCGAGCACGTGCGATGCCGTGTGGCGCAGCACGCGCTTTCCCTGCTCATCCGCAAACGTCAAAAACGCCAGCTCCGCGCCCTCCGGCACGGGCTCGGGCAGGGATTTGTCCTCGCCGTTCACGCGCGCCGCAACGGCCTCCTTGTACAGCTGCGCATCCAGGCTTTTGAGCATGTCCAACGCGTTCATACCGTCCGCGAATTCATGCGTTTCTCCCCGATAGACGATCTTCATGCACCTCATCCTCTCTGAAAAAAACAAAACGCCCGCCCCGACTAGGGACGAGCGTGTATGCCCGTGGTTCCACCCTGATTGGGCGCAAAAGCGCCCCCTCCAGTTGAGGCTGTATCGCGCCCCGCGCGCCCCGGTCCAAAGGTGGTCTTCATCCGCCCTCCGCCCCGCGCGCTTCCAGCCGACGGCGCGCGTTCTCTGGTGGGGTTCAAAGCGAACTACTCTTCTTTTTCATTCCGGAAGTTAGAGATAGTATACCCCCTCCGACGCTAGGCGTCAAGCCCCAATTCGCGCTTGGCTTCTTTCACGTGCTTTCCCGATAGACCATGCCGACCGCGCGGTCGTGCTCGGCGATCATAGCGTCCAGCTCCGGTATCTCCAATCCGTCTTGTGTGTAACTCTGGACGACGTCCATGAACGCCGCTACGCGCTCCTCGTAGTACGCGCGCTATACCGGCTGCGTTAGCCCAGGCTGCATGGCATAGGGCACGTTTTCTGCGCGCCGCAAGGGATGCCCAGCGACAAGCGCAGGGAACTGCGAAATGGCTTTGAAGTGCTTGAAGAATACATGTCATTCAGCACCGGTGAAACGGACAACGACTGTATTCTCATGTATTTACCACTTGACGTTGAATGAAATTAGAGTGCTGTCTATCATAGGTTCTTTTGAAAGTTTGGATATAGAAATGGCTCTATGGAGGGGCGACCCATGGGTCGCCCCTCTGCGTGTCGACAAAGTGGCGTCTGCCACTTTGTCGAGTTTACGGGAGACTTTTTCCTCCGCAATATTGCATTTTGCTGCGGAAAAATCCCCGCCCCGCCGGCAAAGCCGGCGGATACGATTACAGTCTTGCAGACGGCTTTTGGTTTGTCTGACTTTGATAGGTTTGTCGACAGTCTGGGGGCGACCCATGGGTCGCCCCTATTGTAGTTATAGCGTGAAAATTTGCATATGTCTTCTTTTTATCGCTTATCCGTTCGTTTTCACGGTTCCCACGAGCTCCTGCGCCCTCACCGTGCCCTGGCTCTCGCAATAGGCCTCCAATTCGCGGACGATGCGCGGGCAGGCGTAGGCGTCCATGATGTTCGCGGTGCCGACCATGACGGCACGCGCCCCTACCAGCATGAAGGAGGCCGCGTCCTCGCCCGTCACGATGCCGCCCATGCCGACGACCGGGATCTGCACCGCCTGCGCGGCCTGCCACACCATGCGCAGCGCGATGGGCTTGACCGCCGGGCCGGACATGCCGCCGGTGTTGTTGTGCAGCACCATGCGTCGCGTCTTGGCATCCACCGCGATACCCGTCAGCGTATTGATGAGCGAGAGGCAGTTCGCCCCCGCCTCCTCCGCCGCCTTCGCGTTCTCGCGAATATCGGCCACGTTGGGCGAAAGCTTGACCATGAGCGGCTTCTTCGTGCGCGCGCGCACGGCCTTCGTGATCGCGTAAACGCTCTGCGGCCGAATGCCAAACGCCACGCCGCCCTCCTTCACGTTCGGGCAGGAGATGTTGAGCTCCAGCATGTGCACGCCTGTATTAGACAGCTTCTCTGCCATCAGGCAGTACTCTTCCTCGGTATTCCCGGCCATGTTCGCGATGACCGCCACGTCCTTTTGCAAAAGCCAAGGCAGGTCCTCCTCGATGAAGGCGTCCACGCCAGGGTTTTGCAATCCTACGCTGTTGAGCAGCCCGGCGGGCGTCTCTGCGATGCGGTGCGGCGGGTTGCCCAGGCGCTTTTTGAGCGTCAGCCCCTTGACCGAGATGCCGCCCAGCTGCGAGATATCGTAGAGCCGGTCGTACTCGCGGCCAAACCCGAACGTGCCGGAGGCCGCGATGACCGGGTTTTTGAGATGCACGCCGCACAGGTCGAGCGATAGATCAATCATCGAAGAGCACCTCCCGCGCGTCAAATACCGGGCCGTCCACGCATACGCGCTTGTAGTCGAACCCGTCCGCAGCGTGCACCTTGCAGTTGCACACCAGGCAGGCGCCCAACCCACAGCCCATGCGCTCCTCCAGCGAGAGCTGGCAGGGGATGTTCTGCTCCAGGGCGATTTTCTGCACCGCGCGCAACATCGGCGTGGGGCCGCAGGCGAAGATCACGTCCGGCGCGCCCGCCGCGATTGCCCGCAGCAGGGGCGCGGTCACCAGCGCGCGCTCGCCCAGCGTGCCGTCGTCCGTCACGATATGCGCCGGGCAGCCGAGCCCCTCCAGCCCGTAGGCAAACGCCTCGCTGCGGTAGCCGAAGAACGCCTCGCAGGCGCACTCGCGCTGAAATACGTTAAGCGCGCCGCGCACCGGCGCGACGCCGACGCCGCCGCCCACGAAGAATGCGCGCCCCGCTCCACGCAATTCAAACCCCCGTCCAATCGGGCCGAGCACATCCGCCCCGTCCCCCGGCCGCAGGCCGCGCAGGCGGCGCGTGCCCTCGCCCTTCACCTGGATCGCCATCGTCAGCGTGCCCGCCGCCGCGTCAAAGCCCATCAGGCTGATGGGCCTGCGCAGGATGTGCCCATCCGCTCCGGGCACGGCGATGTGTACGAACTGGCCGGGCCTCGCCTCCCGCGCGATGCCCGGCGCCACCAAGACAAGCAGGAAGATGTCCCGCGCGATATCCTCGCAGCGAAGGACGTGTGCGATCGTCTGTTCCATACCTTACCTCATCGCCTTGCCCGCCGCCGCGAGTCCCGCCGAGATGTCCTCGCGCATGCGGATCGCCTCGTCGCGCGCCGCCTGCGCGAAGGAGACGCCCTCGCGGCGCTTCCATGCGCAGAGGATCGAACGCGATGCGTTCACGATCGCGCCCAGGCCGCGCGCATCAAAGCAGCCCGCCAGATCCGCGCCCGTCGCGCCCTGTGCCCCGTAGCCCGGCACGAGGAAGAACGTGTGCGGCATGCGCGCGCGCAGCGCCGCGCCCTGCGCCGGGTATGTCGCGCCGACGACCGCGCCCACCGCGCTATAGCCGTGCGCGCCCACGAGATCCGCGCCCCATTCTTCCACCAGATCGCCCACGACCTCGTAGACCGTGCGTCCGCCTTCGACCCGCATGTCCTGCAGCTGCCCGGAAGAGGGGTTGCTCGTCTTCACCAGCGCGAAGATGCCCGTGCCGTACGCCGCCGCCTGCTTCAAAAACGGCGCAATGCCGTCCACGCCCAGATAGGGGTTGACGGTCGCGAAGTCCGCCGGGAAAGCGCGGAGCTGATCGCCCCCCACGTCGGTCCTTCCGATGTAGGCCGCCGCGTAGGCCTCCGCCGTCGCGCCGATGTCGTTTCGCTTGACGTCGGCCATGACCGACAGGCCCTTTTCGCGCGCGTAGGCCATCGTCTTTTCAAAGCACTGCATGCCCGCCGGGCCGTACATTTCGTAATAGGCCACCTGTACCTTCACCGCAGGCACGACATCCTGCAGGGCGTCCACCAGCGCGCAGTTATAACGGTAAATCGCCTGCGCCGCATCCTCAAAGCCATGCACGCCGCCGGGCAAAACGTCTTGCAGGAATGTTTCGGGCAGGTATTCCAGCCGCGTATCCAGTCCAGCAACCGTGGGGTTCTTCTTTTCGATGATCCGCTCGATCAATGCATCCATCTGCCGCATCGTTTAGGCCTCCTCATAAATCGTCCGGCCACCGCAGAGCGTCCGCTTCACGCGGCCCGTATACGTTCTACCGTCAAAGGGCGTGTTCTTCGACTTGGAATGAAGCTTTGCTGCCTCCACCGTCCACGTTTCGCCGATATCTACAAGCGCGATGTCCGCGCGCGCGCCGGGCGCCAGCGTGCCGGCAGGCAGGTTTAAAATCTGCGCGGGCCTGTGGGTCATCAGCGAGACCAGCCTTTCGACGTCCATGTAGCCCTTTAGCACCAGCTCGGTGTAGCACACCGCGAAGGCCGTCTCAAAGCCCACGATGCCGGAGGCCGCGAGCGGGTATTCCACGTTCTTCTCGTCCGCGTGGTGCGGCGCGTGGTCGGTGGCGATACAGTCGAGCGTGCCGTCCGCCAGCCCCGCGATGACGGCGAGGCGGTCCTCCTCCGTGCGCAGCGGCGGGTTGACGCGCGTGTTCGTGTCGTATCCCTCCACCCAGGCGTCGGTCGCAGCGATGTAGTGCGGCGCGGTCTCCGCCGTCACGCGCACGCCGCGCGCCTTCGCCTCGCGCACGAGCTGCACGCCGCCACGGGTGGAGACATGGCACAGGTGTATGCGCTTGCCGTACGTCTCGGCCAGGCGGATATCGCGCGCGATCATCACCTCTTCCGCCGCGCGCGTGACGCCGCGCAGGCCCAGCAGCGTGGACATATAGCCCTCGTTCATCACGCCGCCGTCGGTCAGGTCCAAATCCTCGCTGTGCGAGACGACGGGGACGTCGAAATGATCCGCATAGATGAGCGCCAGCTTCATCAGGTTCGCGTTCACGACCGGCCGGCCGTCGTCCGACACGGCGACGATGCCCGCCGCCTTCATCGTACCGATCTCCGCCAGCTCCGCGCCCTTGAGCCCCTTGGAGATCGCGCCGATCGGGTAGACGCGCACCCCGCACCCGACCGTCTGCGCGCGCTCCAGGATGTAGCGCGACACCGCCGCGCAGTCGTTGACCGGGCTGGTGTTGGGCATGCAGCAGACGCTGGTGAAGCCGCCCGCCGCCGCCGAGCGCGTACCGGTCGCGATGTCTTCCTTGTATTCAAAGCCCGGGTCGCGCAGGTGGCAGTGGATGTCCACCAGGCCCGGCAGCACTAAAAGGCCCGCCGCGTCGATCTCCTGCGCGTGCTCAGCCTCTATGCGTTCGCCGATTTCGCAGATCAGCCCGTCCTCGATCAGCACGTCGAAGCGGCTGTCCAGATGCTGGGCGGGATCGATCACGCGCCCCCCGCGGATGATTGTCTTCATCATGCCTGCGCCTCCTTTCTCGTGAGCATGTAAAGCAGCGCCATGCGCACCGCCACGCCGCTTTGCACCTGCTCGGCGATGACGCTCTGCGCGCCGTCGGCCACGGCGCTTGCGATTTCCACCCCGCGGTTCATGGGGCCAGGATGCATCACCAGCGCGGCGGGCCTTGCGAGCGCCACGCGCTCGGGCGTGAGCTCCCAGTTGTCGCAATATTCCGCCACAGAGGGAAAAAGCCCCTTTTGCTGGCGCTCGCGCTGTATGCGCAGGCCCATCACCACGTCCGCGCCCTCCAGCGCGTCCTCCACCGTGGGCGCGAGGATAGCGCCCGTCTTTTCAATCTCCACGGGGATCAGCGTCGGCGGCGCGGCGAGGTAAACCTTCGCGCCCATCGTTTGCAGCCCCCAGATGTTTGAACGCGCGACGCGGCTGTGCATCACGTCGCCCACCACCGCGACCTTGAGGCCCGACAGCCCGCCCAGATGCGTTTTGATCGTCATCATGTCCAGCAGCGCCTGCGTCGGATGCTCGTTCATGCCGTCGCCCGCATTGATGACCGAGGCGCGTACATGCCGGGCGAGCAGCGCTGGCGCGCCCGACATCGGATGGCGGATGATGATCACGTCCGTGCCCATCTGGTCGAGCGTGACGCCCGTATCGATGAGCGTTTCGCCCTTCTGCACGCTGGAGGCTGAGGCCGCGATGTTGGCCGCGGCTGCGGACATGTACTTGCTCGCCAGCTCGAACGACAGGCGCGTGCGCGTGCTGTTTTCGTAAAAGAGGGTCACGATGGACTTGCCCTGCAGGTGCGGCGTCTTCTTATTGTTCGAGAGCAGCACCTGCTTCATGGCCTCGGCGGTCTTCAAAATGCACTCGATCTCCTGCGCGCTCACGCCGCGCAGGCCTAGCAAATCCTTGCGGTTCAAGGTCACGGTCTCACCTTCCGTTATTCAAAATGATCCGTCTGCTTAGCAAGCAGGCGGCGGAATATCCGCCGCCCCAAACTGCCCGAAAATCCCAGTTACTTATTTGGGGATGCATGAAGGGGAGGATTCCCCTTCATATGAAATCGTATCGACCGGCTTTGTCGGTCGGGCGGGGCGTTTTCCGTAGTCAAATGCGTAGCATTTGCGCAGGAAAACATCTCCCGTGATCTTCGTGCAAAATGATCCTTCATTTTGCACGAGGCCGTCGACTTTGTCGACGGCCAGAGGCGGCGGAATATCCGCCGCCCATTGGGTTTATTGATCGATCGGGTTGGGCAGCACCTTGTTGAGCACGATGCCCAGCACAGCCGCCAGCGCGGTACCGCTGAACGTGACCGCGCCGAACGTGACGCTCGCGCCGCCCAGGCCGAACACCAGCATGACCGCCACGATCAGCAGGTTGCGCGATGCCTTGAAGTCAACCTGATTTTCAACCAGCGTGCGCAGGCCGACCGCCGCGATCATGCCGAAGAGCACGACCGACACCGCGCCCATCACCGGGCCCGGCAGCGTCTGCAGCACCGCGCCCAGCTTGCCCAGGAAGGCCAGCACGATCGCAAAGCAGGCCGCGATCTCCAGCGTCAGGGGGTTATAATTCTTGGTCGCAGCCAGTACGCCTGTGTTCTCGCCGTAGGTGGTGTTGGTGGGGCCGCCGATGCAGCCGGCCAGCATGGTCGCCAGGCCGTCGCCCAGCAGCGTGCGGTCCAGGCCCGGGTCCTTGAAAAAGTCCTTGCCGACGACCGCGCCGTTGGCCGTGATGTCGCCGATATGCTCTACGAATGTGACGATGGCGATGGGGGCGATCATCACGATCGCGTCCAGGCCGAACTTGGGCAGGAACAGCAGCGGCGCCTGCACGAACGAAGCCGCGCTCACCGGCGCAAAATCGACGACCGGAATGCCGCAGGCGGTCAGGATGGCCGAGAAGGCGTAGCCCACGATGATGCCGAACAGGATGGGCACGAGCTTAAAGAAGCCCTTGGCCCAAAGCGTCACGCCGATGATCGTGCCGATGGTGACGATAGCGATCAGCCAGTTCCAGCCGGTGGAGAGGCCGCCGATGGGGGTGGTGATGTTGCTCACAGCGGTAGGCGCGAGCATCATGCCAATGATGATGACCATCGGGCCCGTGACCACGGGCGGGAAGAACGAACGGATCTTCTCCGCGCCGAAGATGCGCACCAGCAGCGCGAGCACGACGTACAGGGCGCCCGCGACCACGATGCCGCCGGTCGCGTAGGGCAGGCCGTTTGCGATATACTCCGCGCTGCCGATGGCCGCGCCGCCCGAGTACTTGCCGGCGACCGCCTGAATCGCCGCGATAAAGGCAAAGCTGGAACCGAGGTATACCGGCACCTTGCGCCCTGTGATGAAGTGGAACAGCAGCGTGCCCAGGCCGGCGCACAGCAGCGCGGTGGACGGGCTCAAGCCCGTGAGCGCGGGCACGAGCACCGTCGCGCCAAACATCGCGAACACGTGCTGAATGCCCAGGATGAGCAGCTTGCCGGTCGAATCCTTTTTGACCGCCGTCGTTTTAACCATGTTCAAAATTCCCCCTATTCCCTCTGTTGTATGACACCGGCCGAGGCCGGGAATCAACGCGTCGGCTCGATCAGGCGCGCTCCATCAGGACGACTTCCTTCGCCCCGTCGATCTCCGTCAGGCGCACGCTGACCATTTCGCTCTGCGCGGTCGGCAGGCTTTTGCCTACGTAGTCCGCACGGATGGGCAGCTCGCGGTGTCCCCTGTCGATCAGGGCCGCGAATTGGATGCGGCGCGGGCGCCCCATGTCGCACAGCGCATCCATCGCCGCGCGGGCTGTGCGGCCCGTATAGAGCACGTCGTCGACCATGACCAGGGTTTTATCCTGAATGACGAAGGGCACGTCCGTGCCGTTGAGCACCGGGTGCTCGCTCAGCAGCGAGAGGTCGTCGCGATAAAGCGTAATATCCAGCACGCCCACGGGCACATTTACGCCCTCGAAGCGCGCGATGACTTGCGCCAGCATGCGCGCGAGCGGTACGCCCCGGCGCTGGATGCCGATGAGGCAAACGTCCTCTACGCCCTTGTTTTTTTCGATAATCTCGTGCGCAATGCGCGTGAGCGCGCGGTCTATGGCCGCCGCGTCCATGATGTGGGCTTTTTCGCGGAATTCCTGCATGGCGATTCCTCCCATTTGGACACAATAAAAAGCCTTGTCCTGACGGGCAGGGCAAGGCTATTGCAGCACAAATGATCGGCGCAACCTTACCAGCCTCACGGGACCGATTTAAAGGTGTCCTCCGTTTTATCCTCACTATTATAGCACATCATTTGCGGGAATGCTATACCATTTTAGGGGTATTTTCAACTTTTTTGTCGGTTTGGCCGTATTAACCTTACTCCCCGCTCCCACTTCTTTCTATTGAAAGTTTGAGTCATTACTCAATAAAAAATCCGCTAAATGCACGATCTTCACGCCGTTGATATTGCCTGCGGCCAGTTCGTCCAGCGTTACCACATATTTCGGGTAGTGGTCTTTAATTTCAAGGAGATTGGCAACCTCCCGATCGGATTCCTCCGGCAGATTGCGGCATACCTGCACATAGATACGCTCGTCACGCTTCACCGCTACAAAATCGATTTCTTTTATTTCATATTTTCCGATATAGACCTCGTAGCCTCTTCGCCGCAGTTCAAAGTACACGATATTTTCAAGCATAGCCGCAACAGACTTCGGATTAAAACCCATCGTGCAGTATTTGAGAGAAGCGTCGGCCAAATAGAATTTTTCCTGCGTTTTCAGTACGGATTTTCCCTGTAAGTCATATCGCTGGCAGCGATAGATCACAAACGCCTTTTCCAGCCAGCTCAGATAATTGTAAACTGCCTCAACGGAAAGAGAACGCCCCTCGCTTTTGAGAAACTTTGCGATAGCATTAGCGGAAAAGGTCTTACCGACATTTTCAACGACATACTTTACAACACGGTTAAACAGGTCAAAGTTCGTGATGTTGTGTCGTCTGGTTATATCGCCTGTGATAACGGAATTGTAGATACCCTCGACGATCTGATACGCCGAGCCCTCGTCAAAATTGCTCAAAGCAACAATCGGGAAACCGCCCATGCGGATGTATTCGGTAAGCAGTTCTTTCACCTTGCGTCCGTCTGCTTTTTTAAAATCCAGATATTCGGCAAAGGACAGTGTAAAAACAGGGATAGAGATATACCGTCCCGTTAAATAAGTGGATATTTCACTTGACATCAGCTTGGAATTGGAGCCGGTCACATAAATATCGGTGTCGGCGTTTTCCAACAGGCTGTTGACGGCTTTTTCCCAGCCGGTGACTTCCTGAACTTCGTCCAGCAGAAGATAATATCGTCCGACGCCGGTTATCTGTTCCTTGATACCATTATACATATCTTTGTCGGTCATGCCATCGTCAAAATCTTCCGAGGTATAACGCATACTGATAATGTGATCTGCGGCAACGCCGCTGTTTATCAAATCTTGTTGCAGCATTTCTAAAATCGTGGATTTCCCGCAGCGGCGAATCCCTGCGAGGATTTTTACCAGCGACACATCCCGATAGGTTTTCAGCAGTTCTAAATAGTGGGGTCTAACGATCATTGTATCGCCTCCTTCACCATTAGTATATCTAAAAACATCTAAAGTATCAACAGTTTTTGCTTTCATTCCGTAAAAACTTTGATTTCTTAAGTCTTTTTTATTTTGGAACACTATGGAGTGAGAGGACATCTCTCTATAACTTTTACTTTCGAGCATGCTCATCCCGCTCTTCTTCTTTCACCTCCGGCACCCATTCCATGATGTCGCCCGGCTGGCAGTTTAGGGCTGTGCAGATGCGATCTACAATATCTGTTGTAACCGCCTTTCCTTTTGTCAATTTTGACATTGTAGCACTCGATATATTAGCCTTACTTTGCAAATCCTTTTTCTTTATGTTATTTCTGGTGAGCCTATCAAACAATTTATAATAGTATATGCCCATATTGTATCACCTCATGTTTTATTATCGTATGGTACCATCAACTGTAAAAAGATTATCGAAAATTCGTGGTCAGCCCAGGGGAAGGCCCCACGCCAGGGGGCTGGAAGCCCCCGAGAGTGGCCGCTTCAAGGGGTTACAGGGGAGTCCAGAGGGGACGAAGGGGGAAATCGGAATCCCCCTGTCCCCTTTGGCCCCAGCGGAGCGCGTTCCCCCG